>NZ_JBIWFC010000023.1:13113-82030 GCF_044762845.1 Lysinibacillus sp. NPDC096382
TGCGCGAAAGCGAAGCGTCAGCAGCAGATATTTTTTGCGCGAAAGCGAAGCGTCAGCAGCAGATATTTTTTGCGCGAAAGCGAAGCGTCAGCAGCAGATATTTTTTGCGCGAAAGCGAAGCGTCAGCAGCAGATATTTTTTGCGCGAAAGCGAAGCGTCAGCAGCATATGTTTTTTGCGCGAAAGCGAAGCGTCAGCAGCAGGTGTTTGGACACCCGCTGAAAGACGTTAAAGTTTAAATTGCAGTAGTAATGCTTGGAGTTGCTGAGCGTTATTGCTTAATTCCTCAGCTACCTCATTCACCTGCTGCATTGTTGCAGCTTGCTCTTCTACTGCTTCAGCAATGATTTGTGAATTGCTCGCTGAAATACTTGCCCCATTTGCAATTTCTGTTACAGAGGCAGCTACCTCTTCAGCACTAGCTGAGATTTGTTCCGAAGTGGCTGATATATCTTCAATTTGCTCAGTAAATGTTTGCACAGACGCTGTAATAGAATCAAATGCATCACCAGCCTCATGAATTTTTGCTACACCATCCTGGACAGATACTAATCCTTCATGCACAGCAGCTGCAACATTTCTTGTATCCGTTTGAATTTCATTTGTAAGGGCAACAATTTGGCCAGCAGATTGCTTGGATTCTTCAGCAAGCTTTCGTACTTCATCTGCTACAACAGCGAAGCCTTTGCCGTGCTCACCAGCTCGTGCTGCTTCGATGGCAGCATTGAGCGCCAGTAAATTTGTTTGTTCAGTAATAGCCGTAATTACTTTTGTAATTTGCCCGATTTCTTCAGATTGCTTACTTAGCTTTTGCGTTAAATCGGCAATTTGTGTAGTTGACTCAGAAATTGTATCCATCTGCTCCTTGGCAGTCGTAATAGTTTTCCCTCCGGTATTGGCAAGCTGTGTCATATTCATAGCATTGTGATGCAAATTTTGAGTTGCCTCAGCAATTCGTTGTACACCAGCAGCAGTTTCATCCATAGCTAGGGCACTTTGTTGAGAGGCACTAGCAGATGAAGCTATATGGTTTGACGTGTCTTGTACTCGATGTGAGATGTCGCTTGTAGTTGTTGTCACTTCTACCGTGCTAGCGGAAAGCTCTTCAGAAGCGGCAGATAATTGTGTAGCGTTGTCCTGAACGTTTTTAAGTAGGACAGATAAATTCTGTTTTAACGCATTCACTGCTGTGGCAAGTGTACCAATCTCATCTTTTGAGTTATGCTCCAGCTGAGCAATTGTTAAGTCACCGTGTGCTAACGTATCGGCTGCATTAATCACTTTACGAAGCGGTTGAGTGATGGAGCGTTTTACAAAATACATAAAATATAAACCAACAATTGCACTTATAACAAGTAAGACAATTGAAATAATAATAGCTCGCGTAACTGTTTGGACAACACTACTTTTAACCTCTTGCAGCTGTTCGTCTTGATAAGTTAATAAATCATTTGTCAGTGTGTAAATTTCTTTGTTGCTTTTTGTAACTTCTCCATTTATGTATGATAAGGCTAAATCTGTATTTCCACTATTAAATGCTTGCACTGCTTTATCAGAACTTGTTAGTAAATCTTGTTGTAAATCGGTTACTTGCTTCATAATATTTTTTGTGTGATCGGAACGAACAATACCTGAAAGCTCTTGAATGGTTTCTGATAATAGTTTTTCATAACGTTCTAAATTTGATTTTGTTGTCTCATCCTTACTATTTAGAAAATAGGAACGTAAAAAAAGCCCCTGTGAGGCAAGCTGCTGTTGTATTTCATCTGTTAATTGAATTTGTACGATTCGGTAATCTAGTACCTCTACTATGTCTCCCTCAACCGACTTAAATTGAAAAAAAGCAATAATACTTGATAATAAGAGTAAACAAATGAATGAAATAAAACCTATATTTAGTTTTTTCTGAACGGACATATTTGTTCCTTCTTTCTTTAATATATTAGAAAATCAATGGTATGAATTTACTATAACTTGATATTCTTACGAGGTCAAGTTATAGTAAATTCTCAAAAGTAGGTAGTTTAACTCCCTTTATTGATGCGTAAAGAAGGTGATTTTTCCTATTGTATAATTTGAAAAGTCCCTTTAACATTTTCCTTTTTCTCAGAATTGATTGACAATTTTTATCGTTTGGCATAAAATAAGGCTAACTTTTTTGTTCGATACAAGGTAGTTGGTCTCGGGAGCGAGGTCAGCCTTAGAACAGATGAGCTGAGTTTAGATGAGAATAGCTGAGAAATTGTTGAATAAGAGTAGTAGCATAAGTGTGCAATTTAGAGAGTCAGTGGATGGTGCGAACTGATTTGTAGCTTATGTGAATGGACTTATGAGAGTCGCTAATTATCTTCATCCAGTGGGTTTACAAACATCTACTGAACGAAATGAATGCCTCTGGATGTAATTACGCCAAGGCGGAATTGATTATAGCGAACGGATTCCCCACGTTATAGGGGGTGCTTCGACTTAGACAAATCTTTTTGCCATTAATGAAAAAGGTATGTCAATTTTATTGACGAACTAAGGTTGAGCACATAAGGGAGAGCAAATATGCTCTAATATGAGGTGGCAACGCGGTCTTGATCGTCCTCTGCAATTAGGAAAAATCCTTTTTGCAGAGGACTTTTTTTATTGTTTTATACCACCAAAAGCTAGGATATGTAAAAAAAACGATCGGAGTGGAGGCTGGACGCCCACAGGGAAGGGCCCCATCCGGAACGGAAATCAACCCACACTATGATGCTGATCCTTTTTATTCAACAAAAAAACGATTCAGCTGCTAAACATTTGTAAGTCCAAGGGCAGTGGATTTTTAAGAAAAGGAGCTTGGTAATTATGCAATCGACGAGTTCAAGAACAAAAATGAAAACGATTAATGCTGATTCTTTAACACCGATTTTAATTTTTAGACGCCTAAAAGGAAAGCTTAAATTCTTACTTGAAAGTTCAGCGCAGCATGAAGGAGCAGGTCGTTTTTCTTTTATTGGTGCTAATCCAAGAAAAACGTATAAAGGCTTTGGAGATGACATTCAGGAATATTCATATAAGACCGGAAACACCTATACACATAAGGGCGACATGTTTGTATTATTGAAAAGATTAATGCCACGCATTTCCAATACGATACAATTCCCCTTCTCAGGCGGAGCTGTTGGCTATGTTGGTCATGATGCCATAACGATATTATCGACTGATCAGGATAAAGTGCAGCTACCAGATGTGCATTTCCATGTGTATGAGACAGTCATTGTGTTTGATCATGTAACAGATGAGGTTACTTTAATTTATACGAATATTGATGCAGAAAAAAAAGAACCAAATTTAGAGGAGTTGGCGGAGCAGCTTTTAAAAGGTAGAGAGGATGAGGATAAAAGTTGTAGTTATGAACCTTGTGAATCGTCTACGAATGAACAATTTGTAACAACTCTAACATCTATCAAAGCTACATTAGATGAAGATATTACAAGAGCCGTCCTATCAAAGCGTTTGTTAGCAAATTTACAAGGAGATGCTTTCGCTTTATATCGTCAATTGCGTAAAAAACAACCTGCTCCGTATATGTATTATGTAGAGTTTGAGGATCATGTTGTTTTAGGAACATCTCCTGAAAGCCTAATTCGTGTAAAAGGTGAGCGTGTGATTGCGACACCAACAGAGGGGACATTTCCTAGAGGTTCCACAAAAGGTGAAGATTTAGAACATGAACGAAAGCTCTATGAAAACACAAATATTAGGAAGTCACATGCTGTACTTGTTTCTGCCGTGCGACAAGAATTACAGTCTGTGTGCTTCCGAGATTCCATTCAAATCATAGAGGCGATGAGAATTGAGCGTTCAAAGCATGCATTACACATGACATCGAGAGTTGAAGGACAAATATTACCGATGCTTCATGCACTTGATGTATTAGCTGCGACATTACCATCCTTTGCATCAACAGTTATTCCGAAGGATCAGGCAAAGGACTATTTAGAAAAATCTAGTCAAACTTTAAGAGGAGCACTTGGATTTATTGGTTTTAACGGTCATCTTGATTTTGCATTAACAGGGAAATCCATTGTCATAGAAAATGAAACGATGCATATGCAAACAACTGTAACGGTGACCAAATACACAAATGTCGATGAAAGTTTAAAACAAATAAAAGAGGACGAACAGGAATTTTTGCAGCTACTTGAAAAAGAAGGAGGTTCACATTAATGGAAGGTATTCGTCAAAAAGTACAACAACGAGAGCATTTAATGTATGAGGAAATGCTACAGGCAGCAACATGGATGTTCCAAGATGACACACCGAAGGGAGAAATCGCAAGCTTTTTAACGGCATTATCTGCCAAAGGTGAAACAGCACATGAAGTAGCGGCATTAGCTACCATTATGCGTTCGTTTGCACTAGACGTACCAGCAAAAGCAGGTGTCTATATGGATAATTGCGGCACTGGTGGTGACGGTCTTAATACATTTAATATAAGTACGGCTTGCGCCTTTGTGTTAGCAGGGGCAGGTGTCAAAATGGCGAAGCACGGCAATCGTAAAATTTCTTCGGCATCAGGAAGCTCTGATGTTTTGGAAGCACTCGGTATTCATACGAATATTTCCATTGAACAAACTGTTGAGCTATTAGAGAAAGAAGGAATTGCCTTTTTATATGCGCCAAATGTCCATCCAAAATTAAAGCGACTTGGCGAGGTACGTCGCGCACTAGGCAAGCCAACTATATTTAATCTTGTCGGTCCACTTACGAATCCAGTGCCTTTATCGACGCAATTTACCGGCATTAACCGTCCGAATTTTGTCATGGAGTATGCTTCCGTATTACAAATGCTCGGGCGTAAACGTGCAATGGTCGTTTCTGGGCCACTAGGTTTAGACGAGGCGTCATTAGCTGGTCAAAATACTTTTGTCTTAGTAGATAAAGGAGACTTGATTCCTTTTTCTTTAACTCCAGAGGATGCGGGTCTCAGCTATGCACCAATAGAGGCCATTCGTGGAGGCAATGCAGATGAAAATGCCGCAATTATGCGTAAATTATTAGCTGGTGAACAAAGTGCTTACTTTGACACAGTTTTATTGAATGCTGGTATTGGGTTGTTCAGCTATGGAATTGCTGAAACCGTTAAAGAAGGTGTAGAAATGGCGAAGGATAGTATTTTCAGCGGGCGTGCCCTTCAAAAATTAGAGGCAGTCGTTGCTTATAGTGAACATATTAACAGAGTGGAGGTCCAACAATGAATATCTTAAATAAAATTCTCGAACAAAAAAAGATAGAAGTTAGTGCTTTACTTGAACAGCCCGACCCGTTAGCTAATTTTACAGAAAAGCTACGACCGTCTTTATTTGAACGATTGAGAAAAGCTGAGACATTACAGGTTATTTCTGAAATGAAGCGTGCCTCCCCCTCAAAGGGGCTAATCGCGCAAGGGGCAGATCCAGTGGCGCAGGCAAAAACTTATGTAGAAGCTGGAGCGGCGGCCATTTCTGTTTTAACAGATAAAAAGTTTTTTAAAGGCTCCTTTGATGATTTAGCCGCAGTTGCAAATGCTGTTCAAACGCCACTTCTTTGTAAGGACTTTATGATTGAGCGTGTTCAAATTCGATTTGCAAAGGCAGCAGGTGCATCTATTATTTTGCTAATTGTAGCCGCGTTAACAGATGAGGCATTACGCGATTTATATAGCTATGCAATAAGCTTAAATCTAGAGGTCTTAGTGGAGGTGCACGATTTAGAGGAGCTTGAACGTGCTATTGCAATTGGTGCCAAGCTGATTGGCGTCAATAATCGAGACTTACGTACGTTTGAAGTGAACTTAGAGCGAACACGTGAAATTGCAGAAGTTTTTCCGTTCGGAGAAGAGAAAGTTTTAATAAGTGAAAGTGGGATTTGGACGCAAGAAGACGCTAAAGCTGTGGCGGCTATGGGAGCTAGTGGCGTTCTTGTAGGTGAGTCATTAATGCGCAGTGGTGATCCAGGTACTAGGCTAAAAAGTTTACAGGTCAATAAGGTAGGTGCATCTGTATGACGAAGGTGAAAATTTGTGGACTGAAGGAACAACAGCATGTGCAGGCAGCAATAGAGGTAGGAGCGGATGCCATTGGTTTTGTCTTTGCGCCAAGTAAACGACGAGTGACGGTTGAACAGGCACAGCAACTAGCTAAACATGTACCGGAGGGCGTTTTAAAAATCGGTGTTTTTGTCAATCCAAGCTTAGAGGAATTACGCACAGCGGTAGAAAGTGTGCCATTAGATTATGTGCAGTACCACGGAGAAGAATCTCCAGAGTTTATCCGTCAGCAAGGTTACCCGGCCATTAAAGCTTTGTCTGTAAGAGGTGTTGAAGATGTTCAAGCTGCTGCTAAATATGACGCAGACTATTACTTATTTGATGCACCAGGGACAGATTTTAAAGGTGGTAGTGGTCACACGTTTGATTGGACCCTTTTAGAGACGGTAGGGATTCCGCGAGAAAAGCTAATTTTAGCAGGTGGTTTGCAAGCTGAAAATATAGAAGAAGCAGTATCACTTGTGTCGCCATTTATGGTAGATGTATCGAGTGGTGTAGAGACAGACGGTGTAAAAGACATAGCCAAAATAAATGCATTTTTACAGGCAGTGGAGAAGGGGAGGGCATAATGGTGAATTCAATTGCAAATAGTGTACCGACAAAAGAAGGTCGTTATGGAAAATTTGGTGGACAATTTGTTCCGGAAACATTAATGACCGCTTTGTTGGAATTAGAGACGGCCCATGATGAGGCAATGAATGATCAAACTTTTACTGAGGAATTGGCCTATTATTTACAACAATACGTCGGTCGTGAGACGCCATTGTATTACGCAGAAAATTTAACAAAAGAGCTAGGCGGCGCGAAGGTTTATTTAAAGCGTGAAGATTTAAATCATACTGGAGCCCATAAGATTAATAATGCGATTGGTCAAGCGCTTCTTGCCAAACGAATGGGTAAAAGGAAAATAGTGGCGGAAACAGGTGCAGGACAGCATGGAGTGGCCACGGCAACTGCATGCGCATTATTGAATCTTGAATGTGTTGTATTTATGGGTGCCGAAGATATAAAACGCCAACAGTTGAATGTGTTTCGCATGGAGTTACTCGGTACAAAAGTAGAGTCTGTAGAAACAGGTTCAAAAACATTAAAGGATGCTGTCAATGCTGCGCTGCGCTACTGGGTGACAAATGTTGAAGATACTCATTATATTTTAGGCTCAGCTTTAGGACCACATCCATTCCCGAAAATCGTGAGGGATTTCCAGCGTGTAATTGGTGTTGAAACTAGAGAGCAGATTTTAGCTAAGGAAGAATGTTTACCAGATGCAGTTGTTGCTTGTATAGGTGGTGGTAGTAATGCAATCGGTATGTTCCATCCTTTTGTCGACGATGAAACTGTTGCGCTATACGGGGTAGAGGCTGCAGGTAGTGGTATTGAGACAGGAAAGCATGCAGCAGCAATTGCCGGTGGACAGCTAGGCGTTTTACACGGTGCATACATGTATTTATTACAAGATGAAAATGGCTTCGTGCAAGAAGCACATTCTATTTCAGCTGGTCTAGATTATCCAGGGAAGGGCCCAGAGCATTGTTATTTACATGATATTGGGCGAGTTAAATTTGATTCGATTACAGACAATGAAGCACTTGAGGGTTTGCAGTTACTGTGTAGAACAGAAGGTATACTACCTGCACTAGAAAGCTCTCATGCCATTGCCTATACAGCAAAACTTGCGAAGACAATGTCTACAGATGACATAATAGTTGTGTGCTTATCTGGCCGAGGAGATAAAGATGTTCATACTGTCAGTAAAGTATTAGGAGGAGATATGTTATGACAACACTACAACAGGCAATTGAAGAAGCGAAAATCGCTGGGAATAAAGCATTTATACCATATATTATGGCCGGCGATGGGGGGCTAGAAACTTTGAAGCCTACGATTTTGAAGCTACAGCAAATGGCTGTAACGGCTATTGAAGTTGGTATACCGTTCACGGATCCTGTAGCGGATGGACCTACGATAGAGCAAGCAGGTGAACGGGCTTTAGCAGAAGGTGTGACATTACGTAAAGTGCTAGAAGTATTAGCTTCATTAAAAAAAGAAATTCAAGTTCCGTTAGTTGTTATGACTTATTTTAATCCTGTTTTAGCTTTTGGGTTAGAGGCTTTTGCGAAAGCTTGTGTAGTGGGGGGCGTTAAAGGATTAATCGTTCCTGATGTACCACTTGAAGAAAGCGCCGTTTTATGTGATACATTAAATCCTCATGGTATCGACATCGTTCAACTTGTATCGTTAACAAGTCCTCCAGAGCGAATTGCACGTATCGCAGCTGCCAGTCAAGGCTTTGTCTATGCTGTGACAGTCAATGGAATCACAGGGGCTCGTACAACCTTTGCGAATGATTTACATGATCATTTTGCTCGTTTACGTGAAGCAAGTCAAATACCAGTACTAGCTGGCTTTGGAATTTCAACGCCCGAGCAAGTGGTAAATATGGGGGCACTTAGTGATGGTGTAATCGTTGGCAGTGCGATCGTGACAGCATTGCATGAAGGTAATTTGGAGAAAATTGAGGCGTTAGTGTCTGCTTCAAAAGATGTGTTTCAGAAGTCTACTCTTTAATGGAGTAGGCTTTTTTCTTTTGATACCGATACCCAAGGCTTTAACGGTTCTATCCGTCGCTCTGACTTCTATCATTCGAGTAGTTTAGTAAAAATGACGGATTGAATTGAAAATCTGATGGATAAAACTATCATTCTGACAGATAGTGCGGATAGGCTAGATTTTCGGTATAATAGCTTTCGTGAGGAAGTGAAAAGATGATTCTATCAAAAAAGAGATGGCAGGTAGAGCGCCCAGACGCTAAGCTTGTCCAAACATTACAAAATGACCTACAACTTTCTGCGATTGCAGCAAAAATTTTAGCTGCGCGTGGCTGTGAAACAACTGCGGACGCAGAGAGCTTATTAAATATGACAGAAGCAAGTATCCATGACCCGTTTTTAATGCATGGTATGGCAGAAGCTGTAGCACGTATTGAGCAAGCGCTTGATAATGGAGAGAAAATCTTAGTATATGGCGATTACGACGCCGATGGAGTCACTAGCACGACAGTCATGCTGAATGTGTTGCTTGATCTCGGTGCCGATGTATCGTTTAAAATACCGAATCGTTTTATTCACGGCTATGGACCGAATGAAGCGCTATTTCGTGAAGCACATGAAGAGGGCGCTCAGCTAATTATAACAGTTGATAATGGTATTTCGGGTATTGAACCGATTCGTGTCGCGAAGGAACTAGGTATGGATGTTATCGTTACAGATCACCATGAACCAGGCGATGAATTACCATCTGCCGATATTATTTTACATCCTCGTATACCAGAAGGACATTATCCATTTGGCGAGCTTGCAGGTGTGGGGGTAGCTTTTAAGTTAGCGCATGCTCTATATGGAGAACTGCCAACGCATTTAATTGAATACGTAGCTGTTGGAACAGTAGCGGATTTAGTACCATTAGTTGATGAAAATCGCTACCTAGTAAAACGAGGAATAGAAGAAATGCGCCGATCACTCAGCCCTTGGGTACAAGCATTGTGTGAAGTAGCCAGTGCCGAGCAAGCAAAAATTAACGAAGAAACAATCGGTTTTTACTTTGGACCGCGCTTAAATGCAGTTGGTCGACTAGGAGAAGCGGCGCCAGGCGTCGAGCTATTAATGGCTGAGGATAATGCTAAAGCAATAGCATTAGCGAAGCAGCTTAATACGTGTAATAGTGAACGCAAAGACATTGTAAAGAGTATTACAGATGAGGCGATTGCTCTCATTGAATCAGATAAAAAAATCGGGAATTCACTCGTTTTAGTTATTGCTGGAGAAGGCTGGAATGCTGGGGTAGTAGGGATCGTCGCGTCCCGTCTTGTAGAGCTCTATTATCGTCCTACGATTGTACTATCACTAGACTATGAAAAAGGAACAGCTAAAGGCTCAGCTCGTAGTATTGAAGGCTTCCATTTATATAATGAATTAGCGAAGAATCGAGATATATTACCTCATTTTGGTGGGCATCCTATGGCAGCAGGGATGACATTATCCATTGAGCATGTGGATGAGTTAAGATCACGCTTAGATGATCAAGCAAGAGCGTGTTTATCAGAGGAACAATTGACACCTGTACTCAATATTGACATACCGCTAAAAATGGATGAAATTTCAGCAGATGCCATTGAAGAAATTTCGACGCTGGGTCCATATGGTACTGATTTTCCGAAGCCTGTTTATGTGCTCGAAGATGTGGAGATATCCTCCATGCGGAAAATTGGAGCAGCAGAAAATCATATAAAAATGGAATTGACGGATGGCTATGAAAAATTGGATAGTGTCGGATTCAATAAAGGACATTTACACGACGAATTAACATATGGAATTAAAGTATCATTTACAGGGGATTTACAAATTAACGAATGGCAAGGACGTAAAAAAGCACAATTTATGATAGAGGATGTCCAAACGACTGAATGGCAATTATTTGATATTCGTGGTATTCGCCAAACATCCCGCTGGTTAAATACGGTTCCAAAAGAGGAGGCAACATTTATCGCCTTCCGTTCAGAAACGGTTACCTATTACCAGTCGTTAATTGGTGTACCAATCCTAACAGTGGATCCTACGCTTTCAAATGTAGAACAAAGCAATTATATCATCCTACTGGATTTGCCACAAAATGTTCAAATGTTAGAAAGTGTCTTACGAAAAACAGCTCCTTCCCGTATATATGCACATTTTTACATGCCTGATTCTCAGTACTTCAATGGATTGCCTACACGTGAGCAATTCTCCTGGTATTATAAGTTTTTAAAAAATCGCCCTGCCTTTCCATTAAATATGCATTTGGCGGAATTAGCCAAACATACAGGTTGGCCGTTAGATGCATTAAAATTTATGACACAGGTGTTTTTTGAACTTGATTTTGTTAAAATGGAGAGTGGACTGACGACTGTCAACGTGAATGCACCGAAACAGGCACTTACAGAGGCACCGTCTTACAAACAGCGTTCAGAACAGATTGAAATGGAGCAGAAGCTAGTATATGCCCCTTATATAGAATTAAAACAATGGTTTGATGAACGATTACATTAATATACGATTAAGTTTCGTAGGAGGAACAATAACATGGATTTAAAGCAATACGTAACAACGGTTGAAAACTGGCCGAAAGAGGGCATTAGCTTCAAAGATATTACAACAATTATGGATAATGGTGCTGCATACAAATATGCAACAGACCAAATCGTAAGTTACGCAAAAGAATTAGGAGCTGAAATTGTGGTAGGTCCTGAGGCTCGTGGCTTCATTATCGGATGTCCAGTTGCTTATGCGCTTGAAATTGGTTTTGCGCCTGTTCGTAAGCCAGGAAAATTACCACGTGAAGTGATAAGTGCTGACTACGGTCTTGAGTACGGTAAAGATACGCTAACAATGCACAAAGATGCGATTAAACCAGGGCAAAAAGTATTAATCTGTGATGATTTACTTGCGACTGGCGGCACAGTTGAAGCGACAGTGCGTTTAGTTGAACAATTAGGCGGTCAAGTTGTTGGTTGTGCCTTCCTAATCGAGTTAAAAGAGCTGAATGGTCGTGAAAAAATAGGCGACTTAAACATAAAAACACTTATTGAATATTAAAAAAGGATTTGGTTGATTGAAGTGAAGACTGACGTCCCCCTGGGAAAGCGCTCAGCCGGAACGGAAATCAATCTCTCGTTTTGCAGAAGAGTCATACAATAATATGAAAAGCGTCACATTTTTGTGGCGTTTTTTTAATATAAAGAGATTAATCGATATAGTAAGCATTAAAAACTTTTAAATTCAAAAGTAAGGGAGAGTTAGCTTTGTCTTATTATGTAATTGATGCTTTTACAGCAACTAAATTTGGTGGTAATCCAGCAGGTGTAGTGATCCATGAAAATTTAGATGAAGAGTTTATGCAGAAATTTGCTGCAGAAGTTCGTTTTTCAGAAACAGCATTTATTAAAAAAATAGACAATAAAAATTTTGACATAAAGTTTTTTACACCGACTGTACAGGTTGAACTTTGTGGACATGCTACTATTGCATCCTTCAAGGCATTATTAGACAGTTGTGCTATTGAAGATAATAATACATATTTTATGAAAACACTCGCAGGCACACTTGCTGTTGAAGTGAATCAATCTTTTATAATGATGGAGCAAGCTGAACCTCAGTTAGGAAAAATATTTGATGATTATGATAATTTGTCGTATCTTTTTAAAATTGATAAAAGCAAAATAGGAGATATAAATTTCAATTTAGTGCCTCAAGCTGTAAGTACGGGTCTTTGGGATATAATGCTTCCTATTAAAACAAAGGATGATTTGTATGCGTTAAATCCTAATTTTAAAGCACTTGCTGAGTATACAAAGATCAATAAAGTGGGGGGCGTTCATGCATTTACACTCGACACAGAAGATGGGATAGCAGAGAGTAGAAACTTTTGCCCACTATACGGTATTGATGAGGAAGCCGCAACAGGTACTTCAAATGGGGCATTAACTTATTATCTTTTTCATAACCACATACTAAATGAATTTGATCAAGAGTACTCGTTCCTTCAAGGACATAGTATGGGGAGACCTTCTAACATCCTGACAAAATTAATAAATAAAAATAATCCAAGAGTTATGGTAGGAGGGCAAGCAATTATCTTGTCAAAAGGGGAACTATGCTAGCTGTTACTTTTTATCCTATAATCAAACAGAATAGATTTATGAATATATATTTGCTCATATTGCTACATATTTTCACTATGAAATAGAGTAACATGTCAGAAGATAAATGCTAAGCGGAAAAGTTGATTGTAGTGGGGAATGGGCGACTCCTTGGGGATCAGTGATTAGTGGAACGAAGGCTAAAACCATCACATCACGTCCTATGATAACGCCTTCGTGAAAACATCGTGCTGCTGTCGCTACGTTAGCACTACGCTTCCGCGCAAAAAACATCTGTTGGCCCGAGACCCTGCAGCGAGCACCGCGAGTGAAGCGGCTCATCGGACGCCAACAGGAAGCTTTGCTCTGTGCGAAAGCGAAGCGACAGCAACAAATGTTTTATCCTGTGCGAAAGCGAAGCGACAGCAACAAATGTTTTATCCTGTGCGAAAGCGAAGCGACAGCAACAAAGGCCCAGCAGGAACGGAAATCAACCCCACGTTTTGTCGAAGAGCTATACTTTATTGGCATACATAATAGTATGAAAATTCCATTTCGAACAATCATTTTTCGAAATGGATTCTTTTGTTAGGTTCGTTTTTTATTCTTCATCATAAGATTGAATTATTTTTTGGATAGTTTTCAATGTTTCATAAAAATCATTGTATTTTTCTAAGCCGATATCATTGATAATTCTTTCTTGGATATCTTGCCAAATTGGAGCAGCCTCGTTTAATTTTTCAACCCCTTTATCAGTTAGTGTAATGACCTTTGCTCGAGCATCTTGCGGATCTCTTGTTAAATCTACATAGCCATTTCGCTTTAACAAATTAATATTACGTGTAATGGTTGTTTGATCGAGCAGTAAAATTTCACCTAGTCGACTAATGGAAACTGCTTGTTGAAGATCGATATTTGCTAGCATTGAGTATTGTGTAACTTTTAAGCCAGTGGGCTGTAGTAATTTATCATACAATTGTGTCACGAGTCGCGTTTTTTTTCGAAGGTTTGCACATACACATATTTGTGTGTAATCTATATTCTTCATTGTTCCGTACTCCTTTTCGAGTTGGTTCAATTATTTTGTTAAGTTGGAAAATGTTTCTTGACAAGTAATAAAAGCGATTACTAAGATTATATATGTATATACATGATTCAGGAAGTCATTTACCTCAGTAATATATGCATATACATATAATTGAGCTGTAATTTTTTTCATTAAAGAGCATATTAATAAAATCTTTTAAGAATTGAAGGTGTCAAGATGAGGCGTATTCATTATAGCTGGTTTATTTTAGTCGTAACCTTTTTCTCAATTATTGTTGCAGGGATTACAATGTCATCATCAGGGGTTTTAATAGACTCCTTTGAAAAAGAATTTAATTGGGATCGATCTATAATTGCTTTAGCTTTTGCAGTGAGTCTATTTTTATATGGTTTTTCGGGTCCGTTTATGGCGGCGTTACTAGAAATAGCGGGTTTAAAGAAAATGATGCTAGGTGCGATGGCTACATTATTCATTGGCATGATGCTTACGCTTTTCATGACTCAATCATGGCAGTTAATCGTTATATGGGGCGGTATTATTGGTTTAGGAGCAAGTCTTTTTTTAACGGTGTTAAGTCCTTATGTAGCTAATCATTGGTTTGTGAAAAGTAGAGGGTTGGCAGTAGGAATTTTAACGGCGAGTACTGCAACAGGGCAGTTAATTCTCTTACCATTATTGGCGATTATTATTGAATATTATTCTTGGCGATGGGCGATTGGATTAATGCTTATTCTAAGTATTGTTATGTTCGTCGCTATTTCAATATTTATGAAAAATAAACCACAGGATATAGGGATTCTTCCTTATGGACTGGAAGAAGATCTAGTCGTGCAACAAGAGAATCATAAGAAAAATCCGATTAGTATTGCTTTTAATGGTTTATTTGAGGCAATAAGGAAGAGAGAATTTTGGCTATTAGCGGGAAGTTTTTTTATTTGTGGACTTTCAACTAGTGGGTTAGTTGGTACTCATTTTGTTTCTTACTGTATTAGCTTTGGTGTCCCTTTAGTAACCGCTGCATCCTTTCTTTCCTTTATGGGAGTGTTTAATCTTGTAGGGACTACTTTATCCGGGTGGCTGTCTGATCGTTTTGATAATCGATGGTTATTGTTTTGGTACTACCTTTTAAGAGGAGCGTCTCTGCTTTTACTCCCGTATGCATTAATGCAAGGGTCGCTAACTTTACTGACAATCTTTACAATATTTTATGGATTAGATTGGATTGCTACAGTACCCCCAACGATTAGTATTTCTAGACAAATTTTTGGTACGAATAAAAGTGGCATTATTTATGGGTGGATTTTCGCATCACATCAAGCAGGAGCTGCAGTTGCTGCCTATGGTGGAGGCCTCATTTATAAGTTTTTCAATTCATATACTTGGGCCTTTTTCCTTGCTGGAATGTTCTGTGCATTGGCAAGTTTATTTGTCATCATCGTGAAAAAACAAACGCCTCATCATGCCAATATTTGATAACTAGTTACTCGCTTTGCTTAGAGCGAGACTCTTGACTATCGTCGGTTCTCAAAATTTTGTCAGCTATTTCACTATTGCTTCGTTTTCCAAAGAAAACATTTGTTACTGTCGCTTCGCTTTCACACAGAAAACATTTGTCCAGCTAATATTGGAATTCGCCGCTAACCGAAGGAAGAACGCCGCTAAAGCATAAAGTTGCGCCGCTAACCGAAGGAAGAACGCCGCTAAAGCATAAAGTTGCGCCGCTAACCGAAGGAAGAACGCCGCTAAACCATAAAATTGCGCCGCTAACCAAGAAAAGAACGCCGCAAAACCCGAATTTCCGCCGCTATTGATTTCACACGCAGAAAACATTTGTTGCTGTTGCTACGTTACACTTCGCTTTCGCACCCCTTCTATACACGACACCTTAATTCCATTGAGGCAATAGTTATCACTAAAAAGTTGAAGCCAATATCATATTGGTTTCAACTTTTTTCATTTAAAAAATTTTTGACACCGACCAAACAAAAGTTTATAATATAAACAAATATAATAAAAGGTGATGCTATGAATGAAAGGGAACAGGCGGTCCTTGCATTAATTCGCCAGAATCCGTTTATGTCTCAACAAGAGATGGCCGATAAGATGAATCTGTCTCGACCAGTCCTTGCTAATTTAGTATCGAGCTTGACGAAACAGGGGAAAATTGTAGGCCGTGCGTATATTTTGCCTGAGGAAAATGAAATCATTTGTATCGGTGGAGCCAATCTTGACCGAAAATTTCATGTGAAGGGGAATGTCCAGTTCAGTACATCCAATCCTGCAAGCTCTTCATTTAGTGTAGGTGGTGTAGGACGAAACATTGCTGAAAACTTAGGCAGATTAAATCATCAAGTAACATTGCTGACTACTGCCGGCAAAGATGCTGATTGGCAAGTGATCCAAGAAGCTTCAGAGCCATTTATGAATTTACGTTATGTGGAGCAGTTACCAGACGCTTCAACTGGTTCCTATACTGCGATTATGGATGAGCAGGGCGAGCTAGCATTAGCGGTAGCAAATATGGAAGTATATGATCTTTTATTGCCAAGTTTGCTAAAAAAACATGAGGCAATGCTCATGAACGCAGGCTGCTTTATTATGGACTTGAACTGTCCAAAGGAAACAGTGGCTTACATACAGCAGGTTGCAATTGCCCGTGACATTCCGTTTGTCATCGTACCGGTATCTTCGCCAAAAATGAATCGATTACCTGATACGTTGCAAGGTGTAACATGGTTTATTTGTAACACAGATGAAGCAGAGACGATTGTTGGTCATAAAATCGAAAACTCTGTGCATTATGAAAAGGCTTTACAGCAATTTCTTACATTAGGTGCTGACCAGGTAATTATTACAGCGGGTAGCAAGGGTGTGTATGCAGCTTCTGTTACAACGAAGCCAAGTCATTACGCGGCGAAAGCTATAGAAAAAATTGAAGATGTAACAGGTGCCGGGGACGCCTTTGTAAGTGCTGTAATCCACAGCTGGCTTACTGGGCAATCCTTTGCAACATGTATTGATGCAGGCTTAACGAATGCTAAAAATACGCTTGCATCCCCATATACAGTAAGACCTGAGCTATCAGTTGATTTGTTAAACAGTGAAATGGAGGAATAACAACATGAAAGAATTCATCGTATTATCAGAAGAAGTAAAAGCAGGACAAGCAAAAGGCTTACCAATCGTAGCATTAGAATCAACAATTATTTCTCACGGAATGCCATATCCACAAAATGTTCAAACCGCACGTGAAGTAGAACAAATTGTTCGTGATAATGGTGCAGTACCAGCAACAATTGCTTTAATCGATGGTAAAATTAAAATTGGTTTATCAGATGAAGAACTTGAAATGTTCGGTAATGCTCAAGGTGTAGCAAAAGCATCTCGTCGTGACTTAGGCTATCTTTTAGCAACAAAAAAATTAGGAGCGACAACTGTAGCAGCAACAATGATCTGTGCTGAGCTAGCTAATATTGAAATTTTTGTAACTGGCGGTATCGGTGGCGTACACCGTGGTGCAGAAACAACAATGGATATTTCAGCAGATTTAGAAGAATTAGCTCAAACAAATGTTGCTGTAATTTGTGCGGGTGCTAAGTCAATTTTAGATATTGGTTTAACTTTAGAATATCTTGAAACAAAAGGTGTACCAGTTGTTGGATACGGTACAGATGAGCTACCAGCATTCTATACACGCCAAAGTGGTTTTGATGTAAACTTCAAGATTGATACGCCAGAGGAAGTGGCAGAAATGCTACGTGCCAAATGGCAATTAGGCTTAAAAGGTGGAGCTGTCATTGCTAATCCAATTCCAGAGACTGAAGCTCTTGAGAATTCATTCATTACAGGAATCATTGAAAAAGCTTTAGTAGAAGCAGAAGAAAACGGTATTCACGGTAAAAACGTGACACCATTCTTACTTGGAAAAGTTAAAGAATTAACAGAAGGTAAAAGCCTTGATGCCAATATTGCATTAGTAAAAAATAATGCGATAGTTGGGTCAAAAATTGCTGTAGCGTATAATAAGTTAAGCTAAATAACTATGGATATAGAAAGAGACCCTTTGCGGAATATTGCATTCGCAAAGGGTCTTTTTATTCATTTCCTAGAATATATTTCCCATTTCTCACATTGTTCACGAGAATAACTAAACAAAATGACACAGTTACTTTACAATAGCCCATAATATTTTATACAATTAAGTTTATATCTAATCTGAAAAATTTGACGAGCAAGGTGGACATGTTATGGCGAAAGAGCAAATTTTGACTCCCGAGGACGTTTTTGAGTTAGTCAAATCCTACATGAATGAGGAAAATGTCGCATTCGTGAAAAAAGCATATGAATTAGCAAGGGATGCCCATATTGAGCAATTCCGAAGCTCAGGTGAACCGTATATTATTCATCCTGTGCAAGTAGCTGGTATTTTAGCTGAATTGCAAATGGATCCTGCAACAGTTGCGGCTGGTTTTTTACATGATGTTGTCGAGGATACGGATTTTACGCGTGACGATTTGGTTCGTGAATTCGGCGAAGAGGTTGCGGTGCTTGTAGACGGTGTAACAAAGCTAGGGAAAATTAAATATTTATCTAAAGAAGCGCAACAAGCAGAAAATCATCGAAAAATGTTTGTAGCTATGGCGCAGGATATTCGTGTCATTTTGATTAAACTGGCAGACCGCCTACATAATATGCGCACGTTAAAGCATTTACCTGCCGAAAAACAACGCCGTATTTCTAAAGAAACGCTTGAAATTTTTGCACCACTTGCGCATCGTCTTGGAATTTCGACTGTTAAATGGGAGCTTGAGGATACGGCACTTCGTTATTTAAATCCACAGCAATATTATCGCATTGTCAGTCTTATGAAGAAAAAACGTGATGAGCGTGAGGCATATTTAGATAATGTAATGGGTGAGATGAAGTCACAGCTTACAGATGTTGAAATTGAAGCAGATGTTTATGGTCGCCCAAAACATATTTACAGTATTTATCGTAAGATGGTGTTACAAAAGAAACAATTCAACGAGATTTATGATTTATTAGCCATTCGTGTACTTGTCGATAGTATTAAAGATTGCTATGCCGTACTTGGGATTGTGCATACATTATGGAAGCCAATGCCAGGACGTTTTAAAGATTATATTGCAATGCCAAAACAAAACCTATATCAATCCCTGCATACAACAGTAATTGGTCCTTATGGTGACCCGCTAGAAGTTCAAATTCGTACGAAGGAAATGCATAAAATTGCCGAGTACGGGATTGCAGCGCATTGGGCGTATAAAGAAGGTAAAAAAGTTGATAATGAAAAACAAAATGTCGACCAAAAATTAACGTGGTTCCGAGAAATTTTAGAATTCCAAAATGAATCTTCTAATGCTGAAGAGTTTATGGAATCTTTAAAATTTGATTTATTCTCTGATATGGTCTATGTCTTCACACCTGAAGGAGATGTCATTGAATTACCAGCAGGCTCTGTACCTATCGACTTCGCATACCGTGTGCATTCAGAAGTTGGAAATCGTACAATTGGCGCGAAAATCAATGGTAAAATGGTGCCACTTGATACACCGTTAAAAACGGGAGATATTATTGAAATTTTAACGTCTAAGCAATCATTTGGTCCGAGTCGCGATTGGCTGAAAATAGCCCAATCCTCACAGGCGAAAAATAAAATAAAGCAGTTTTTCAAACGTCATCTTCGTGAGGAAAATATCATCAAAGGTAAAGAGATGATAGAAAAGGAAATCCGTGCTCAAGGTTTTGATGTAAAAGAAACAATGTCAGCGGACAATTTGAAGCGAGTATGTGAAAAATTCAACTATACAAATGAAGAAGATTTATATGCAGCTGTTGGTATGAATGGAATTACAGCTCAGCAAGTTGTAAATCGCCTAGCTGAAAAACGTCGCAAAGAGCGTGAACAGGAAGAAGCGCTAGAGAAAATTGAACAAAAAATGAAAAACCCTATTCCACAAAAACGTACAGAATCGGGCGTTATCGTAAAAGATATCGACAATATGCTTATTCGACTTTCACGTTGTTGTACGCCAGTTCCTGGAGATGAAATTGTAGGCTTCATTACGAAAGGAAGAGGTGTTTCAGTACACCGTGCGGACTGTCCAAATATTCAAGTTGATGATGAGCAGGAGCGCTTAATAGAAGTTGAATGGGAACATGGACTTACTCCAGAGAAAAAAGAATACCCTGTCGATATTGAAGTTTCAGCCTTCGATAGACCAGGAATTTTAAATGAAATCATGCAAATTGTTAGTGAAACGAAAACGAATATTTTAGCAGTGAGTGGTCGTGCAGATCGTGATAAAATGGCAACGATTCATTTAACGATTTCGATTTCAAATATTTCGCATTTGCATAAAGTAGTGGAACGTATTAAGCAAACACCTGATATATATTCAGTACAACGTGTTATTAACTAATTGGATGGTTGGGCAGAAGCAACTTTGTTATGTACCGAAAATGAAACTTTTGGTGCATACAATAGGAGAATTGAGGTTTTAAAAAATGAAAGTAGTTTTACAACGTAGTAAAGCAGCCTCTGTTACGGTTGACGGAAAAGTAACGGGAGCTATTGATAGCGGTTATGTTCTTCTGGTTGGCATTACACACGGGGACACGCAAGAGGATGTTGAATATTTAGCGAAAAAAGTAGCAAATCTCCGCCTTTGGGAAGATGCTGATGGAAAAATGAATCATTCTATTTTAGAGCATGGAGGGGCTATTCTATCCGTCTCACAATTTACATTGTATGGAGATGCGAAAAAGGGGAATCGTCCAAGTTTTACAAGTGCCGCAAGACCAGAAGTTGCAGAACCGTTATGGGATGCTTTTAATAATGCCTTATGTGAACACGGTTTACATGTGGAAAAAGGAATATTTGGTGCGATGATGGATGTGGCACTGACAAATGATGGCCCTATCACCATACTTCTTGAATCTAAATAAATGGTACATTTCCTATGATTCCTTCATACATTAAATAGTATGGTTAGTTTTGTAGGAAGGAAGTGTATTAAGGATGACGCAGATAGGAAGCATATCAAATCCATATTTATATGAAACTCTTAATATGATGATTGGTCAGGCAATTGTAGTGCAAACTAAGAAAAATATTCAGCAAGGAAAATTAATCTCTGTATTACCTGATGATATTGTTTTAGGGGTTAACCGTACGCCATTATTCATTAGTATGAAGGAAATTGTATGGGTTACGCTAGCAACAATGAAAAAATAAGCGCATAAAGGACCTCTATACACTTAGAATGTAAGTTGGAGGCCTTTTTTCGTTTTAGCAAGTGTAAGTACTTGACAGTGAGCTCTGAAGGTAAACACCAAATACTATAACTTAGAATTGATTCAGTTCCATTAACTAATAACTTCTATCGAGGAAGAGTTATATAAAACAATCCCTTAATGAACTAGTAAAAAATAAATAAGCTGCAAGGGAAGTACTAGTCTACTGTCCTTTGCAGCTTATTATTAATTTATCTCACAACCCATTATGCAGAGGTATAATGGATTTTTATTGATCTCCGTTAAAGTAATTTAAAATACCTTGGTAGATACCGAGAGTAGCTTGTTCACGGAATTTAGCGTTTGTAATAACACGTTCCTCACTACCATTACTTAAGTAGCCTAGCTCAATGAGGGCAGCTTGTTGACGATTTTCTCGTAGAACTAAATAATTTCCTTGTTGGGTACCACGATTCTTTAAATCGATTTTATTGGAAAGTCCTTTATTTATTGCCTCTGCAAGACCTTGTTGATTACTGTTCATATAATATGAGGTGAAGCCATTAATGGAGCTATCGTCTGTTGCATCATAATGAATACTGATAAAAGCATCTGCCTCATACTGGTGCGCAATTGATACGCGTTTACGGAGTGCAACATATTCATCAGATTCTCTAGTCATGACAACATTTGCCCCAGCAGCACTCAACTTTGAAGCAAGAAGAGATGCCGTTTTCAATGTAACTTCCTTCTCATTTGTGCCTCGTTGTCCGGTAGTGCCGTGATCATTTCCTCCATGTCCAGCATCTACGACAATCGTTAGCCCATTTAAAGTACCTTTCTTGCGTGGTTCAGATTTATCTTTTTTTATAGCAGTAGTAGCTTTGCTCGACGAAGTAGTAGTAACGACCCAGTTCGCTACAAATGCAGTTTTGTCATCTACTTGTATTTCATAAAAATCATTTTTAGCACCTACAATAGGGTAGGTTTCACCAGCATCTACACGTGCAACAACATCAGCAGTTGTTGTTGAATCTGTCCGTAGGTTTGTCCCATTATAAATGATTGTGACAGATTCAAGCTCTGAGGAAGAAGAAGCAGATTTTGATGTCGTTTTTTCTTTATTTGAAAAAGTACCATAAAAGCTATAAACCCAACCTGCTTTATTATCGTTATATTGAATTTTTACCCAGTTATGTTCTTGAGCCAGCACTTTAAAGGTTTGTCCATTTGAAGCTGTTCCTATTTTTTTAGCATTTAAGTCGTGATTTTGGCGCACATTAAGTGAATCCACTAAAACTGTAAATGTTGTATCTTTGTTGATTTTTTTTGTAGATACCTCAACTTTAGGTTCATCAGCCTCAGCCGTAACCTTTTTTTCAGGTAGGTCATTGATTGTAACATAGTCAGTAGATACCCACCCAACTAGTCCGTTCCAATCTATTTTTGCCCATTCGCCATTTTTTTCAATGAGTTTAGCTTGGCTGCCTATTGATAATTGTCCAAGAACTGCTGAAGATATGTCAGGCTCAGTACGAATATTTAGACGATCGACTTGTGAAATCAACGTTTTATCAACCGTTTGTTTATCATTTATTGAAGCTGTTAGCCAAGATGCTACCCAGCCTTCGTAATCGCCTGCTTTTACTTGAATCCAGTCACCCTCACGACTAATAGAAGTTAGCGAATCACCCTCATCTAATGTCGTAATGATTGGATAAGACAGTCCAGGTCCCTCACGTAAATAAAGAATTGTTCCAGTTACTTTTAAATCACTGGTGTCTGCTAGTGCTCTTTGAATATTATTCATACTTGGAATCGCGATCATTAACACTAGTACGAAGATGATACTAATATTTAAAAGTTTTGTCCTCATCAGATTCCTCCTATCTTGTGCTATTTTACCATGCTTTAGTAATAGAATTCGTGGGAAAAAGGTAATGGAATTTGTTATTTTATCGAATGTATTGTAAAAAAAATAAAAACAGTTGACATTGCCTTTTGTTGTGACTAACATAAAGGGTAATCAAAAAATGATTAACCGCTTATGACCAAGCAAGTAGCATATACCTCTATTGGAGAAGAGAGGGAAAGACCTAGGCTGAAATCTTTCCTACAAAAATGTATATTGTGAATAACACTTGAGAGGCTTTTTTCTGAACAGTAATGCTTAGTAGGAAAAAACGGAATCGGCCGTTATCCGATTAGGAGGAGGACGCATGAATTTGATGCGTCAACTAGGGTGGAACCGCGGAAGCTTGTACAGCTCTCGTCCCTTGCAAAACGCAAGGAGGCGAGGGCTTTTTTTGTGGACAAAAAACGAGAGAAGTCCAGAAGACAGCTTGCTCATAAGCAATTTATAAAGGAGGTTTTTCTATGAGTTTTAAAGTGCCACGAGGGACACAAGATATTTTGCCTGGTCAATCAGAAAAATGGCAAAAGATAGAAGCGGTTATCCGTGATATCTGTCGTGTCTATCGCTACAATGAAATTCGCACACCAATTTTTGAGCAAACAGATTTATTTGCACGTGGTGTCGGTGAAACAACAGATGTTGTTCAAAAAGAAATGTATACTTTTGAAGATCGCGGTGGCCGTTCGTTAACATTACGTCCGGAGAATACAGCTGGTGTAGTTCGTGCTTATGTTGAGCATAAAATGTTTGGTGCACCTGATCAACCAGTAAAGCTTTCATATTTAGGACCAATGTTCCGTTATGAACGTCAACAAGCAGGGCGCTACCGTCAATTTGTTCAATTTGGAGTAGAAGCAATTGGTTCAGCTGACCCAGCGATTGATGCAGAAGTTATTGCACTAGCAATGGATGTCTATGAATCAGCAGGTTTAAAGGATTTAAAATTAGTCATTAATTCACTTGGTGACAAAGAAACACGTGATACACACCGTACAGCACTGTTACAACACTTCGAACCACATATTCATGAGTTTTGTTCAGACTGCCAAAATCGTTTACAAAAAAATCCACTGCGTATTTTAGACTGTAAGGTAGACCGTGAGCACCCATTGATGCAATCTGCACCTGCATTAACTGATTTCCTAACAGAGGAGTCAGCAGCTTATTTCGCTCAAGTTAAAACATTTTTAGATGCATTGGGAATTTCGTATGGGGTCGATCCAAATCTTGTAAGAGGTCTTGATTATTACAATCATACGACTTTTGAAATTATGTCAACGGCTTCTGGCTTTGGAGCAATTACTACACTTTGTGGTGGGGGTCGCTATAATGGCCTTGTGCAAGAAATTGGTGGACCGGAAGTACCAGGCATCGGTTTCGCATTAAGTATTGAGCGTTTGTTACTTGCGCTTGAAGCTGAAGGTGTTGAATTAGACACAGCATCAGGGCTCGACGTCTATATGATTGCTATGGACGAAGAAGCGAAGCTAAAAACTGTAGAATTAACAAGTACCTTCCGTGCTAAGGGCATTTCCACAGAAATGGATTATTTAGATCGCAAAATGAAAGCTCAAATGAAATCAGCAGACCGTTTAGGTGCAAAATATACGATTGTTTTAGGCGAAACGGAGCTTGAAGAGCAAGTAGCTACTGTTAAACATATGGAATCAGGTGAACAACAAAAAGTAGCGTTCTCAGAGTTAGTGAACTATCTATTAAAACAATAAGCGAATCTGTTAAAACATAAATCGTTTATAAATCAATACAGGATTATCTGTTCGTCATTTGGACAGATAATTCATCTAATGAACTGCAAATTTTCCTTGGCATCCATTCACTACTTAGTAGGAACTGTATGCTACATAAGTAAAACAAACGGTTCATCACCGAAAATGGGGGATGACATTTTATGAAAACGTATGTCATGTGGATAAATCAACCCTAAGTTATGGTGATGAGCCAAATAAATTTTGGAGGAATTAAATAATGGCAACAAGAACACATGCTAGTAATGAACTTTCAGAAGCATTAAAAGGCGAAAAAGTCGTACTAAAAGGTTGGGTACAACGTCGTCGCGACCTAGGTGGTTTAATTTTCATTGATTTACGTGATCGTACTGGAATCACTCAGGTAGTATTTAGTCCTGATGTTGCAGAAGCACATGCTCTAGCCGATAAAGTGCGTAGTGAGTACGTAATTGAAGTAGAAGGGACAGTTATTCTTCGCGCAGAAGATCAAATTAACCCAAATGTACCAAACGGCAAAATTGAAGTAGAAGCAACAAAATTAGTCGTTATTAATACGGCAAAAACAACACCATTCCAAATCGAAGATCGCACAGATGTATCCGAAGATTTACGTTTAAAATATCGTTATCTTGACTTGCGTCGTCCTGTGATGTTTGACACTTTCAAAATGCGTTCAGACGTTACTCGTACAATTCGTAACTTCTTACAAAACGAAGGCTTCTTAGAAGTAGAGACACCAATTTTAACTAAATCATCTCCAGAAGGAGCTCGTGACTATTTAGTACCATCACGTGTTCATGAAGGTGAATTTTATGCACTACCACAATCACCACAGCTATTTAAGCAATTATTAATGGTGTCTGGTTTCGAAAAATACTTCCAAATCGCACGTTGTTTCCGTGATGAAGACTTACGTGCTGACCGTCAACCAGAGTTTACACAAGTTGATATTGAAACAAGCTTTTTAACGCAAGAAGAAATTATTGAAATGAACGAACGCTTAATCCAAGCAGTTATGAAAGAAGTAAAAGGTATTGATATCCCTGCTCCATTCCAACGTATGAAATATCAAGAAGCTATGGATCGTTACGGCTCAGATAAACCTGACGTACGTTTCGGCTTAGAACTAGTTGCTTTAAATGATATTTTTGATGGCTGTAATTTCAAAGTGTTTGCTGATACAGTAGCACAGGGCAAGCAAGTAAAGAGTATCAACATTAAAGGCGCGGCAGACAAATACTCTCGTAAAGACATGGACGAACTAACAAAATTCGTTGGTATTTACGGAGCAAAAGGTCTGGCTTGGTTAAAAGTAACGGAAGAAGGCTTAAACGGACCGATTGCAAAATTCTTTGACGAAGCTTTAGCAACTGCATTAATCGAACGAATGAAAGCTGAAGTGGGCGACATTTTAGTATTCGTTGCTGATAAAGCATCTGTTGTAGCAGCATCTTTAGGTGCACTTCGTACGAAATTAGGTCAAGATTTAGGCTTAATCGACGAATCAGAATTTGCATTCCTATGGATCACAGATTGGCCATTATTAGAGTACTCTGAAGAAGACGGTCGCTATTATGCAGCGCACCATCCATTCACACGTCCATTTGATGAAGATATTCCATTAATGGAAACTGATCCTTCAGCTGTCCGCGCGCAAGCATACGATATCGTATTAAACGGCTATGAGCTTGGTGGAGGCTCACTACGTATTTATGAACGTGAATTACAAGAAAAAATGTTTAATTTACTTGGTTTCACAGAAGAAGAAGCAAGAGCTCAATTTGGCTACTTATTAGAAGCATTTGAATATGGTGTACCGCCACATGGAGGTCTAGCATTTGGTCTTGACCGCTTCGTAATGCTACTTGCTGGCCGCACTAACTTACGTGACACAATTGCATTCCCGAAAACAGCAAGTGCAAGCTGCTTATTAACAAATGCACCAAGTGAAGTTTCTTCAGAACAATTGAATGAGCTAAATTTAGCAATTAAAACATTTAAAAGATAATGAATACTTCTAAATACCTGGATTCTCTAGCAAAATTTGTTGAGAATCTAGGTATTTTTTGCGTTTTCGCAAGGAGTTAGATTTTTTTAAAGAAAATAGATTGAATTATCAGATAAGAGATGCTATTATTACTGTAATACGAATCCTGATGTGTTTGTCTAATTGCTAGCTCTACTTAACAGTTTTGACCGAACACATTAGAAACGGGAGCCTTCATTTTGTAGTCGCAAACAAGCCCCACGCGGAGCGGGACGTTTAAAGCTGCAAAGCGGGCACCCCCCTGCGAATTGCGGGTTCAAGACGAATGTTTCTTGGCATAACGGCACAATCGGGATTCGTCATACATAGTAAATAACCACAAAGAGGAGCATAAAATTAGCTCCTTTTTTAGTGCGAAAAAATGGTTATTCAAAAAGACAACTGCATAGGATGATTTATAATAGAACAAATTTGTTAATTGTAGAGGACAAATGACAATGATTCTTGGCTTGAAAATGCATGAAGTGAAAATTGTGCCCTATGATAATGAATGGAAAAATGAATTTATACGGGTTCGTTCCGAGATTATAGAACATACGAATATCCAATGTGATCGTATTCAACATATTGGTAGGTCTCATCGGACGCCCCCAGGAAGCTTTGCTCGAAAGCGAAGCGTCAGCGACAATGTTTTATCCTGTGCGAAAGCGAAGCGACAGCAACAAAGCGCCCAGTCGGAACAGAAATTAACCCCAAGTTATGGCGATAAATCTAAAAAATTTAGAAAATATAAAAAATACTTTTTATTTTTGTAAAAGTGTCATATAATTGGTATAGACAACTATACCAAGTTGAATGATAGCTTGGTAACTTCAGCAAGCTCCTCAAAAAAGATTAGGGGGTGATCTATTTGAAGCATACACTTTTAATTTCCAATGTTACGATAGTCAATCATGATGAAGCACCGTTTAAGGGCGATTTATTCATTGATAATGGTAAAATTATCAAAATAAGTCATAACTTATCTGATCAGGCTGAGCATTATATTGACGGCAAAGATAAAAATTGGTTACTACTACCTGGCTATATTGATATGCACATACATGGCTCTGCGGGGCATGATGTGATGGACGCTACACAATTAGCATTACATCAAATGGCACGTTCTTTAGTACAAGAAGGCGTTACGGGCTTCCTTGCAACTACAATGACGCAATCTATAGAAGCAATTGAAAGCGCTTTATCCAACGTTGCTCAATTTGAAAATAATGATGATGAGGCAAGCTTATTAGGTATACATGTAGAGGGGCCATATGTATCGAAAAAACGGGCAGGAGCTCAGCCAATAGAATACATTATTTTACCGTCTGCTGAGCAATTTACATTCTGGCAGAAAATAAGTAAGCAACGCATTAAACAAGTTACAATTGCGCCTGAGGTAGAGGGAGGCTTTACGTTTATTGAATCGTTAAAAGATTTAAATGTTATTGCTTCCATTGGCCATTCTGACGCATCAATTGAGGAAGTGGATAAGGCAGTAGCATTGGGAGTAAGGCAGGCTACACATTTATATAACCAAATGCGCCCTTTCCATCATCGCCAACCGGGTGTCGTTGGTGCAGTGCTATTAGAAGATCAGGTGAAGACTGAAATTATAGCTGATTTCGTGCATAGCCATCCTCAGGCTGTAAAGCTAGCGTATCGTATGAAAGGAGCGAATGGTATTATTTTAATTACAGATGCGATGCGGGCAAAAGGCTTACATTATGGTGATTATGATTTAGGTGGTCAAACCGTTCATGTTTCTAAGGATGGGGCTCATTTATCTAATGGGGCTTTAGCGGGCAGTGTGCTAACGATGGAGCAGGCAGTAAAAAATATGAAAGCAGTTACCGATTGCTCATTGCAGGAAATTGTCGCAATGTCCTCTACGAATGCTGCTAAGCAATTACAGCTTGCAACTAAAGGTCATATTGCAGAAGGATATGATGCAGATTTTGTATTACTTGATGAACATTTAAATGTACAAAAAACTATTTGTCGCGGTAAAGTTGTATTTGAGGAATGAAAGTAAAGAGGCGATAAGGATGGTGCAACACTTGTTAGATAAAAATTCTCATATACCTATCTATATACAAATAGAGGAAATCATTAAACAACGTATTTATTTAGAAGAATACAAAATCGGTGAAAATATACCTTCTGAGCGAGAGCTTTCTATGCAGTTTGATGTTAGTAGAATGACTGTTCGTCAATCAATTACAAATTTAGTGAATAGCGGATTACTGTATCGTGAAAAAGGGAGAGGTACATATGTAGCTAATCCAAAATTAGAACAACCACTAAAAGGATTAACAAGTTTCACAGAGGATATGCGGGCTAGAGGGATGGAACCAAGCAGTAAAGTTTTACGCTTTGAAAAAATCGTACCACCAGTTGATATTGCTAGAGATTTAATGTTAGAGCCGGGCGAAGAGGTATTCTTCGTTGTTCGAATCCGTAGTGCAGATTCCAAGCCAATGGCAATCGAAAGAACGTATATTCCTGTGAAAGTATATCCAGAATTAGATGAAAAGAAAATAATGGGGTCATTGTATGCGTTAATTGAAGCAAAATTCCATCAAAAAATTGGAAATGCTATTCAGCAAATGGAGGCAGCTATTGTTCCAAAAGAAGATAGTAAATTTTTGCAAATTAATCATACTGCACCTGTGTTAATTATTAAACGTACAAGTTATTTATCTGATGGAGTTCCGTTCGAGCTTGTGCGAAGTACTTATCGAGCTGATCGATACAAATTCATTAGTGAAATTAAAAGGTGATCCAATGGATGAATATTTTCTGAAAATTCAAAAGTTAATGCAGGTCGTGAGGGAGCAAGAATATGCCCAAATAAAAGAGGCAGCACAATTAATTGTCAAAAGGCTTCAATGCGGAGGAATTGTCCAATTATTTGGTTGTGGCCATTCTCATCTTTTAGCACAGGACGCATTTTATCGCGCGGGAGGACTTGTACCTGTACGTCCTATCATTATTGAACCTTTAACTTTACATGCAGGAGCAATGACATCATCTAAAAACGAGAAGGACCCGACTATCATTGAACGGTATAAAGATCATTTTGATTTTCATGAAAATGATGTTTGTATTGTTATTTCTACATCCGGAAGAAATCAAGCACCGTTAGATGTGGCTTTTTTAGCGAAAAAAACAGGAGTGCTGGTCATGTCCCTGCAATCTCTTGCCTATTGCGAACAGCCGACCCGTCATCAAAGTGGACAGCGCTTAGAGGATGTAGTAGATATAGTTATCGATACGCATATACCAATAGGAGATGGTTTGCTGCATCACCATGATATACAGTATGCACCATCCTCTACAGTGATCGGTTCATTTATTTTAAATGCATTATTTAGTGAAATCATTGAGAGTATGGCTTTATCTGACGAAATATTACCAGTTTTTAAAAGTAATAATGTTGACGCTGATTTGTCTCATAACGAGGCTATGATTACCAGTTATCAACATCGTATTAACTTTAAATGACATGCGGAGGGATATAGATGAAGAAAATGTTTAAAATAACTGCGCCAGAGGGACTACATGCTAGACCAGCAGCATTACTGGTAACGGCTGTAACACCGTTTGAGTGTGACGTTCAGTTAACGTATAAAGAGAAATCGGTCAATTTAAAATCGATTATGGGCGTTATGGCACAAGGGGTAGCACCTGGAAGCATTGTAGAAATTTCAGCAGAGGGATCTGATGTCGAGAAGCTTTTTCAAACAATAACAGAAGTAATGGTTTCAAAAGGAATTGGTGAGGAATGTTAGAAATACAAGGAATTGCTGTTTCTCGAGGCATTGCCTTTGCAAATGCATATTGTTTAAAGGAACCAGATCTAACTTTTGAAGAAGTTAAGATTACTGATGTCCATGCTGAACTAGAAAGATTTAAGGCAGCTATTGTAAAAACGAAAGTGGAGCTACAAGAAATCCATGAAATAGCTCAAGAGAAATTCGGTGCTGAAAAGGCGGCTATTTTTGCGGCACATCTATTAGTGCTAGAAGATCCTGAAATGCTTGCATCTATTGAAGCGAAAATTCAATCTGGGGTGAATGCCGAATTTGCATTAAACGAAGTAGCGAATTTGTTCATTGCAATGTTTGAAGGGCTTGATAATGTCTATATGCAGGAGCGAGTTGCAGATATTCGAGATGTATCTAAACGGGTATTAACCCATTTGTTAGGGGTTGAAATGGTGGATATGAATCGTTTAACCTCTGATGTTATTATCGTTGCTAAAGACTTAACACCGTCCATGACTGCGATGCTAGATACAACGTATGTCAAAGGGTTTATAACGGATATTGGTGGCAAAACATCTCATTCCGCTATTCTCGCACGAACGTTAGAGATTCCAGCGGTAGTTGGGACGAAAAATGCCACGGAAGGTATTCAACATGGAGCACCCATTATTTTAGATGGGACAAATGGCAAGATTTTTGTCAACGCTTCATCGGAAATAACAAGCTTTTATTTGCAGCAACAACATTTATACAATAAAGAGAATGAAGAACTTCTTCGCTATCGTTCATTACCAAGTTTGAGTGCGGATGGATTTTCAGTAGAAATTGCTGGGAATATAGGAAACCCTGAAGATGCGGATATGGTCATCAATGCTTGTGGAGATGGTATCGGCCTGTTTCGTACAGAGTTTTTATATATGGAACGACAGGAGCTACCAACTGAGGAGGAGCAGTTTCAAGCATATAAAAGTGTACTTGAGAAAATGCAAGGCAAGCCAACGATTGTTCGGACATTAGATATTGGTGGCGATAAAAATCTACCATATTTAAAGCTTGCTGATGAGATGAACCCTTTTCTTGGCTATCGAGCAATTCGGATTAGTTTAACTCAACAAGAAATGTTTCGTGTACAGATTCGCGCATTACTAAAAGCAAGCGCTTACGGCAATTTGAAAATTATGTTTCCAATGATTGCTACATTGGACGAATTTAAAATGGCGAAGGCAATATTACTTGAAGAACAACAAAGTTTGAAGAGTGATGGATACCTTATATCTGAAAAGCTAGAAATAGGAATGATGATTGAAATTCCATCGGCAGCCATCATTGCAGATGTATTTGCAAAGGAAGTAGATTTTTTCTCAATCGGTACAAATGATTTAATCCAATACACGTTAGCAGCGGATCGCATGAACGAAAATGTTTCTTATTTATATCAACCGTATCATCCTGCTGTTTTAAGACTGATAAAAAATGTCATTGATGCAGCACAGCATCATGGAAAATGGGTAGGTATGTGTGGTGAAATGGCTGCAGATGAAATAGCGTTACCGATTTTACTAGGATTTGGATTAAATGAGTTTTCCATGAGTGCTTCCTCTATATTAAAGACTCGTGCACATCTCGCTAAGCTTTCTAAACAGCAGCTAACACCACATAATGAGCGCATTTTACTACTGTCTACGGCCTCAGAGGTCGAAGAATTTGTCAAAAATAATCTATTAAGTTTATCTTGAATTGTACGAATATTCAGTACTGAAAAGGGGTGATCTAGCGTATGGAAATAAAAATAATACCTCCAAAAGATTATTTACAAATACATCAATTAAGAGATTATTGTTTTCCTAATAAGTATACGGGTGCGCGGCGCGATGATTTTCACTATTGGATTGAGCATAGCACAACATTGGGTGCTTACGATAAACAAAAAGTAGTTGGACAGCTATTCGTATTGCCACTAAATATGACAATTCATGGTGAAAATTATAAGATGGGCGGAATTGGTTTTGTTGCAACATATCCTGAGTATCGGCAACAAGGTATTATCAAAAAGCTTATGACAGAAGCCCTGAAGAAAATGCGAGAGAATGGGCAGAGCATATCTGTGTTAGCACCATTTTCGGTATCCTTTTATCGTTACTTTGGCTGGGAATTATTTTTTGAAAAGCTATGTTACACCATTCCGCAATTGCTGTTTCCTTCTTTCGGGAAGCAGCTGGACGTAGTAAAACGTATGAGCTTTGAATGGCCAGATCGTGATCTTTTTCAGGCGATTAAGGATTTTCATAATGCACAGGCGCCTTTCAATAATGGAAGTATGCTGCGAGATGATGCTTGGTGGAAAAGGATAGAGAGAAGGATGCCTGATAGTCATTTTGCGGCATATTTTAAGGATGATAAAATTGCAGGTTATATTCGCTATATCATTCAGGATGGAACGTTTGAGATTCATGATTTTATAGCTGAAGATTTACTAGCAGAACAAGCGATTTGGCGTTTTATAACGTCTCATGCAGCGAGTGTGAGTAACATTAAAGGAGTTACTTCAAACAATCATCAATTTGGTTTTTATTTTAAAGAACCACAGTTTAAAAAGGAAGTCGTTCAGGATGTGATGGTAAGAATAGTAGATGCTTTGATGTTCATGCAACATTATCCGTGGGGCGATATTCAGGAGCCGTTATATATTCAAATTGAAGATATATTTTGTAGCTGGAATGAGCACGCATATAAAATAAATAAAAGTGGAGATGTCTCGATAATTGAGACAAATTCTAGCCCAAAAGTGCATATGTTAACATTACCAATTAATCTTTTTTCAGCGATGATGGTGGGCTATCTTTCTGTAAAGGATGCTGCCTTGTATGCAAATGAAGAATTGGCTGAAGACATTATTGATCGCTGGCAGCAAGCGTTACCCTCTAATAAACCCGCATTCTATGAATACTTTTAAGTCGTGTAAATGTTGAAAAAGTAGGTATGAATGTAGTTGGTTCTGAAAAATTAAATTTTTTTGAACTTTTTTCTGGACTATACCAGTAAGGTGAATCCATTCTGTAGTCTGTAACAGAGTTATAGCCCAATTTTTAAAGTCTTTCTATAAGGGAATAAATGGTGTAAAAAGTATATTGTGGTATATACCAATTGATGCTATTCTCATCATAAGAAAGCGATTTCATAGTTACAAAATCATAAAAATAAAGTTAGTTAAAAAGACGATCTTATCATGAAAAGGAGTGCTTTTATGAAAAACATTATGCTAGTTTGCGTGGCGGGAATGAGTACTAGTTTATTAGTGTCAAAGATGCAAAAAGCTGCACAAGAACAAAATATTGAGGCAGATATTTATGCGATTGCTGAAGGTGAGGTTGATAAAGTATTAGCTACTAAAACGGTGGATGTGCTGCTACTGGGTCCACAAGTACGTTACTTAAAAGGAACATTTGAAAAAAAATACAAGGCAATGAATTTTCCGATTGATGTCATTAATATGGCGGATTACGGCATGATGAATGGCGAAAATGTTTTAAATCAAGCGTTACAGTTGATTGGTTAAGGGGGCAGCGACAATGGAAGAAACAGTTTTGATGGAATCCATTATGGGACTGATTGTGCATAGTGGTAATACGAGAAGTGAATGTATGGAGGCTATCCAGCTAGCAAAAAATGGCCAGATTCAAGAAGCAAAGGAAAAAATACAGTTAGCTAACGAAGCATTGATTGAAGCGCATCATTCTCAGACGGCTCTACTGTCACAAGAAGCAAGGGGAGAAAAAGTAGAAGTATCAATGTTGTTAATTCACGCACAGGATCATTTAATGAATGCCATCACGTTTCGTGATTTAGCAACTGAAATGATTGAGTTGTACGAACGAATCAAAGGGGAATAGCATCAAGCCTTGATGTCACAATAAAAACGTAAAGGGAGTGTGTGAAATGTTCCGTTTTTTAGAAGAAAAATTTGTACCAGTCGCAGCTAGAGTAGGGAATCAGCGTCATTTAGTTGCCATTCGAGATGGATTTATTACAATCATGCCATTGACAATTGTTGGGTCACTTGCGGTTCTTGTTAATAATTTGCCTATCAAATTCTATCAAAATGCGCTCGATGCCATCTGGAAGCATGAAACTTGGACACAGTGGGGCGGCAATGTTTGGGGAGCAACATTTGGAATTATATCTTTGTTATTAGCCTTTACAATTGCTTACCATCTTGCGAAAAGTTACGACAAGGATGGACTTTCTGCCGGTGTAATCAGCTTTTCAACTTATTTGACGTTCGGTACCTTTGGTGAAGGTGGATTAACAGGGTTAACGACAGGTACAGGTGGTATATTTATTGCCATTATTATTGCATTGTTGTCAACTGAATTATTTTGTAAATTGACTGGCAATCCTAAGTTACTAATTAAAATGCCGAATGGAGTACCACCGGCTGTTTCAAAATCTTTCGCCGCATTATTACCTGCTATTATTACAATTGGTTTATTTGCTCTAGTTCGTACAATTATTTCGGCAGGCTTTGATATTCCTGATATTGTCGGTTCGTTCTACTCAGCCGTTCAAGAGCCGTTTATGGGCTTAACGAATTCATGGGTTGCGGCATTACTTTTAGCATTTATTCCTACGTTTTTATGGACATTAGGTGTTCATGGTGCTAACATTATCGAACCGTTTATGCAAACGATCAATTTACCAGCTATAGAAAAAAATGTTGAAGCAATTTCATCTGGGGAAATAGCGCCATACATCGTCAATAAACCATTCTTTGATGCCTTCATCAATATGGGTGGTTCCGGTACGACAATAGCACTTATTATCGCCATTTTCATTTTTGCTAGAAAGAATAAGCAATATAATACCGTCGGAAAGCTGTCCGCAGCACCAGGTCTTTTTAATATTAATGAACCATTACTTTTCGGTCTTCCAATTGTGTTAAACCCAGTATTATTCGTACCGTTTATTTTGACACCAATGGTGAACGTAACCATTGCTTTCTTTGCAACGAAGTGGGGCTTTGTGCCAGCAGCTACGGTGTCACCACCATGGACAACGCCACCGATTATTAATGGTTTCTTAGCAACTCAATCTTGGCAAGGAGCTGCCCTTAGTATTGTCTTAATTGTAGTCGCGGTATGTATCTATTTACCGTTCATTTCAATGGCCAACCGCATGGCAAAGCAGAATGAACTACGGGCTGCTGAAGCAGAGGCTCAAAAAGAACAGCAAGTTACAAAATTAGAGAGTCAAAAAGTAGAAGTGTAATTGTGAGCTAACGGAGGTATTTAAATTGAAAAGATTAGGGATTTCACTATATCCTCAGCATAGTACACTAGACGATATGAAGCGATATGTTCAGCTCGCTCATGACAATGGTTTTGATCGAATATTTACATGTCTTATGTCCTTAAATAACGATGAGGAACGACAAAAATTACAACAAATCAATAAATTTGGGCAGCAGCTTGGCTTTGAAATTTCTGCTGATATTGCACCAGCTGTTTTTGAAGATTTAGGCTTAACGTATAAAGATATCGGTTACTTTAAGGAGCATTATCATTTAGCGGCATTGCGCTTAGATATGGGTTTTTCTGGCCAGGAAGAAGCGTTTATGTCGCTCGATGCAAGTAATTTAAAAATAGAATTAAATATTAGTAACGGTACTAAATATGTAGAAAATATAGTATCCTATCAACCGAATAAAGATAATATTATTGGCTGTCATAATTTTTATCCGAGACGTTTCACAGGTTTATCACGTCAACATTTTTTACAAACATCTCAAAAATTTAAAGCAAATCATATTCGTACAGCAGCCATGATTTCATCACAGCATGCTATGTTCGGACCTTGGGAAGAAACGGAGCATGGATTGCCTACATTAGAAGAGCATCGTCATCTTCCAATTACTGTGCAAGCAAAGGATTTATGGCACACTGGTTTAATAGATGATTGTATTATCGGCAATATGTATGCTTCTGAGGAAGAAATACGTGCGTTAGGTCAATTAAATCGCCATAAGCTAGAGCTGAAGGTTGAGCAGTCAATTGAAACGTCTATTTTAGAAGAAGCCATCCTTTTTAAGGAGCCCCATTTTAATCGTGGTGATGTTTCGGATTATGTGATCCGTAGTACGCAATCTCGTGTTAAATATAAAAATGGTGACTTCCTTGTACATGATACCCACCTATTAAAATTGGGCGATGTGACAATCGATAATAATTTAGATGTACGTTATAAGGGTGAGCTCCAAATTGTTTTAAAGGAAATGCCGAATGCCGGATCGACAAATGTTGTGGCAAGAGTTGTAGAAGAAGAACAATTTTTATTAGCACATATTCAGCCTTGGGCATCATTTGGCTTTACGAAATGATGTTAGAAGAAGGGGTTAAGCCATTAGTAGATAGTGCTTAATCCCTTTTTATCGTTAGCAAGCAGTTGTTTTCTGAGCGATAGCTAAGGTGAAATTGACGAGAAAGGAGTAGGGATATGTTTGTATTAGCGATTGACGGTGGTGGAACGAAAACGTCAGCAGTAATTTGTGATGAACTGGGCAATGTTTATGCTAGAGTAGTAACGACTCGCAGTAACCCAACAGCTATGGGTATTCAAATTTTTAAGTCAACGATTCATGATATACTACAAAATTTGCAACAACAAAATCCGCAAGTATTTGCTGCTATAGATAGTTGTTTTGCTGGCATGGCAGGAGTTAAGGAGCTACAGGCTGAAGAAGTTGTAGAATCGATAGTACGTCAATACGTTCCTAAGACAGCTCATGTGATTGTTGATAATGATGCTCTAATTGCACTTTATGCAGGCACACTTGGGCAGGCAGGTATTGTGCAAATTGCAGGGACAGGCGCAATTACAATGGGCTACGATCGTGAGCAACGCTTTCATAGGGTTGGTGGCTGGGGTTATCTTTTTGATGATGAGGGCAGTGGCTATGATTTAGGTATTCAAGTGCTGAAGGCTATTTTTCAAAGCTATGATGGACGCGGAGACCCAACAGCTTTGACAGATGTAATATTGCGTTATTTTTCTGTAGAAAATGTACCACAATTAATAGAGTGTATATATGGAGAAGAGCATCCTCGGACAGCGATTTCACCGTTAAGTAAATATGCTTTTGATGCGGCAGAAGAAGGTGATCGTGTTGCTATTCAGATCATTGAGGATGCTTGTAAGAAATATTATGTGGCGATTAAAGCATGTTACTCTCATATGACTTGGGAGGAAGGGGACGTGCCTGTCGTATTAGTGGGTGGCGTTTTTAATAATGAAGCGTATTTTTTACCGAAATTACAGCAATTCGCACAGGCTGAAGAGATACCATTGCAATTTATGGCACCAGTTTTACAACCGATCGGTGGGGCGGTAATTGCGGCTTTTAAGCAAATAAATGCCCAGCTCGGCTTAGATTTTGTGGCATGTTTCTCCAAAAATTATGAACAAGAATGATCGTGTTGAGACTAAAGGCAATTGGATGGCGATTTATTCAATTGCCTAAATTTTTTACTTTAAGCTGTAAACATTTAGATTTTTAGTGGCTTAATTCAAACTTTACATATTTAAAAAGTATTTTAACTTCTTTTAGTGGATGTCACGGAATCGGGAAGGGGTTACTAAAAGATGTTAGCCTAAAATCATTGCATTCATGTGATAACGGCTAATTGACCTGCATCACACCGCTACGCTTTCGCGCAAAAAACATCCGCAGGCTAAAGCACAAAGCCAATAGCAGACGCATTGTTTATCTGTACGAAAGCGAAGCGACAGCAACGATTATGCCGAGGCATAATTGATTTAGTAGGAATACTTCATTTTTTTAGTTATAATTTTTACTTGATGAATATCGTAATAAAATGTAAGATAGGTTTGATTTTATCTTAGTATTTAACTAGGTTTACTAATAAAGTGATTAATGGGGTGTATTATCCATGATCACCAATCGGGCTTTAACGGGCAATGTATATTACTGTCCGTTAAAGCGTACTAAAAATTCAATAGACGGAGAGTGTAAGGATGTTACATCAATTTTCTCGTAATGAGCTCGCAATAGGAACAGAGGGACTCGAAAAATTAAAAAATACAACGGTAGCCATTCTTGGTGTAGGCGGTGTAGGTTCATTTGCTGCTGAGGCTTGTGCACGAAGTGGTATTGGCCGCATTATTTTAGTGGATAAGGATAATGTAGATATTACGAATGTTAATCGTCAATTAGTTGCCTATCTTTCAACGGTCGGAAAATCTAAGTCAGGTGTCATGAAAGAACGTATTGCTGATATTAATCCAGAATGTGAAGTAATTGATATGCATATGTTTTACACGGAGGAAACATATGAGGAATTTTTCGCACAGGGCATAGATTATGTCATTGATGCGAGTGACACTGTGATGTATAAAATTCATATTATGAAGGAATGTCTAAAGCGTAATATTCCGATGATATCTAGCATGGGTGCAGCCAATAAAATGGATCCAACTCGTTTCAAAATTGCAGATATTTCTAAAACGCATACGGACCCATTGGCTAAAGTAATCCGTACAAAATTACGTAAGGATGGTATTCATAAAGGAGTAACGGTTGTGTTCTCAGATGAGAGTCCTATTGTTGTTCGTCCAGATGTCGTAGAGCATGTCGGAAAACCGGATGCAGCTATTCGTAAAGCAAAAATGCCTCCATCTTCCAATGCCTTTGTTCCTTCAGTGGCAGGCTTAATTGCTGCCAGCTGGGTAGTGAATACAATCTTAAAAGATGTAAAAATTACACGTGTACAAGGCTAATACAACTTTGAAAAATCTGTTATGTCGATAAATATAACTTCTTTCAGCAATTATTTCTGTAGCGAAAGCGAAGCGTTAGCTACAAGTGTTTTTGTACCGAAAGAGTAGCGACAGGTCAAGAGAAGTATTCCTCTTCTTTAGGTGGTGAGAGAATGCTGTTCTAAATCACTTTTCAGCGGGTACCCGAACATTCGCAGAAAGTAGTTAAGCCTCCGGCGGATGTCACTGAATAGGAAAGAAGTTACTGCGCTTTCGCACAAAAAACATCTTCTGGCCTAAGCACAATAGCCGATTTCGGACGCAATTATGCCGAGGCATAATTGCTTAAGTGAGGCGATAAATTCAAAAACTTTCATCGATAAATTAACAATAATTTTTTCGATAAGCTTAAATAATTTTTTAGATAAAATAAAAGTGGAACGAAATCACCCTTAGTAATGGTGATTGGCCATTTTATGGAAGTAGCTGTCTCGTTTGAAGACAGCTACTTTTTCTATGTTACAATAGGAACGTTGTAAAAAAGGGATCTACGATATTTATTAGAATATCTATACAATTTATGTGGAAGAGACATATTACGACTCCTTCAACATTTGCTGTAGAACCTATAAAAGGAGGCGTTTTATTATGGAGCAAATCTATCAAATGGAATATAGGGGCTTAAATCTATTCGATGAAATTAGTACAGTAGAATTAGCTATTGATGAAGAATGGCAAACAATTCACATTTTTGATGTTGAACAAGTTGTTAGTCCTATTTTTAATTTTGATGTTTCGGCCTACGAGCTATCAGATGGTTTTTATAAAATGGCGGATATACTTCGACATAAACGTATATTGACAAATCAACAGCCAGGTAATGAACTAACACTTAGTGAGTGGTTAATTACAAATACGGCCTATTTTTATATGCCACAAAAAAGAATAAAAAAATATGCTCAAGGAAGTATTATAGAAATTATTGATCGAACGAAAGAGCAATCTTTATTTGATGATTATGTACAAAAAATATAATTCTACCAAAATAGTTCGCATTCGGTGCTCAAAATGCTAATAATTCACTAAATTGTCTTATTTTTTTCATGTACCCACTTCTTTATTTAGTTTATTGCTATAATTTTAATAACTCCAATAGATAATAAAAAAGTTTGTTTGGATGTGCAGGACTGCCTAGGGGAGTAGGAATGACGTTTAGAAAACAAATGACAATATGGGAGAGTGGGAAAATGAAAATTCAAGTAATTCGTGATCATTTAGACATTGTAAAACTTCAAGAGAAAATGAATGATATTGTATTTGACTATTTGGATACATCTAATAATTATCCAAAGGCTATGAGAGAACTAAATCCTTTATATACACAAGCTACAACATTTTATAAAGAGTATTTAGACAATAGAGCGGGTGAATTACCAAATGCCAATACATATTGGCATTTGTTTATAGATTGCTGTGCAAAGCTATGCTACTTTTTAGCGGCATCAACGTATTATTCATCCAATGAGTTACAAAAAACACCTGAAAAAGTTGAGCAATTATTAACGATTGCTGCCTATTCTTTACCTAGCATTGACCAAGAAGAGAATGAACAATTATTATCGGCAATTTTTGCGCTTTATCGTGAAGTAGTAGGGGATGAAGAGAAAACATCATCATTACGAAATGCTGTGCTTGAACAAAAAGGTGCAGTCAAACAATGCTTACAACAATTAAAAGTATTTGTTGATAATGAAATGACGAAATAATTCAAGAGTGCTTGAACATTTTTTTAAAATAATATAGCAACTAGAATCTGCTTACTTTTTGCGGTTGATTCACCAATTCTTACAGTACTCTGCTTTGTGAGGGTGATTGGGTTTCAAGTTCTTAAAGTATTGCAGATTTTTTTTGTAAATGTTAATAGATTATTGTGCGAAGACCGTGAAGTCCGTTATTGTAGTGATAAAAAAGGACTTTTTACTTAAAAGGTATTTATAGATTTTTGTCGAAATATAGTTAAAAATTGCAAATCTATTTGCAAGCATTCTGGCTCAAGCATCAAAAGTAACGGAATTAACTATACGTTATGGTGATGATAAAGATTTATTCCATGCTGTATGAATTTATAGGAAAGGGGCAGTTCAATGTTAATAAACGGTATCGACATCGATTTGGCGAAATTAGAAAAACCGCTCTTATTAGTAAGTGAGAGTGAGGAACTTCTATTTCGACAGCTTATACAAGAAACACTTGAACATGAGCTTACCCAATATCAATTAGCCCTATCAACAAGGAAATCTATCTCATTAGTTAGGGATTTTTGGTTCGCTATGTATAAAGATCGAGAGAAATTATATATCAACAGCGGACATGCACTCTTGTATCCAATTCGTTTAATCATATTCGAAGTTGTGACACAAGACGACTCCTTTAAACGTTTGTCGAAAAAATCTTTTGGAGATGAGTGTCTGTCACTTATTTATGCCATTGTCCTATTACAATTTGTCTTATTGTGGATAAAGGAACGTTTTAGTGATAACAAGGAAGTATATGAGTCATTAAAATTTTTATATAGAACAACTGATAATAATATAGATGATCAATCCTCTCCATCAAGAGAGCAATCAATTGGTCAAGCAATTGCTGTAAAAGCAATTCGTTCTGAAGTACGGGAGAACTCCCAGGAATTTGCTAGTCTACTCTATCAAACCTATAATTTTCTTCATTATTTACATGATATCGAAAAGGGCAAAGAGGAGAAAGAAACGACGAGACAGCCATCGATGAAAGATGTGGAAGATACATTGAACCGATTTTACGAAACACGCTACACAACAAATAAGGCAACCTTCACAGGATGATTGTTTAGTAGTCTGTCCTGTTTTTTAGAGAAAGGGTAATAAGATAAAAAAATAAGGCGCTTCTTGTTAAAATTGAAGTGCCCTATTTTCATAAAAAAACGATCTTATATGTTTTTCAGTACTCTTATTACTTTTTATCCTTATGAAAAGATTTAAGCTTTTCGTAGATCCCTGCCATTCGTTTTTCTTCACCCGCAATAACAGGTTTATAAAATTCTGTGCCTACAAGCTCATCCGGTAAATATTGCTGGTCTATCCATCCACCAAATGTTCCGATGGGGCTGTTGTGGGGATATTGATAGCCTACATGACCTAAATCTTTTGCCCCTTCATAGTGAGCATCGCGTAGATGATGTGGAATATCGCCTGTTTTTCCTGCATGAATGCTGGCAATGGCGGCATCAATCGCTACAATTGCAGAATTGGATTTAGAAGCAAGGCACATTTCAATAATAGCACTTGCAAGCGGAATACGCGCCTCTGGTAGTCCTAGACGCTCTGCCGCTTGTACAGCCGCAAGCATATGCGGTCCTACTTCAGGGTTGGCAAGGCCTATATCTTCATAAGCCATAACTAGTAAGCGTCGACTAACAGCTACTAAATCACCTGTTTCCAATAAATGAGCTAAATAATACATTGCTGCATTCGTATCACTTCCACGAACTGATTTTTGTAACGCAGATAGCAAATTATAAAAATGGGATCCTTTTTTATCACCATAAACGCCAATTCTGCCTACAAGATGCTGAATGATATGATCAGCAGCGATTGTTTGACCGTCTACTTCATCACTTGCATAATAAATTGATTCAAGCAAAGTTAATGCCTTCCGTGCGTCACCATTAGCTGCTTCAGCAATTTGATTAATTTGATGATCTGTTAATATAAAGTGATATTTACCTAGCCCGCGTCTTTCATCAGAAAGTGCTTTTTTTATAAGCTCGATTATATTTTCGTTCGTTAAACGTTTTAGTTGATATATTTCTCCACAACGTGAGCGGATAGCGGGATTGACATCATGGTACGGATTTTCCGTTGTCGCTCCAATTAACACGATCGAGCCGTTTTCAACATGTGGCAACAAAGCATCCTGTTGTAATTTATTAAAACGATGAATCTCATCCAAAAAAAGAAGGACTTTTCCTGTGATTCTAGCTTCTTGTACAATATCCTCGACGTCTTTTTTACCAGCACGAGTAGCATTAAGCGCGAAAAAGGGGAGCCTCGAGCTTCCTGCTATGGCATTCGCTATTGACGTTTTGCCGATACCTGGCTCACCATATAGCAGCATGGATGGAACATGTTCATTTTGAATCATTTTATAAAGAGCGGTGTTAGGACCGATAAAATCCTGCTGTCCTACAATTTCATCGAGGGTTAAAGGACGCATGCGATAAGCGAGTGGTTCATTATGCATTAAAATTCCCCCTTTCAACTGTTTTCAATGATTTTTGCTTTTTGTGCTTAGAATGAAGCGTTATATAGTATTTTACCTAATTATTTTAAGGTGCAATTAATAGTATATCATAACCTTCCGAGTGTATTTCCGAGTTCTTCGAGAGGAGATTATGATATACTGTTGGTAGTATTTTTGACTAGACTATTTGAGGGTGATAAAATGAAAATTTCTACAAAGGGCCGTTATGGTCTAACGATTATGATTGAATTAGCAAAGCATTATGGTGAGGGGCCTATCCCACTACGTAAAATTGCTGCTGAAAAGGATCTTTCTGAGGCATACTTAGAGCAGTTAGTTTCACCATTACGTAATTCAGGCTTAGTGAAAAGTGTACGCGGTGCATATGGTGGGTATATGCTAGCAAATCCACCAAGTGAAATTTCAGCGGCTAATGTTATTAGCGTGTTAGAGGGTCCAATTCAACCAGTAGAAGGTATTGAAAATGAAGAAGCACCTCAGCGAGAGTTATGGCTCCGCATTCGTGATGCTGTGAAAAATGTATTAGATACAACGACAATTGAGGATTTAGCTCAATATACTGAGGAAAATGTAGCGGAAGGCTATATGTTCTATATTTAAAATTAGGCTAAAGCACATCTCTCTACCCAAAGGTAGAGAGATGAGTCTTTAGCGCTTTTCGTACAAAGGAGTTTTCAACATGAATTCATATATTTATCTTGATCATGCAGCTTCATCACCAATGAATGACAAAGTAATAGACGCTATGACTACAGCAATGCAACAGGTTTATGGGAATGCATCAAGTATTCATGGGATAGGTCGAGAGGCACGTAAATATTTAGATAATGCACGTGAAATACTTGCCCAATCAATTGGTGCTCAGCCTGGAGAAATTATTATAACAAGTGGCGGAACAGAGGCGGATAATACGGCTATTTTTGGTACTGTTTATGCACGGGCTGCTGAAGGGAAGCATATCATTACCACACAAATTGAACATCACGCGGTGTTACATACTTGTGAAAAGCTTGAGCGAGATGGCTTTGATGTGACATATTTGCCGGTTGATGGGAATGGCCGTGTTTCTGTAGAAGATGTGCGAAATGCATTGCGAGAGGATACAATTTTAGTAACGATTATGTACGGCAATAATGAAGTTGGTACGATTCAACCGATTGCTGAAATTGGTGACTTGTTACGTAAACATAAGGCTATTTTTCATACAGATGCCGTTCAGGCATATGGTTTAGAGTCAATTAATGTTGCTGATCTCCATGTTGATTTACTAAGTGTTTCAGCTCATAAGATTAATGGTCCTAAAGGTATTGGTTTCCTATACCAAAAAGCTGGGACACCATACACTAGTTATGCATTTGGGGGAGCACACGAGAAAAAACGTCGTGCAGGTACTGAAAATGTGCCTGCAGTGATTGGTTTTGCGACTGCAGTGCAAATTGCAAATGAGTTGCGAGAAGAAAAGCGCGCACTATACAATCGCTTTAAGCAAATTTTGCTGGATGTTTTCACGAAAGAGAATCTAGCATTTCATATGAATGGAGATTTAGGTAATACGCTCCCACACGTTTTAAATGTAAGTTTTTCTGGTATGGAAGTAGAGTCATTCTTAGTAAATCTTGATATGGCGGGTATTTGCGTATCGAGTGGTTCTGCGTGTACTGCTGGTTCCATTGACCCATCACACGTTTTAGTTGCGATGTTTGGACAAGGGACAGAGGAATTACGTAACTCAATCCGCTTTAGCTTCGGTCAAGGTTTAACAGAAGATGATGTACAACATGCCGCAGAAAAAACAGCAGCGATTGTAAAAAGATTAGCCAAAAAATAATTTATTAAAATTATACATTTAATGGAATTTGAATAAAAGAAAAGGTGACCAATTATGAAAGAAACACGTGACCCCTCACAAATTCGTGTTGTAGTCGGCATGTCGGGTGGGGTAGATTCTTCGGTTGCTGCATATTTGTTAAAACAACAAGGATATGAAGTAATCGGGATATTTATGAAAAACTGGGATGATACAGACGAAAATGGCGTTTGTACAGCTACAGAAGACTATGACGATGTTATTAAAGTATGTAATCAAATCGGGATTCCATACTATGCAGTGAATTTTGAAAAACAATATTGGGATAAGGTTTTCACATACTTTTTAGAAGAGTATAAAGCAGGACGCACGCCAAATCCTGATGTAATGTGTAATAAGGAAATTAAATTTAAAGCGTTTTTAGAGCATGCGATGAATCTGGGAGCTGATTATTTAGCGACAGGTCACTATGCTCGAGTTGATCGTAGTGGTGAAGGCAAAGTTAAAATGCTTCGAGGCATTGATAATAATAAAGATCAAACGTATTTCTTAAACCAATTATCGCAGGAACAATTATCGCATGTAATGTTCCCAATTGGACATATTGAGAAAAAAGAAGTCCGTAAAATTGCGGAGGAAGCTGGGTTAGCTACAGCGAAGAAAAAAGATTCAACAGGAATTTGCTTTATTGGAGAGCGTAATTTCAAAGAATTTTTAAGTCAATATTTACCGGCGCAACCTGGTAAGATGGAGACAATGGATGGTGTCGTAATGGGCCAGCATGATGGATTAATGTACTATACGCTTGGTCAACGTCATGGTCTTGGAATTGGTGGCGACGGTGAACCTTGGTTCGTGTTAGGGAAAGATTTGGAGCGCAATGTGTTACTAGTTGGTCAAGGCTTCAATAATGATTCGCTATTTTCAACTTCACTGACTGCTGTGAAAATGAGCTATAGTTCGACAAAAAAATTGCCCGGGAAATTTTCATGCACAGCAAAATTCCGTTATCGTCAAACAGACACACCAGTAGAAGTGGAAATTTTAGAGGACGGACGTACACATATTACGTTTGCTGAGCCAGTACGTGCGATTACACCTGGACAAGCTGTGGTACTATACGACGGTGAAGAATGTTTAGGTGGCGGTACAATCGACGAAGTATTTAAAAATAATGAAAAACTAACATATGTAGGTTAATTTGCAAAAAGATTGCTTATACTCTTTCCTAAAGCGTATAGAGTTTAGGCAGTCTTTCGCTACATAGAGATGAGGAATAACAATGGATTTTAACGAGCAGGGCATTCAAGCGTTTCAAGAAAAGCGCTACGAGGATGCTGCACAACTTTTTACACAAGCGATTGAAGCAGAGCCTGAAAACCCAATTGGTTATGTGAACTTCGGAAATCTTTTAGCGGTCTTAGAGGATACTGAACGTGCAGAACGTTTTTTTCAAAAAGCAATTACAGTTGATGAAACGGCAGCAACTGCTTATTATGGTTTAGCAAATTTATATTATAATGCGGAACGATATGCAGAAGCAGCAAAGCTTTATGAGCAAGCACTAAAACATAAAATTGAAGGCGCAGATGTGTATTATATGATGGGCAAATGTTTTGAGCGAATGGAAAATCCGAAGCTTGCACTGCCATACTTACAACGAGCTTCAGAGCTTGCACCAGAAGACACACAAATTCGTCTAGCATATGCCATCGTGCTATGTGCGCTAGAAATGTTCGAAGAAGGTAAAAAGGAATTAGACTATTTGATCGAACAGGATTGGAATAACGCAGATGCACATTATAATTTAGGTGTACTATATGCGGTATCTACTGAGCAAACAGAAGATGCTATGTACCACCTAAAACAAGCCTTTACATTACAGCCAGAATACGACCAAGCACGTTATATTTATGATATGATTGCTCAGCGATTTAACTAAAATAATTTGAAAGGATGCCGAAACTAGTTCAGCATCCTTATTTATTTTAGTCTTCGTCATCTTCTGAAAGATCATCAAATGGTAGTTGATATATATATTGTGCTAAATGTGCAATTGGAGTAGTTTCTAAAATTGATGATTCTGTGTCGTTCGCTTTTAGAATATTGATTTCTTTATTAAGTCGCTCCATTTTTCGATCCAACTCAGCTACTTGAATAGCAGCCTCCTTCAATTCAAAACGGATATGTTCAGGTACTTCCTTGTTGTATTTGTAATAGATTTTATGTTCAAGGCTGGCCCAAAAGTCCATTGCAATTGTACGAATTTGAATTTCGACATATACCTTTTCCATACGATCGGACATAAAAATAGGGATTTTTATAATAAGATGCAAGCTTTGATAGCCATTTCCCTTTGGATAGGCAATATAATCCTTTACATCCACAACTTCTATATCATTTTGTGCCTGTAGCATTGCACTCACTTTATATATGTCTTCTACAAAGGAGCAAGTGATTCGAACACCTGCAATATCACGAATATCTTCTCGAATCACTTCAATAGATGGCTCAAGGTTCTTTTTCTTGACCTTCAATAATATGCTTTTCGGTGATTTTACGCGAGTTGATAAATGCTCTATCGGGTTATATTCATGAATTAGCTTAAACTCTTCTTGTAAAATAGTTATTTTCGTCTCAATTTCCTGCAAGGCAAATTTATAGACTAAAAAGAAGCGTGTTAATTCTGTTTGTAAAGTTTGTAAAGTGGTTGCTTCAAGTTCATTTTTCATACTTCATAAAATCCTTTCTTTTAGTAGTAACTAAATTATTTAATATTCAATATTAGCTTAACAAAAATAGTTACTAAATAGAAATAAGGGCTCCGAATCTATGTATAATATTCTTGATTCATAAATTTACTTTGTAAAAACAAAAAAGGGGTATCTAGTCCCCTTAGTAATTAAACGACAATTTCAGCATTTAAGTTGTATTGTTTATTAAATTCAAATATTTTTAAATCGATATAAATACCAACATAAGGCTCTGTTTCTTGATTACATAAGAAGTCGCTTGTTGTTTTTATAGATGTTGAAAACGCAAGTAGCATTTGTTCATCATCTAGTTGTCTATGCAACGAAAGAGAATTATCCTTTGTAGTTACCTTGAAATTTTTACCCTCTATAATGCGTTCTAAATTTGTTTCTTGAAAAGGAAAAACATAATCCTTATATATTAACTTCACAATAACTCGCCTTTTTTGCAATAATTCACCACATCTGAATAAGGTAAATCTCCACCAAAAATTGAAAGAGCGCTACCGATTGTCACATGAAGTCTACCATTTGCGATATTTTCAAATTTTTTTAAGTCGTCCAAAGAACGAACCCCACCAGCATATGTTGTTGGAATTGTTGTCCAAGTGGCTAAATCATGCACTAAGCTTTCTTGCATACCGCCTTTTTTTCCTTCCACATCAACAGCGTGAATAAGTAGTTCATCACAGAAATTTTCGATAAATGCAATAGACTCGGCATTTACTTCAAAGTCACTAAACTTTGTCCATTTATCAGTAACAACAAACCATTTTCCATCGCGCAGACGGCAGCTTAAATCGATGACAAGATGTTGTTTACCAACAATCTGTACTAATTGCTTTAGTCGATCTAAATGAAGCTTACCATCATAGAAAATAAATGATGTGACAATAACATGGGTAGCTCCCGCATCAATATACTTATTTGCATTTTCCGTGGTGATGCCGCCACCAACCTGCAACCCTTGAGGATATGCTGCTAATGCTGCTAATGCAGCTTCTTCGTTTCCATCACCTAGCATAATGATGTGACCACCTGTTAATTGATCTTTAGCAAACATTTTTGCATAATAACTAGAGTCATGATTTGAAATAAAGTTCTCGATAACTTCTTGATCTTTATGACCTAGTGTGCTACCAACAATTTGTTTTACTTTGCCATCGTGTAAATCAATGCAAGGTCTAAATTCCAATAGTTTCACAATCCTTCCGTGCGACAAATTCACCTATATCATAGCATGGAAAGGATGATGAAAACCGTGAAATGTTTTTTATCAATACAAATTTAACTTCTTTCAGCAAATGTTTTATGTAGCGACAGCTACAAATGTTTTATGTAACGAAAGCAAAATGTCAGCTAAGAGAAGTCTCCCACCTCTATAAGTGGTGAAACAAGGGTTTTAATCCCTTTACAGCGGGTATTGAAACATCGCTGAAATAGAGGAATGCATGCTTAGAGCTTCACATCCTGTGAAAACGCCAGAATGACCAACATCTTGCCGCTGCCGCTTCGCTTTCGCGCAATAAACATTTGTTGTTTGTTGACCTAAAGCGAAGCGGATGTCACGAAATTATACCTAGGCATAATTGATTAAAATGGATTAATATTGATTGAAATTTATTGAATTCTCTTTTTAAACGATTTTTCACGTTATGGTGTGGTAAAATAATATGGTTGAAATGAACACGAAAGGACGAACCGAGAATGGCAGAAAACCTGGATTTATTTGAACTAAATAAATTTTTTATACTCGGACGCCCAATCGTCTCTATCTTCCATAATGCACAAAATATGTATTCGATTGTTCGTGTGAAAATTCAAGAGACCAACTTACAGTATGAAGATAAGGAAATAATAGTTGTTGGATATTTTCCGCCGTTACAGATGGATGAACAATATCGTTTTACTGGTTTATTGAAACAACATCCAAAATATGGTGTGCAATTTCAAATTGAGACATTTACAAAGGAAGTACCAGCAACAGAGCAGGGCATTATTCATTACTTATCGAGTGATTTGTTTGTTGGAATCGGAAAAAAAACTGCTGAAACAATCGTAGAGAAATTAGGAGCAAATGCGTTACGTCTTATTTTAGAGGACCCAAATGCTCTTGATGCTGTGCCTCGTTTATCTGCTGAAAAAAAAGAGGTTATCCATCGTACCATTGAACAAAATCTAGGCTTAGAACGAGTGATGATCCAACTTAATGAATGGGGTTTCGGACCACAGCTCGGCATGAAAATTTACCAAACATATCGAACAGAGGCCGTTGAATTATTAACTGAAAATCCATATCGCCTGATTGAAGATGTAGAAGGTGTTGGTTTCTTTCGTGCCGACGAGCTAGGTGCAAAATTAGGAATTACTGGCAATCATCCAGACCGTATTAAGGCGGCGATTTTACATACTCTAAATACAGCAGCTTTATCGGATGGGCATGTGTATTTAGATGCAGAAAATGTTTTACCACTAGTAAAAGATATGCTTGAGCAAAGCCAACGAGAGGAAATTCCCTTTGAAATCATTTCTAAAGCTTGCATCGAATTGCGCGAGGAAAGTAAAATTTGCGGGGAAGAAACAAGACTATATTTACCATCTCTATATTTCTCAGAAGTAGGAATTGCATCAAAAATATTAGCTTTAATCGAACGTAACAATAAGGCTGAACATTTTAGTAAGGACGAAATACGTAAAGCGATTGGTGAAACAGAAGAATTTCTTAATGTCACATATGCTGAAACGCAAGCGAATGCGATTGAACAAGCACTAAATTCCGCCGTTATGATTTTAACTGGTGGACCTGGGACAGGTAAAACAACTGTTGTTCGGGGTGTGGTAGAAGTGTATGCAAAGCTACATGGATTATCATTGAACCCGAAGGAATATGCACAAAAAGAAGAACCTTTTCCGATTATTTTATGTGCTCCAACAGGACGTGCAGCCAAGCGTCTATCGGAATCGACAGAACTTCCAGCAATGACAATTCATCGGTTGCTAGGCTTTACAGGTCAGGAAAAAGAGGAAGAAACTGAGCGTGAGGTAACAGGAAAACTCATTATTGTAGACGAAATGTCGATGGTCGATACTTGGCTCGCGCATCAACTATTAAAATCCTTGCATGAGGATGTACAAGTCGTTTTTGTAGGAGATCAAGATCAGCTTCCACCAGTAGGACCAGGACAAGTGTTAAAGGATTTGTTGGCATCCGGGCAAATACCTACTGTGGAATTGACAGATGTTTATCGACAAGCAGAGGGCTCAACGATTATTGAGCTTGCTCATCAAATTAAACGTGGTAATATCACAAATGACCTAACATTAAAAACGTCTGACCGTTCATTTATTAAAGCCTCCCCAGATCAGGTAGCAAGCGTTGTCACTCAGGTTGTGAAAAGTGCGGTTGTGAAAGGTCAAGAAATCCGTAATATCCAAGTGTTAGCACCTATGTACAAAGGTCCAGCAGGAATAGACAATTTAAATAAAATGATTCAAGAACTTATTAATCCAAACGATACTGGTACTAGAAAAGAGCTCGTTTTTGGTGATGTCACATATCGCATAAAGGACAAAGTTTTACAGCTTGTCAATCAACCAGAAAGCAATGTTTTTAATGGTGATATGGGTGAGGTAATTAGTATTATTAAGGCAAAGGAAACAATTGAGAAACAAGATTTGCTTGTTGTGTCATTCGACGGTATTGAAGTAACTTATCAACGAAGTGATCTCAATCAATTGACACTTGCCTACTGTTGTTCTATTCATAAATCGCAAGGCTCTGAGTTCCAAACAGTTATTATGCCGGTTGTACGAGGTTATTCTAAAATGCTGCGTCGTAATTTGTTATATACAGGTATTACGCGTGCTAAAAATTTCTTAATTTTATGTGGCGAGCCGGATGTGCTAGCAGATGGCTTACAGCGTACGGATGATTTACAGCGCTTTACGTCTCTCCGTGCAAGACTCAATCCAATGGAAATTGTAGAGGTAGAAACGATTCCATTAAACGAAGATTTACAACAAGAAAAACAATCCATTGATTTCAAACTAACGGTAGAAACAGAACCATATATCCATCCATTGATTGGAATGGAGGGTGTCTCGCCGTATGATTATTTAGATAAATGAGTTAATATCATAAATTTAATCCCTTTAGCACCAAGAGTTCTGAAACAATAGATTGGGCACCTCCTCAATAAGATCTTGGAAAATATGATTTATGAAATTAATACCAATAAACTTTTATTGGTTGGAAAATCGTCTAATGATTGCAGTAAAAGATAATTAAAAATTTTTTGAGGTGAATAAATTGAAACGCTTATTATTATTGCTTCTATTCATGATGCTATTACCTTTTGCAGAAAAAGCATATGCAAAAAATACTGTCATCCAAATGAATGAGGAAGCAACTGTCTTTGATAATCGTTCAGGCTCACTAGTTCAGGTGGGGACATTATCTGCAGGACAAACTTTTGAAGTAACAAAAGATTATGGAGCCAATTGGTGGCAAATTCGTTGGGGTGGTTATTATGGTTATGTTGAAAAACGTTATACAACCGTTGTTCCAGCAACAACTTATAAAAACACAGTCCCAACTGTTGCTAAAATAACGGATTATATTGTCGCAACAAAGGTTGCACCGATTTACGATAATACTGGCAGTAAACTTGTTCAATTTGCTACATTGTCAGAGGGAGTTCGCTTCCCTATATTTAGCGGAATGGGTAATTGGTATGGAATTGCTGTGAACGGACGCTTAGGCTACGTACATAGTAATTTTGTAGTGAAAGAAAAAGGTCAAAATTCAACAAATACAAATACAAATACAAATACAAATACAAATACCACAAAGCCTGTTGAAAAACCAACTACAACTCCTCCTATTAAACAAAATGGCTATATAGAGGCGTTAGAAAACGTAATGCTATATGATTTCCGCCGTGAAGAAGAGATGGCTATTGCTACGTTAATAAAAGGGCAACAGCTAGAAGTTGTAGATTCAATGGACCCAATATATGTTCAAGTTCGTTGGGGGAAATCATATGTTTATGCCGAAAAATCAAAGGTGAAATTTTTAAATACTCCTTCATATAAAAATGTTGGTAAGGACAATGACATGAAAAATGAGTATTTCATCCCTACTTCTGCAAACAGTGAGATTTATGATAATAAAACAAAAGCGATGCAGCCATTTGCTAAACTAGATACAAATCGCCGTTATCCGATATTGCGGAAAGAAGGGGCTTGGTACGTAACAGTACTTGGCGGCCGTGAAGGATATATCCATAGCTCTAAAGTAGCGATTGATCGTGGCGTTCCAGTAATGATGTATCATCATGTATTAAAAGAGCATGAGCTTGGGCGTTTCAAAAATTTAAGTACTACGGTAACAGATGTTCAATTTACAAAAGAAATGCAGTATTTAAAAAGTAAAAACTACGAAACCATTACTGTAGATGAATTATGGCGTTTTATGCGCAATGAAATTACACTGCCTGCCTATTCAATTGTTTTGACTTTTGATGATGGCCTATTGTCGACACGTGAATATGCGTATCCTGTACTTAAAAACAATGGCTTTAAAGCTACACAATTTTTAATTACGTCCCGTAATGAAAGTGCGAAAGATGGGCAAATTTTTAATTATAATGATTTACAGCCCCTTTCACGTCAAGATATAACAAATATGCAAGATGTTTTTGCGTTTGATTCACACACTTACAATTTACATGTTTTAGAAGGGAATAAAGGCAAAATGCTTCTAACCCCTTATCGTGAGGTTGTTCAGGATTTACAGCGTAGTATAGCAATTATTCCGAATGCTAAGGCTTTTGCTTATCCGTTTGGGCAATATAATGCGAATATCATTAATGCGGTAAAGGAAGCTGGATTCACAATGGCATTTTCAACGAAGCATGGCTATAACAATCCGTACGATGATGTCTATCAAATTAAACGCTTATCTAGTAATCAACAAACAACAAATGCGCAATTCCAAAAAATGGTTCTCCCATACGCGCAGTAAAATTTATAAAACCCGATCAATTCTGAATTGATCGGGTTTTTTGTGCGATTTTTTAACTTCTTCCAGCGGGTGTCCAAACATCTGCTGCTGACGCTTCGCTTTCGCGCAAAAAACATCTGCTGCTGCCGCTATGCTTTCGCGTGGCAATTGATTTAGTGAATACCAACTAAATGATGTTTAACGACTTCATATGCTTGGCAAACATTTTTAAATTGATCTTTTTCTTTGGCAATCATATCTGAAGCAATAGAAAATAAAAGATTTTCTTCATTATGATCCTCCATTTTATTCATTAAAGCAGCTTCCATTTCCGCAACATATGAGACGATTTGTTTATTCATATATATTCTCCTTTTATAAAAAGATGTTTTTGTTTTGGTTACGAAGCTATCTTACACCTACATATACAAAAAATCTAGCGAATCTGTACTAGTTGAAAAGGACTTTTTTGTGAATGTGTCGCAAAATTGAACTCGTTTAAAAAGTGCTAATTGAAATCGGTTTTATCTAAAGTAACTGAAAATCGTGCAATAATTGCAGACTTTTAACTGTATTTAAAAAGTAATACAGTATAGAGAAACTGAGGGTTTGCTATAATACAGTTGCCGTAATTGGAACCTAATATTAGGGAAATTCATATACTAATCAAGTATAAAAACATTTGTAACGTTTAGGGGTGACTGCATGCCAGTAATTACAGGAAAACAATATATTGACCGTATTGACGCTTTACAAACTTATATTTCGATTGATGGGAAAGTTGTCACAGGGAAGGTGTCTGAGCATCCAGCGTTTAAGGGAGTAATGCAGAGTCAGGCAAGGCTTTTTGATTTACAAAATGAAGAGGCATTGTTTGAAAAGATGACATATGTTTCACCAACAAGTAATAAGCGTGTAGGTATGTCTTTCCTTCAAGCGGTCACAGTCGATGATCTCGTGAAAAGACGTAATGCAATACGAGAGTGGGCATTATGCAATAATGGCCTTATGGGGAGAAGCCCGGATTACATGAATACGACATTAATGGCGCTAGCATCAGTAGCAGAATATTTGAAAGATAAGCCAAATTGCTTCCCGCAGCATTTGTTAAAATTTTATGAGTATGCTCGTGAGAACGATTTGACGATGACACATACATTTATCGAGCCACAAGTAAACCGTCAAAAATTTTATTTTGAAGATGAAGATGTAACAATTGCTGCTAAAATTGTAGATAAAACGAGCGAGGGATTAGTAATTAAAGGTGCGAGATTACTAGCGACACAGGGAGGAATTACAGATGAACTCCTTGTCATATCAACAAATGGTTTTGATGAAGGAAAAGGCTTTGCTTTCTCAATCCCAAGTAATACAAAAGGTTTAAAGTTTTTATGTAGGCAATCATTTGTCGGAGGGGAATCGGTTTTTGATTATCCATTAAGTAGTCGTTACGAGGAAATGGATGCAATCGTTGTGTTTGATAATGTTGTAGTGCCGTGGGAACGCGTCTTTTATTATGAGAATGTGGAAGTTGCCAATAATTTTTTGAACGTAAGTGGTTTTCAAACATATGGTTTACATCAAGTTCTGACACGTCAAATTGCTAAAACAGAATTTGTCTTAGGTGTTGTACAGTCAATTGTAAATACGATAAATATTGGCGGATATCAACATGTGCAGCAAAAGGTCGTGGATATCATCGTGACATTAGAAACGATGAAGGCCTTACTGATAAAGTCTGAAGTAGAAGCAAAAAGAGATGAATTTGGTTTTATAAGACCTGATCTTCCAACAGTACAAGTAGCTATTCAGATGTTCCCTAAAGTATATCCGACCTTTACAGAAATTATCCAGTTACTTGGCGCAAGCGGATTAATGTCCATTCCAAGTGAAAAAGCATTTACTGCGGATGACGGCGACCTTGAGCATTATTTACAGTCTTTTCAGGATGGTGGAAAGGAGCGCGTCAAAAAATTCCGCCTAGCTTGGGATTTAACGATGAGCAGCTTTGGTACAAGACAAACACTATATGAGCGCTTTTTCTTTGGGGACTCAGTTCGTTTAGCCAGCGCACTTTATAATTCTTATAATAGAGAAGAATTCGTTAATCGGGTAGAAAACTTTTTGAAAAATAATCATTAATTTTAGTGGGCAACTGTTTAAAGATTTTTAAAATTCGATGTTCCGTTTGACAGTTGTCACACTATGCATTATGATTTACAGGAACTATAAAAATAACAATCCCTTCGTTAGGTGAGGCTCCTATGCTGGAGATACGCTACTGCCCAAAAATGTCGAGAGACGCCAATGGGTCAACAGAAATCATCGAAATAAGGTGTTTTTTAACGTAGCTGGTGTAATCCCTATGCCGCATAGTGCTAAAACTCAACGTTTGAAGGAAGAAAGCAGAGTAGTTTTTTAACTATGCTGTTCTTTGATACGTGTATTCAACACGCCTTCATTCGTTGAAGGTGTGTTTTTGTTATTTAAGGAAGGTGATGAGAAATGGATAGTGGCCCTGAACCGAATACGAAAATGTTAGGTAGTAGTGAAGAATTAAGGATTGTCGATTTCTTATCGCCAAAAACGAATGGGTATTGATGAGAAACGCTTCTAAAACAAGCTAAATTATAATCAATAACGTCACCTATTTGTTTTCCTTAAATAATTAAACATGAGGTGAAGAACAATGATAAAAATCCATTATTTTAAAAAAGGAAATAGCGCAGTACAACATAATTTTGAGATTAAAGAATTTAATCATAACCTCCATGCTGAGGATTTGTTATGGGTTGATTTATATGCATACAATTACAACGACTTGAATGATATAGCTGAAATATTTGGTTTTCATCCATTAGCAGTTGAGGACTGTCTTAATGAAGGTTCACGTCCTAAAATGGATAATTATGGGGAATATAAATTTTTTGTTTTCCATGCACCAATTTATAATGAAAAAAGCAGCAATGAAATAACAACAGTAGAGTTAAACATTTTTATGGGTCCTAACTATGTTGTAACGGTTCATAAACAAAAACTTAAATGGCTAGGTCATATTGAGAATGTGTGTTTAAATAGTACAAAGTATTTAGATAAGGGTACCGATTTTCTATTGCATACTATTATCGATGGCATTACGGATGAATACTTCCCAGTTTTAGAGCGAATTAGAGCACGGATTGATGAGCTAGAAGAAGAAATATATGATTATGAACCAAAAGAAGTTACGGAAGAATTCCTTGCACTAAAAAGAACTATTATTTTAATTCGACAAGCAATTATGCCCCAAAAAAGAATTTTTTCAAATAGTAATGGACAGTGGAAATTTGAAATTCGTGAGGAAAATATACCTTTCTATAAAGATTTAAATGATCATCTAGAACGAATTGTAGAATCAACAGAAACTTATAGAGATTTAGTAAACAGTACTTTGGATACGTATTTTTCTATTATAAGTGGTAAATCAATAGAAAAGCTCAATTTATTAACGGTCATTTCAACTATTATGTTACCTTTATCAGTCATTACAAGCTTTTTCGGAATGAATGTTCCGTTACCATATCAAGATTCTCCAATAGCGACAATCATAATTACTGTGTTTCTAGTCGTTTTTACTTGGGGAATGTGGGCTTATTTTAAAAAAATGATTGCTTAGTTATGATTAGCAATTATAGTGCCAATTGACAGAAGAACATATTTTTTTTATAATTCTCGTTAGAAAATAGTAAAATACGATGATGGAAAAAGTACGTATTTGTGCGTGTAAAAGAAAGGGATTTCTTGGCTGAAAAAATCCTCACAATAGCAAATACCGAAAGCTACTCCAGAGTGCAGTTAATCCCTGCCGTTCACTTACGTTACAAGTGCTAAAGAGGTAAGTATACTTTTACTTACAACTAGGGTGGTACCGCGAGACAAATCACAAGTCCTCGTCCCTTTTTTGGGATGTGGGCTTTTTTATGTTTATCTGCGTGAAAGCTTACGCCAAGGCAAAATTGATTTGCGGATTCATTTCGTGATTTTACAAAACATATAGGGAGGAACTTTTCAAATGAAAGCAGTAGAAATTCGTCGCATGTATTTAGAATTCTTTAAAGAAAAAAGTCATCATCATGAACCATCAGCACCACTTGTGCCAATCAATGACCCATCATTACTTTGGATTAACTCAGGTGTCGCAACACTTAAACCATATTTCGATGGTCGTATCATTCCTGAAAATCCACGTATTACAAATGCACAAAAATCAATTCGTACAAATGATATTGAAAACGTAGGTAAAACGGCTCGACATCATACATTTTTCGAAATGCTAGGTAACTTCTCAATTGGGGATTACTTCAAAAAAGAAGCTATTCATTTCGCCTGGGAATTTTTAACGGACAAAAAATGGATGGGCTTTGACCCAGAGCTTTTATCTATTACGATCCATCCTGAAGATCAAGAGGCGTATGACGTTTGGCATAACGAAATTGGTATTCCTGAAGAGCGTTTAATCCGACTTGAGGGGAACTTCTGGGATATTGGTGAAGGTCCATCTGGTCCTAACTCAGAAATTTTTTATGACCGTGGGGAAGAATACGGTTCAGATGAAAATGATCCAGAAATGTACCCAGGTGGTGAAAATGAACGTTATCTTGAAATTTGGAACTTAGTGTTCTCTCAATTCAACCATAATCCTGATGGTACGTATACACCACTTCCAAAACAAAATATTGATACTGGTATGGGGCTAGAGCGTATCGTATCAGTTGTTCAAAATGTTCCAACGAACTTTGATACTGATTTATTCATGCCGATTATTGAAAAAATTGAGCAGTTAGCGAATCGCAAATACAAACGTCCAGGTGAAGTAGCACTAAGTGAAATCTTCGGTTCGGAAGAGGATATTAATACACCATTTAAAGTTATCGCTGACCATATCCGTACAGTGGCGTTTGCCATTGGTGATGGTGCTCTTCCTTCAAATGAAGGTCGTGGTTATGTATTACGCCGTTTACTACGTCGTGCAGTGCGCTATGCAAAACAAATCGGCATTGAAAAGCCATTTATGTTTGAATTAGTACCGACTGTTGGTGAAATTATGAATGATTTCTACCCAGAAGTAACGGAAAAATGTGAGTTTATCCAACGTGTTATTAAAAATGAAGAAATTCGCTTCCATGAAACATTAGACGGTGGTCTTGCTATCTTTAACGAAGTAGTAGAAGCTCAAAAAGCAGCTGGCCATGACTATATTCCAGGTGCAGATGCATTCCGATTATATGATACTTATGGTTTCCCAATCGAATTAACAGAAGAGTATGCAGAAGAAGTAGACATGAAGGTAGATCATGAAGGCTTTGAAGCAGCAATGGAAGAACAACGTGAACGCGCACGTGCAGCTCGTCAAGATGTGGATTCTATGCAAGTACAAAACGAAGTGTTAGCAAACTTGACGGTTGCGAGTGAATTTGTTGGTTATGATACATTAACGACAAATACAGAAATTGCAGCGATCATTGTCAACGGGCAAGTGTCAAAGGTAGCATCTGAAGGGCAAGAAGCATTAGTTATTTTAGCTAAAACACCATTCTATGCTGAAATGGGTGGTCAAATAGCGGATAGCGGTGTTATTTCTAATGATAACTTTACTGCTATTGTAAAAGATGTACAAAAAGCTCCAAATGGTCAGCCGCTTCATACTGTACTTGTAGAATCTGGCGAAATGCAAGTTGAAGATGCAGTGAAAGCAGTAGTTAGCCGTGAAGAACGTAATTTAATTATTAAAAACCATACAGCAACACATATTATGCAACGTGCGCTAAAAGATGTACTGGGCGACCATGTTAGCCAAGCAGGATCATATGTAGGACCTGATCGCTTACGCTTTGACTTTTCTCACTTCGGACAAGTGACAAAAGAGGAATTACAACAAATTGAACGTATTGTAAATGAAAAAGTGTGGGATGATATAGAGGTTGTTATTGAAGAAAAAGGCATCGATGAAGCGAAAGCTATGGGAGCAATGGCGCTATTCGGTGAGAAATATGGCGATATCGTTCGCGTTGTTTCAATTGGTGACTACTCTATTGAGCTTTGCGGTGGTATTCACGTAAAACGTTCTTCTGAAATTGGTTTCTTCAAAATTGTTTCAGAAGGTGGTATCGGTGCAGGTACACGTCGTATCGAGGCTGTGACAGGTAAAGTTGCTTATGAAGCAGTAAAAGAGGAAGAAGCTCTATTAAACGATGCTGCAGCATTATTAAAAGCAAATTCAAAAGATATTGTGACAAAAGTACAAGCGTTACAAGCTGACTACAAAGATTTACAACGTGAAAATGAGGCATTATCACAAAAAATCGCGAATGCACAAGCAGGCGCAATTGTGGATGCAGCGCAAACTTTTGGGGATGTAACTGTCTTATCTACTAAAGTTGAGGCGAAGGACAATAATCAACTTCGTCAAATGATGGACGACTTGAAAGCAAAAATGCCTAAAGCTGTTATCGTTCTTGGTGCTGTCGATGGCGAAAAAGTTATGCTATGTGCTGGTGTAACAAAAGATTTAGTTGGTGGTAATTACCACGCAGGAAATATCGTAAAAATGGTAGCTGAAGCATGTGGTGGTAAAGGTGGCGGTCGTCCAGATATGGCGATGGCAGGTGCGAAAGAAGGGTCAAAACTTGATGAAGCACTACTTTCTGTGTATGATTATGTTAAATCCATTTAATTAATCCGCCAAAACATGTTATAATAAAGAGAAATTGGAGATGAGCTTTTGCACATCTCCTTATTTCTGAAAGCGAGGTGCTGGTCATGAGTTCATTTGATCAAACTATGAAATTTAATTTTCCAGAAGAATCAATGGAACAGGAAGTCAAGCAGGTAATGTTGAAAGTACATTCTTCATTAGAGGAAAAGGGATATAACCCTATCAATCAGATTGTCGGTTATTTACTTTCTGGTGATCCGGCGTATATTCCTCGCCATCAGGATGCTCGTAATTTAATTCGCAAGCTTGAGCGTGACGAAATTCTAGAAGAGCTTGTTAAGTTTTATATTAAAAAGAACAACGAGGACTAGAAATGAGAATTATGGGATTAGACGTTGGGTCAAAAACCGTTGGCGTTGCTGTTAGTGATGCTTTAGGGTGGACGGCCCAAGGTATTGAAACCGTAAAAATTGATGAAGCTAACGGCGAGTTCGGCATTGATCGTATAGCCGAGTTAGTAAAGGAGTATGCTATAACAGAATTTGTAGTAGGATACCCGAAAAACATGAATAATACGGTGGGACCTCGTGGTGAGGCTTCTGAAAACTATAAAAAGCTTTTAGAAGAAACATTTTCACTACCGGTCAAGCTTTGGGATGAGCGTTTAACGACGATGGCTGCAGAGCGTATGCTAATCGAAGCAGATGTGAGTCGCAAAAAGCGTAAGCAAGTCATTGATAAAATGGCTGCTGTGATGATTTTACAAGGCTACTTAGATAGCAAAAATTAATTGATGAGGTGACAACTACATGGCACACGAGCATAACCATGAAGAAGAATTACACGTACAACACATTACAGTGATTGACGAGAACGGAAATGAACAGCTTTGTGAAGTAATCCACGTACATGAATCAGCTGAATTTGGCAAATCATACGTATTTTACTCTATGGTAGGCGCAGAGGAAGATGAGGATGGCTCTGTAGAAATCTTCGTATCTTCATTCGTTCCATCTGAAAATGGTGAAGATGGTGAATTAACACCAATCGAAACTGAAGCAGAGTGGGATATGGTAGAAGACGTATTAAACGCTTTAGAGGATGAAGACGAAGAATAATCATCGTTCTTTATAAGTGTGGAACAAGGATGGCACCAAGCACTCCTTGTTCCTTTTTTACTTTAGGAAGAATGAAGCTATGAGGTTGTAAGACGAGTTGGTGAGAATTATATCTTTTTAAGAACTCGCTTCAAAATTTGAACCATAGTTAAAAGGAGGACATTGAATGAACGAGGAAACGCAAGAATTTCTAATAGTAGGGGAAAATGGTAAGGAGCAAAAGTGTCGTGTTGTCTTCACCTTCGATGCAGATGAAAAATCATATGTATTGTTTTCGTTAATCGACGAAAATGGTAATGAAATTCCTGGAGACATTTCTGCTATGACATTTGATTATGATGATAACAATGGAGAAATGACAAATTTACAGCCTGTAGAAACAGATGCAGAATGGGAAATGATTAATGAGGTAGTCCTGACACTTCTAGACGAATTCGAAGAAGAGCCGCAACTATTTACAATAACAGATGAGGATGGGGCAGATCAGGTCTGTGAGGTTATTCATACATTTTCATCAGAACAATTTGGTAAATCCTACGTACTTTATGTTCTAGCAACGGACGAGCCAATAGAGGAAAGAGATATTTTTGCTTCACAATATGTATCTGGAAATGACGGAACGATTGATGAATTATTACCGATTGAAACAGATGAAGAATGGGCATTTGTTGAAGATGTATTAAATGAATTATAATTAGAACTCTCCGAGTGGTAAAATACTGCTCGGAGTTTTTTTTATGACAAAGCTTGAAGAGTATTAATAAAGAATTTCTATCTCGTATGTAAAAATATTCTATCTGGAAACCGAATTCGTGTAACTTCGAGCTAATTTAGTTGTTCTTGTAGATAAAACGGAAATTTCTACTTTTTGTATTATCTGAATTTTTAAATATTAAGCATTGACCAATTACGAGTAAACAGATAAGATTTGTTTTAAATTAAAACAAGTCAATTAATTCGAAAAGGGGGAAATCGAATGAGGACAATATGGGGACTACTAGTTGGTGTATTCATAATAGGCTTGCTGGTAGGTTGCACAAACAAAGGAGAAGCGAGCAAAGATGAAACAGTAACGTTAAAGGTGGGGGCAGCCAATGTGCCACATGCGGAAGTACTAGAGTATTTAGCAAAGGATCTTGAGAAAGATGGTGTGAAATTAGACATTACCATTTTAAAAGATGCTGTTCAAACAAATCAGCAAACGGCAGATGGTGAACTACATTTTAACTTTTTTCAACACATTCCATTTTTAGAACAAACGAATAAAGAAAGCCATTTAGATTTAGTGAGTGTAAAAGGAATTCATATTGAACCATTTGGTGTGTACGCCAAAAAAATTAAAAATATTAATGAATTACCGCAAAACGCAAAGGTTTCCGTCCCAAATGATGTCGTCAATTTCTCTCGAGCTTTACTACTATTTAAAAATAATGGACTAATTGAATTAGATAAAACAAAGGAAAACGATTATACAGTTGAGGATATTACAAAAAATGAAAAAAATATTCAATTTATCGGTGTTGAATCTCAGTTACTGACCCGTTCATTAGATGATGTAGACGCATCGGCTATTAATACGAACTACGCCTTAGAAGGGGGCTATAATCCTATGAAGGATGCTCTTATTATAGAAGGTCCTGAATCGCCATATGTCAATATTATTGCGACGACAAAAGAAAAACAAAATGATCCAGCGATTCAAAAAGTCGTTAAACGGCTAACAAGCGAAAAGGCGCGTACCTTTTTTGAAGATCAGTATAAGGGGGCTGTCGTCCCAGCATTTTAACTTTTTTCAGCAATTGAAAACGGCAGTTACCATTTTTTTTCGTAGAGAAAGCGAAGCGTCAGCTACATCCCTGAAATAGAGGAACTCGGTCTAAGAACGCCACGTCCTGTGGCAATTTATCTACAAAAACATTTGTTGGCCTAAAGCTCCGGCGGATGTCACGGAATTATGTCGAGGCATATTTGATCTTAAAGTCGAGAGTAGTCTAAATGAAATGCTTAGGAGGTAGACGTGAAATGATTGAATTTATCGAAATGACAAAGGAATTTCAGGTAGGAACAACCGTTGTAACGGCATTAAATAACATTAATTTAACGATTCAAAAGGGTGATGTTTTTGGTGTTATAGGCTTTAGCGGTGCTGGCAAAAGTACATTAATACGGACAGTAAATTTATTGGAGGAACCAACATTTGGTCGCGTTTTTGTGAATGGCAAAGAGCTGACAACATTAAGCAAAAAGCAGCTGCGCGAGGAAAAGAAAAATATCGGTATGATTTTCCAACATTTCAATCTTCTTCGCTCAAAAACTGTCTTTGAAAATGTTGCGATGCCTTTAGTATTAAGTGGCGTAAAAAAATCAAACATTGAAGGTCAAGTAAGGGAGGTTTTGTCGTTTGTCGGTTTACAGGACAAAGCCGAACGCTATATCGATGAGCTGTCAGGTGGACAAAAGCAGAGAGTGGGCATTGCTCGTGCACTTGTCACAAAGCCAGCGATACTATTGTGTGATGAGGCGACCTCTGCTCTTGACCCGCAAACGACTAAATCTATATTAGAGCTACTAAAGCGAGTAAATATTGAGTATGGTATTACCATTTTAATGATTACGCATGAGATGGAAGTCATAAGGGATATTTGCAATCGTGTAGCTGTTATGGAAAACGGAAGAGTTATTGAAACAGGCAATGTACTTGAAATTTTTTCTGCACCGCAAGAGGAGACGACTAAAAACTTTGTACAATCGGTAGTTCGAGATGACATTCCACAATCTGTCTACGAGCAATTAAAAACGATAGATCAATCAAAAAAGATTTATAACCTGAAATTTATAGGTGTAGACGTTAGGCAACCAGTTATCTCACAAGTAGCGAAAAAATTTGATGTCGATGTCAATGTACTGTTTGGCAATATTACAGAGCTACAAGGGATTCCCTTTGGTAATTTAATCGTTGAGCTAGTTGGCTCAGACAAAGAAATAGAAAAGGCACATCAATTTATTCAAACGAAAGATATTCAAATAGAGGAGGTTGTTGCACATGAAGGTGAGCTCGCAAATCATTATCGACGCAGTGCTAGATACGCTGTACATGGTTAGTATTTCGTTATTTTTTGGAGCTGTTTTGGGCTTTATTTTAGGGATAACTTTAGTTGTGACGAGAAAAGGGCATATTCTTGAAAATAAAATAATCTTCTCAATCATCAATCCAATCGTCAACACCCTGCGCTCCATTCCGTTCATTATTTTGCTAGTTGCTATCATTCCATTTACACGCTTGCTCGTTGGCACAGCAATAGGAACAACAGCTGCTATTGTACCGCTTGTCTTGCATATTGGCCCATATATATCAAGATTAATAGAAAATTCATTACTGGAAGTAGATGAAGGCATTCTTGAAGCAGCGAAGGCAATGGGTGCCTCTCCGCTTCAAATTATTCAAAAGTTTTTGCTACCTGAAGCCTTCCCCTCTTTAATATTAAGTGTTACGACTGCAACAATTGGGCTTATTGGAGCTACTGCAATGGCAGGGGCAGTTGGGGGCGGTGGCCTTGGTGATGTAGCCATTACTTACGGCTATCAACGCTTTGACAATGTAACGATTTTAGTAACAGTGGTGATTTTAGTAGTACTAGTACAAATCATTCAAAGTATAGGAAATAGTCTTGAGAAAAAATTACGCAGAGTGTCATAAAAGGAGAAATTTAAGATGAGGAAACTAAATTATATATTAGGATTAATGGCATTACTGTTCCTACTAGTTGCTTGTGCAAAAGCAAATGAAAAAGAGACTGTGAAGGTTGGTATCCGTAGCTCGGAATTGGAAACATGGGAGTATATAAAAGAACAGGCTGCTAAGGAAGATATTAGCCTCGACTTAGTGACATTCTCAGCACAATATGACCCGAACCAAGCATTGGCGGAGGGAGAGGTTGATATCAATGCGTTTCAGCATGTCGCTTACTTAAATTTATTTAATACGAATAACAAAACAGATTTGCAGGCAATTGGCACAACAATTATGGCTCCGATAGGCTTATACTCAAAAAAATATAAAACCTTGGATGAGATGAAAGAGGGAGCGAAAATTGCTGTACCAAAAGATCCTTCTAACTGGGGTAGAGCTTTATTGCTGTTACAAGAATACGGGTTGTTGACGGTTACTGATAGTTTTGATGGCAATGGTGGAGAGGATCGGATTAAGGACAATCCGAAAAAATTAAACATTTTACCGGTAGATGGTGCGACTACACCGAGGGTTATGGAGGATGCCGATTTTGCGGTCATTAATAATGGGATTGCTGTTGAAGCAGGCTTACTATTGAAAGATGCCATTATTCATGAGAATGAAACGGCGAAGCCATTTCTTAATGTCATCGTGGCAAGGCCTGGAGATAAGGACAACAAAACATTGAAAAAAATTGTTGACATCTATCAGCGTGAAGAAACAGCGAATTTCATTAAAGATATTTCTAATGGAAATTATATTCCTGTAAAAATGCCATTAGATGAATTAGCTACATGGAAAGAGTTTTATCTTCATTGATCAACAATAAATTGGCTCAATGCCTCCTAACGTACTGTTAATCTATGTGAAGGCAAAGCGACAGAGAAATTTAGGGAGATGAGAGAAAATGACTAAGAAAAAGGAGTTAAAGCTTGCGTTATATTTAATTGGGGCAGGAATGCATGTGGCAGCTTGGAAACATCCGTCTGCAAAAGTTAATGCAAGCATCGATATTAATGCATTGCAAAAGGCGGCGCAAATTGCTGAAAAGGGCAAGTTTGATATTGCCTTTGTTGCGGATAGTTTAGCGATCAATCATGAATCACATCCACATATTTTAAATCGCTTTGATCCTCTTATACAGATTACAGCTTTGGCAGCTGCGACAACCAAAATTGGGCTTGGGGCAACTGCATCAACCACATATAGTGAGCCATATGTGTTAGCAAGGCAACTAATGTCCGTTGATCATATTAGTAATGGTAGAGTCGGTTGGAATCTAGTAACAACAGCAGATGCCACAGGAGAGACGGCTTTAAACTTCAGCCGTGACAAGCATTGGGAGCATGATCATCGCTATGAACGTGCGGAGGAATTTACCGATGTAGTGCAGTCATTATGGGATTCATGGGAGGATGATGCTTTTGTCTACGACCGTGATAATAATATTTTTTATGATCGCAATAAAGTACATGAGACAGCTTTTAAAGGCAAATATTTATCAGTAAAAGGTCCTTTGAATATAGCACGTTCCGTTCAGGGTCAGCCTGTTATAGTGCAGGCTGGTGCTTCAAAACCAGGGCAAACATTAGCAGCACGAACAGCGGAGGTCGTTTTTGTTCATTGGAACGATATTGAAAAGTCCAAGGAGCATTATCGCCACTTAAAGGCACAGCTTGCTCCATTTGGGCGCACCGATGAGGAGTTACTTATGTTTCAGGGGATATCGCCAATTGTGGGTGATACGGAGGAAGAGGCCATCCGTAAGTATAATGAATTACAGGCGTTGATTGACCCATATGAGAGCTTGAAATTTGTTTCGGGTTATATGGGAAATGTTGATTTCACAAAGTACTCGTTAGATACACCTGCAATCGAAGTGGATTTTCCTAAGGTCAATAGTATTCAAAGTCATTTCTATGAGCATTTAGAGATTATCAAAAAAGAAAATTTAAAAGTCGGTGAATTATATGCACGCCTTTTTGGTCCTGCGAAGCGCGATGCTTTTGTAGGGACACCAACGCAAATTGCCGATGAGATGGAACGTTGGCTTACAGAAGAAGCGGCAGATGGCTTTATGCTACAGTTTCCGTTATTGCCACGTGATTTGGAGGATTTTGTGAACAAGGTTGTGCCAATTTTACAAGAGCGTGGTATTTATCGTAAAGAATATACAGGCTCCACACTTAGGGAACATTTAGGGCTGAAAAAACCACAAAATAGATTTACTAAAAGCAAGGTGACTCATTGATGAGTGATGTTTATATTCGAAATGAACGTGAGCAGCAATTAGTTCAAAATGCGCTTAAATTGGCACAACAAATTGACAAGACAGCTGGTAAATATGATGAGAGTAGGGAGCTTCCGTTTGAGCATTTTAACATCTTAGAGGGTGCGGGCTATTTTAAATTAACGGTGACGAAAAAATGGCGGTGAGGAAATTTCCCTTTATGAAATGTTATTAGTACAGGAACAATTAGCAAAAGGATATGCTTCTACCGCTTTGTCTGTAGGGTGGCACTTATTAACTTTTTTAAATGTTCGTGGGGCGAAGAGGTAGCCTGAGCCGATATTTGCGGAATTGTGCCATAAAGCAGTTAAAGAAGGTTCTCTCTTAAATATTATAAATAGCGGGCGAGGGAGGGGTAAAGGATTATGCAATAGATTTTGCTAAAAATACCTATTCATACAGCCTAAATACAATCGCTCACGCAAGCCATGTCCAACAAAAAATGGGTGAAATAGAAGTGCTTTATCACACAGCACGGCGAACATTATATAGTATTGCAGCGCAAGTAGAACAAAATCCTGCGATTAAGAATCACCTTTCTGAAGATGTAAGTATTGCAAAGTATGTTATTTGTAACAATGCGATTGACATCGTAACAAAAGCAATGCAAGTTGTTGGGGGACGAAGCCTATCTAAAGCTAGTAAATTTACAGCGATTTTTTCGAGACGTTCAATGTAGTCGTTTTAATCCTCCAGCTGATGATGTGGTTATTGCACAGCTTGCAAATGGTTTATTAGTCGATGTCAAACAAGAAGCTTTTCAATTTTAGGTATCACTTTAACCTCATTCAGCAATTATTTTCTGTAGCGATGAAGAGAATATTATTGAATCTGCTAATGATATAGTTAGCAGATTTTTGCTGTGCGCCCGGCATGCGCAACAACTTGGTGGTGAAAGTCCACTACAGGCTTGGCAGTAGGAACTGTTAGCGAAAGACAAGGGTGTCCATGGTGAC
>NZ_JBIWFC010000024.1:0-13728 GCF_044762845.1 Lysinibacillus sp. NPDC096382
ACACCCGTTCCCATACCGAACACGGAAGTTAAGCTCTTTAGCGCCGATGGTAGTTGGGGGCTTCCCCCTGTGAGAGTAGGACGTCGCTAGGCAATGAAGACAGTCAGCTGAGTGCTGGCTGTTTTTTATTAAAGAAATTATTATTGAAATGAAGCTAAAGCTGATGACAGCAACTACAAAATACAAATATTTGCTTTTAATCTTTGCCACTTCTTACGGATTGAAGCATTAGCAAAGACTATTAGAATATAAAAATAAAAAAAATATAAAAAGTATTGCATATGTTATTTTTCTATGATATATTAATAAATGTCTTAAAGAGGTCCCGTGGTGTAGCGGTTAACATGCCTGCCTGTCACGCAGGAGATCGCCGGTTCGATCCCGGTCGGGACCGCCATTATAAACGATAATATAGTTCTTATGATGCTTTTAAATCATAAGAACTTTTTTTATTGTTAATATAAGGGAATTAGTGGATATCGATAAAATTGGTTCAATAATATTTGTTGGGGTATCCATAGATTTTTAGAATAATTATGCCTCGGCATAATTGCGTTTAGAATTGGCTTTGTGCTTGCACAAAGAACCCCTTTCCGATTCCGTGAAGCCCCAACACTCATATCGAAAAACTCGTTAGCAAAGGTCGTTGTATGTGTCAACAAACTGAACGCTATTATAGGGTGACTATTTTTTATCGATTCCTCTCGTGATGGAATTTGGAGGTGTTTAGCATGCGAAATTATTTTTACATAAAACGTTTGAATATAAGCTTACTCATAGGTGCTATTGTAATACTAGCAGGCTGTGGAGATCCTATTTTAGACATAGAGGAGTCCAATGCGTACCACTGGCAGAAAAATATGAATGAAGCCGAATTTGAAAAATTAAAAGAAGGCATGTCATATATGGATGTAGTAAAAATTGCAGGGGGAGCAGGGGACATGATAAAAAATGATCAATACCGCTGGAATGATGAAATACTTATGACAAAAACCTATATAGTACGATTTAAAGATGATAAATTGGTTGATAAAAAGGTTAGTGAGGTAAAGGAGCATAAAAAATAAGCACGTTTTTTATAAGCGTGTTTTATTTTTATTTAGCACATAAATTAGTATCGTCAGCGATAATTAAGCCTAGGCATAATTGTTTCAGGCTAATGACGAAGGCTAATTTGCATAAGTTTTAGGACTCACCTCATGATGAGCATCAGCTTGGAGTGAAAATCTCCTTTGTTTATTTGATACAAAATTTATAATTTTTTGTCGACAAGCTGCAACAATTACGCCAAGGTGTAATTGTTTTTTTGAAATCCATTGGATGTTTTGAACATTTACGCTTGTTTCGGTAAACTAGAAGTAATGGAGCTAGGAGAGGAAAAAGAGATGATGTATGAAAAAATAATGAATTCACTTGGTGATACTGAGAATTTTGCGTTGAAACTAGCAAGCTTACTAGAAGCCCAAGATACAATTACATTAGAGGGTGATTTGGGCGCTGGTAAGACGACATTTACGAAAGCATTAGCGAAGGGACTTGGTGTGATGAGAACGGTCAATAGCCCGACATTTACGATTGTTAAGCAATATGAGGGGCGTTTACCATTTAATCATTTAGATGTTTATCGTTTAGCAGAAAGCGATGAGGATCTTGGATGGGACGAACTATTTTATGGTGATGCGGTGTCAGTTATCGAGTGGGCTCATTTGATTGCACAGGATTTACCACAGGAGCGTCTTGGAATAGAAATTTACCGGATCGGAGAAAATCAACGACGATTTGTATTAACACCACTTGGAAAGCGATATGAGGCATTATGTGAGGAGCTAATGAAATGATTTGGTTAGGGATTGAAACAGCGAATGCACCACTTTCTATTGCTGTAATAAAAGATGGGAAAGTGATCGCGGAGATTGTACAAAATATTAAATTAACGCATTCAGCAGGTGCTATGCCAGCTATTGAAGAAGTGCTAGCAAAGGCTGGCATAAAGCCAAGCGAGTTGGATGCGATTGCTGTATCAGAAGGACCTGGTTCTTATACCGGTGTACGAATAGGTGTGACGCTTGCTAAAACATTAGCATGGACATTGAAAAAGCCTTTAGTTGGAATATCTAGCTTAAAGTCATTGGCCGCAAATGCAGCACTATATGATGGGTTTATTTGTCCTATTTTTGATGCGCGAAGAGGCAATGTCTATACGGCCGTTTATAAAGGTTGTGGGCTTGAAACAATTATAGAAGATTATCACGATCATATAGATGGCTTGTTAGAGCGTTTACAGGCTTTAGAGGCGCCGGTTTTATTTGTTGGAGCCGATGTAGATGTTTTTTGGCATAAAATCGTAGAGGTAATGGGTGAGCGAGCTCAGCGTACGCAATTTAGCAATGATTTACCACGAGCAAGTGAAACGATTAGACTAGCTACTAAAATGGAGCTACCAAGTGTGGATGCAGTTCATCATTTTATTCCGCAATATAAACGCATTGCAGAGGCGGAGGCAAACTGGCTAAAGGAACAAAAGGAGAAGGCTCATGAGTAGTGATGTAACGTATCGTAAAATGGGATCTGATGATGTACCAGCAGTATATGAAATTGAGCTTGCTACATTTCCTACACCATGGACGTTAGATTCCTTTTACTATGAAGTGCACGAAAACCAGTATGCATATTACTTGCTAGCTGTGGATGAAGATGATCGTATTATCGGTTTTTGCGGAATGTGGATGGTTATAGACGCAGCGCAAATTACAAACGTTGCCGTTATAGAGGCTGCTCGAGGTCGCGGCATTGGTGAAGGATTAATGCGAGAGGCTATGCGTATTGCTAGAGAGCATACTATGGAAGTCATGAGTTTAGAGGTACGAGTAACAAATACAGTTGCTCAAAATCTTTATCGAAAGCTTGATTTCCAAGATGGCGGTATACGTAAAGGCTATTATACAGATAACGGGGAGGATGCCCTTGTCATGTGGGTGAATTTATGATGGAAGATCGAATGATATTAGCAATAGAATCGAGCTGTGATGAAACAGCAGCGGCGATTATTCGAAATGGTTCTGAAATTGTTTCAAATGTAGTTGCATCTCAAATAGAAAGTCATAAACGATTTGGTGGGGTTGTGCCTGAAATTGCATCTCGTCATCATGTTGAGCAAATTACAGTAGTTATAGAAGAAGCATTAGCACAGGCAAATATGAAGCCAGCTGATTTAGATGCTGTGGCAGTTACAGAGGGCCCTGGTCTTGTAGGTGCACTGTTAATTGGGATTAATGCCGCGAAGGCCTTTGCGTTTGCTAATAATTTACCGATTGTAGGTGTGCATCATATAGCTGGACATATATATGCTAATGCACTCGTGCAACCAATGGATTTCCCATTGTTAGCACTTGTTGTATCAGGTGGCCATACAGAGCTAGTTTATATGAAAGAACATGGCTCTTTTGAAGTCATCGGTGAGACGAGAGATGATGCAGCTGGTGAAGCTTATGATAAGGTTGCGCGTGTTTTAGACTTACCATATCCAGGTGGTCCGCGAATTGATAAATTAGCACATGAGGGAGATGAGGCTGTATCCTTCCCAAGAGTGTGGTTAGAGGAAGATTCTTATGATTTTAGTTTTAGTGGCTTGAAATCAGCGGTTATTAATTATAAGCATAATATGGACCAACGCGGTGAAGAAATTTGTCCGACTGCCGTTGCCAAAGGGTTTCAGGATAGCGTAGTTGAAGTATTAACGGCGAAAACATTACGGGCAGCTCGCGAATATAACGTGAAGCAGGTTATTGCAGCGGGTGGTGTAGCGGCAAATAAGGGTTTGCGTACATCACTTGAGATGGTATTTGCTGAAGAAAACATACCATTTTTCGTGCCACCATTAAAGCTGTGTACAGATAATGCCGCTATGATAGGGGCTGCAGCAACACCTATGTTTGAAGCCGGTATTCGAGGCAATTTATTAATGAACGGTCGCCCTGGAATGGAGTTAAAATCCTGGGTATAACTTTTTCTGGGTGTCATGAAATCGGAAAGGAGTTAATAAAGGATATTAGCCTAAATTCATCGCATCCTTGCGTAACGCTAACTGACCTGTATTATGTCGCTGACGCTGCGCTTTCGCGCAAAAAACATCTGCTGCTGCCGCTGCGTTAGCACTACGCTTTCGCGCAAAAAAATATCTGCAGGCCAAAGCACAAAGCCGATTTCGGACTGAGGCATAATTGATTATAGAAAAAGAGGCGTTTTAGATTTGATTCTAAAATACCTCTTTTTGCTTTTGTGAAAAAATTGTTGAGAAAATAGTATCTATAAGAAAATTTGAATCCGATCAGTTGACAAATTTTTCAGAAAATTATCCACAGGTAAGGTAGAAATAAAACAGCGAACATCCGTACTTATGCACAAAATGTTGATAACTTGTGCATAACTTGTGATTATTCAATATATAGTAGCCTATTTTGCACAAAATAATGTGAATAAAATATTTTTGAGTTGTGGACAATGTGGAAAAGTCTGTTGATATGTTGGTATTACTAGATTTATAGTGTGTATAAAGTTGTGGGCATTTTTTGTCGAAAAATAGCACTTGACCAATATATATGAAAAATCAACGCGAGTAAAGTAAAAAGCCATGTGACTAGGCACATGGCTTTATAAGTTTTATCCCACCTCAAGAGAGATGTTATAAAATAATATTTTCAAGTTCTTCACTTAGCTCGAGCCATTCCATTTCGAATAACTCATACTGTTCCTTAGCAGTTGATAATTCCTCTTGAAGTTGTGTAATTTTTTCGTGGTCTGTGAATATCTCAGGATCGCAAAGAGCTTCTTCTAAGCGAGCTATTTCAAGATTTACTTGCTGCATTTTCCCCTCTAGTTCCTCAAGCGTGCGTCTAATTTGGCGCTCCCGTTTTTTAGCCTCTTTATCAATTTTAGAGGTAGAGATCTTCTCAGATACAACAGCTTGTACTTGCGGTTGAGCGGCAGCCTTCATTTGTGCAATTTCCAATAGTTCTTGTTTCTTTTCAAGATAATAATCATAGTCACCTAAGTACTCAAAGGAACCATCGCCGGATAGTTCGATTACTTTAGTAGTGATTCGATTGATGAAATATCGGTCATGCGATACAAATAAGAGCGTTCCAGGATAATCGATCAGTGCGTTTTCCAGTATCTCTTTACTATCTAAGTCTAAGTGATTGGTAGGCTCATCGAGAATTAAGAAATTTGCCTTTTGCATCATCAACTTAGCTAGTGCAAGTCTAGCCTTTTCTCCACCAGATAAAGATGACACGATTTTATCTACATCATCGCCACTGAATAAGAAACGGCCTAGCACCGTGCGAATATCTTTTTCATTCATTAAAGGCCATTCATCCCATAGCTCTTTTAGCACACTTTTATTGCTCGATAGCTTGGCCTGCTCTTGATCGTAATAACCAATTTGAACATTTGTACCATAGCGAATCTCTCCAGAGAGTGGTAGTAAATCTTTGACGATGGTTTTTAATAAAGTTGATTTACCAACACCATTGGGTCCAACAAGTGCAATACGGTCTTCTCGGAAAGTGCGCAATGTGATGCCGCTTGATATTTTCTTATCACGATAACCTATAGCTAAGTCATCAATAGATAATACATCGTTTCCACTTTGGCGCTCAATTGTAAAGCCGAAGCTTGCTGATTTTTCATCACCATCAGGGGATTCCATCCATTCTGTTCGCTCAAGCATTTTACGACGACTTTGTGCCATTTTAGTAGTAGAAGCACGAGCAATGTTTTTTTGAATAAATTCCTCAAGCTTGGCCTTTTCATCTTGCTGACGTTCATAAAGCTTCAAATCACGCTCATAATTTTCCGCTTTTTCATCTAAATAGGCACTATAATTGCCTGTATATTTTGTGACGCGATGACGAGAGACTTCGTAGACAATGGAAACAACCTGGTCTAAGAAGTAGCGGTCATGGGAAACAATTAGAATAGCCCCTTCATAGCCTTTTAAATATGATTCCAACCAAGAGAGGGTATCAATATCTAAATGGTTAGTAGGTTCATCGAGTATTAATAGATCAGGTTTACTTAACAGAAGCTTAGCAAGCGCTAACCGAGTCCGTTGTCCCCCTGAGAGTGAGCTAATTGGCTTTTCGTAATCATTAGGATAGAACTGCATGCCATGAAGCACAGAACGTGTATCAGATTCATATTGATAGCCACCTGCATCTTTAAAATTATGCTGCAAATGATCGTATTCAGACATTATTTTTGCATATAAAGTAGGGTTTTCATAAACAGCAGGGTCGGCCATTTGTTGTTCTAATGATCGGATTGCCTGTTCTTGGGTAATAAGCGGCTCAAAAATTGTCATCATTTCATCCCAAATCGACAATGTTGAGTTTAATCCAGCATGCTGCTCTAAATACCCAATTTGTATACCTTTAGGGATAATAATATCGCCAGAGTCATATGACATTTGACCAGCAATTATTTTAAGTAAAGTGGACTTACCAGCACCGTTACGACCTACTAATGCAACGCGGTCACGATGTTGAACCTCTAATTTTACGCCACTTAAAATTTCATCTGCAATAAAGGATTTATATAGTTGATTGACCTGTAAAACAATCATTCTTGACACCTCAATTCTACCTTAGTGTAATGGATGTGCGATTGCCTTGCAATGTCGATGCTTTACTTATTCCAAGCTGTCATGTAAGATTGAAACGATTTCTCTTTAGTTAGTGGCGTAAAAGCGCCATTAACTAAAGGGAAATCCTCCAGTGAATATAATAAACTTAGAAATATTAAGCATGTATCATAAATGGTTCATCACCAAAAGTTGTGGATGACGTTTGTTAAAATGTCTACTATGTAAATAGTTGATTGGAGTGGAGACTGGGCGACTCCTCGGGGATCAGCGTCACAGATGAGACCCCTGCAACGCAGTGAAGCGGCTCATCGGACGCCCCTAGGAAGCTTTGCTCTGTAGCGAAAGCGAAGTGTCAGCTACAAATGTTTTCTGTGCGAAAGCGAAGCGTCAGCTACAAAGCGCCCAGTCGGAACGGAAATCAACCACACGTTTTGGTGATGATCCTTATAAATAGAATTTGATACATTATAAGGAGGAAAAAGTTTGAAACAAGAATTAAAAATTCCACAAGCCACTACGAAAAGACTTCCTCTCTACTATCGATTTATCCAAAACTTTGCACAAGAAGGCATGGAACGTATTTCGTCGAAGGAACTGAGTGAAGCAATGAAAATTGATTCTGCAACTATTCGCCGTGATTTTTCTTATTTTGGTGCTCTTGGGAAAAAGGGATATGGCTATGATGTGCAGCATCTCTTGAAATTCTTTAGTCAAACGCTCGATCAACATGAAGCCACAAAAGTAGCGTTAATTGGTGTAGGGAACTTAGGTAGTGCTTTATTAAAATACAATTTCCAAAAAAATCATAATACCCATATCGTTGTGGCATTTGACTCAAAGGCCCCGAAGGAAGGGAAGATGATTAGCAATATTCCTGTTTTTCATCCTGATTTATTGGAAGAAAAGTATGCAGAATATGGAGCGGAGCTTGCAATTTTAACAGTTTCACCACGCTCTGCACAGAAAATGGCTGATAGATTAGCGGTGATGAACGCAAAAGGAATTTTAAACTTTACGCCAGAGCGTATTACTGTACCAGATAAAATGCAACTTTTAACAATCGATTTGTCGGTAGAATTGCAGGCACTCATTTATTTAATTCGTAATCAGGAAGAGTGATAATTGTACATAATTTAACTTCTTTCAGTGAATGTTTTTTGTACCGAATATGAGATAAAATGAGAGAATGACGAAAAACTTTCACATATTATTAGTTAGCAAAATGGCGAAATATGCGTTAAAATGATGGATATAAAGAGGAGGTGGCTGTAATGGGTCCAATAGGTCCAATGAGCCTCATTATTATCGGAATTGTCGCATTACTAATTTTTGGTCCTAAGAAGTTACCAGAGCTAGGTAAAGCATTTGGTTCAACATTACGTGAATTTAAAAATGCTACAAAAGGATTAGCCGACGAAGATGATGATGACAAGAAGAAGAAAGAACTAGATAAGTAAAGTTAGGATGTTTGAGGAATGAATCCAAAAGATCTAACTGTTATTGAACATATAGAAGAATTAAGAAAACGGCTTTTCATTGTTGCCGTTTTCTTTGTTCTCGCTATGATTGCTGGCTTTTTTGTTGCGAAGCCGCTTGTTAAATATCTTCAAATTACTGGAGAGTCTTACAATATAGAACTTCATGCGTTTGATGTAGTAACACCACTGGCAATTTATATCCAAGTTATTTTTTTAGTATCATTTATCCTATCTTCGCCGGTATTGATGTACCAATTATGGGCTTTTATTAGCCCGGGACTTAGGGACGTAGAACGAAAAGCAACCTTAAGCTATATACCGTATTCATTTTTATTATTTTTAGCAGGGTTATCCTTTTCATATTTTTTACTATTCCCTTATGTCATAAAGTTTATGATGAATTTATCAAACGAATTGGAGATTCAACAAACGATTGGCATACATGAATATTTTTCGTTTTTATTTAAGCTTACAATACCCTTTGGTTTCCTTTTCCAATTGCCGATAGTAGTCTTGTTCTTTTCACGCATTGGGATTCTATCTCCTGAGTTACTAATTCGTATTCGTAAGTATTCATACTTTGGTTTATTTGTATGTGCTGCTCTAATCGCACCACCTGAATTAGCTTCACACTTAATGGTTTCAGTACCGTTATTTATTCTTTATGAAATTAGTATTATGATTTCTCGTGTTGGCTATAAGAAATACTTAAAATCAGAAGAAATGCGATTGAAGGAAGAGCAAGAAGCTGAGCAAAAACGCCAGGTCGAAGAGGCACTTGAACAGCAACGACGTCAAATCGAAGAATTAAATCAATAATAATAGAAGCTCGATGCCTATTAATAGCATCGAGCTTTTTCGTCGTTATAAATAGCTAGGTTCAACTAGAAATCGGCGGTATGCAAAAATTTCACTGATTTTTATTGCATTTTTTCTAGTTGTTCAAGAAACTTTTGCAGTGGTTCGGCATACAATTGTACAAGCGTCACAAAACCATTCAGCATGACGTGGGCGATAATGGACGTCCAAATGCGTTTTGTTTTGTGATATAAGAAGGCAAAAATCAATCCGCAAATTGTATAAAGCAAGATATGTCTGAAGTCGAAATGAATAAGTGCAAAGAAAATGGCACTTACTATACCAGCTATCCAGAAATTGGTCGTTTGGACAAGCGATCCGAAAATAACACGGCGGAAGACGAATTCTTCTAATATTGGCCCAAACACGACAATCGCTAATATCGCAATAGGAGCGCCTTTTGCAATAGCTACAATATCAGCTGTGTTTTGCGATCCACCTTGGATACCGAATACAGCCATTTCGATAGCTGCGCCAATCATTTGGCCGATGAAAACTAAGAAGAAACCGATAATTCCCCACATAATTGACAGAGGTATAGTTTCTTTCTTTCCTTTATAAATATCCCAAAACGCTTTATCGCGGGATGTTAGGAGTAAGCTTAAAATTAACGCAATGGCAAAGCTAAGTGCGATATACCAGCCTTGAGTAAGCGGGGCAGCCTGCCCACTAGGTAAACCAGTTGTACTCATAACAAGCTTATGAAACGGTTTTGCCAGTAATATCCCCGATATTTGCATGAGGATATAAATCAGTAAAATATAAAGGGCTGTTTTTTTATGTTTATTTATTTTTTGAGAATTGTTCACAGTCAAAATCCTTTCCATTCATTATGCTACCTTTCTATTGTAGAGGAATATGGAAAGAAAACAAAATTTTTCGAAGTTCTGACTTGCAAAAAAAAGTGTGATTGATTATCATAATAATTGTATTAGCACTCGACTAGATAGAGTGCTAATAAACTTTCAAGTATATATTTAATTAATAGGAGGTTGTTTCACTTGTTAAGACCACTAGGAGATCGTATTGTAATCGAACTAATCGAGGTAGAAGAAAAATCTGCATTCGGTATTGTACTGCCAGACTCTGCAAAAGAAAAACCGCAAGAAGGTAAAGTTGTAGCAGTTGGGACGGGTCGCATTTTAGAGAACGGGCAACGTGTAGAGCTTGACGTAAAAGTTGACGACCGCATTATTTTCTCTAAATACTCTGGTACAGAAGTTAAATATGAAGGTAATGAATACCTAATTTTACGCGAAAGTGATATTCTTGCAATTATTGAATAAATTAATACTTTTAAAGATTCATTACCAAAAGTTGTGGATGGCATTTTTAAAAACGTCTACTATGTAAATAAGTTGATTGGAGTGAAGGCTGGGCGACTCCTTAAAGCGCGCAGTAGGAACGGAGATCAACCATACACATTTTGGTGATAATTCCTTTTAAAGTAAATGCCTAGTAATTGTCACAAATAGATGGCAATGACTGTATGGCGAAATTTCTATAAATATATTGATGAAGCTTAACGAATATTCCATTTCAGGAGGGTAAATTCAAATGGCAAAAGATATTAAATTCTCAGAAGACGCTCGTTCATTAATGCTACAAGGTGTAGATAAATTAGCAAACGCAGTAAAAATTACATTAGGGCCTAAAGGTCGTAACGTAGTTTTAGAAAAAAAATTCGGTTCACCACTTATTACAAATGATGGTGTAACAATTGCAAAAGAAATCGAGCTAGAAAACCCATTCGAAAACATGGGGGCAAAATTAGTAGCAGAAGTTGCTTCTAAAACAAACGAAATCGCTGGTGACGGTACAACAACTGCAACAGTATTAGCACAAGCAATTATTCGTGAAGGTTTGAAAAACGTTACAGCTGGTGCAAACCCTGTAGGCATTCGTAAAGGGATCGATAAAGCAGTTGCAGCAGCCCTTACAGAATTACACGCTATTTCTCGTCCAGTTAGCAACAAAGACGAAATCGCACAAGTTGCGGCTATCTCTGCTGCTGATGATGAAGTAGGGCAATTAATCGCAGAAGCAATGGAACGTGTGGGTAACGATGGTGTTATCACAATTGAAGAATCTAAAGGCTTCACAACTGAGCTTGATGTAGTGGAAGGTATGCAATTCGACCGTGGTTATGCATCACACTACATGGTAACAGATACAGATAAAATGGAAGCGGTATTAGATAACCCATACATTTTAATTACTGATAAAAAAATTACAAACATTCAAGAAGTATTACCATTATTAGAACAAGTGGTACAACAAGGTCGTCCACTATTAATCATCGCTGAAGATGTTGAAGGTGAAGCTCTTGCAACACTTGTAGTGAACAAACTTCGTGGTACATTCAATGCTGTAGCGGTTAAAGCGCCAGGGTTTGGTGACCGTCGTAAAGCAATGCTTGAAGATATCGCAATTTTAACAGGTGGTCAAGTAATTACAGAAGAATTAGGCTTAGACCTTAAATCAGCTGATATTACATCACTTGGTCGCGCTGCGAAAGTTGTTGTTACAAAAGACAATACAACAATTGTAGAAGGTGTTGGCGGTGCAGATGCAATCGAAGGCCGTATTGGTCAAATCCGTGCTCAGCTTGCTGAAACAACTTCAGAATTCGATAAAGAAAAATTACAAGAACGCCTTGCAAAATTAGCAGGTGGTGTAGCAGTAATCAAAGTTGGTGCTGCAACAGAAACAGAACTAAAAGAACGCAAACTACGCATTGAAGATGCTCTGAACTCAACTCGCGCAGCAGTTGAAGAAGGTATCGTTTCAGGTGGTGGTACGGCACTTCTTAACGTATATGCAGCAGTTGAAAAAGTTGCAGATGCAGAAGAAGGCGACGTAGCAACTGGTGTGAAAATTGTTCTACGTGCTTTAGAAGAGCCAGTCCGTCAAATCGCAAACAACGCTGGTCTTGAAGGCTCAATTATCGTGGATCGCCTAAAACGCGAAGAAATCGGTGTAGGCTTCAACGCTGCAACAGGCGAATGGGTAAACATGATTGAAGCGGGCGTAGTAGACCCAGCGAAAGTAACTCGCTCCGCTCTACAAAACGCAGCATCTGTAGCAGCTCTATTCTTAACAACAGAAGCAGTTGTAGCAGACATCCCAGAAGCAGCTCCAGCAATGCCAGATATGTCTGGTATGGGCGGCATGCCAGGAATGATGTAATCTACGGCTCCAGCCAAATAAAAATCACTTCTCCATTTGAGAAGTGATTTTTTATGTTTAGCGAATATTTATTAGTGAATCGCTGATAGAATATGGATAATCGCTGATAAACCACCGACAATCGCTGATAAAAGCAGTAAAATCGCTGATAAAAACAGCAAAATCGCTGATAAACTCCCAACAATCGCTGATAAACCACCGACAATTGCTGATAATAAGCTTGTTAGCAGCGAAACTTTATGGTTTAGCGGCGTTCTTTGCGTGGTTGGCGGCGAAACTCAAAGTTTTAGCGGCGAATTCCAACATAAGCCGTAAAATTTAGGAAAACTAAAATCAGGGTTGAAAAACTTTGTATAGAATTTTACACAATATTAAGGGCTTGACTATAAAAACAGCACAATCGCTGATAAACTTCCGACAATCGCTGATAAACCCCAAACAATCGCTGATAAACCACCGATAATCGCTGATAAACCACCGATAATCGCTGATAAACCCCCAACAATCGCTGATAAAGATACAAACCTGCTAATAAAAAACTCCGAAAAGTAGCTTAGAGTTATTCTTTTTGCTTCAACCTAAAATCAGGGGAAATATAAGAGATTAGAGTATAATCCATTTCTTCTCCTGCTTGAGTTGATAATTGCACAAGTAAAGATTCTTCAGTGTTTGAGGGATGTATAGCGCTTGTTTTTATAGTAACCACTTGAACACCGGTTCTTCTTGGGTTTCCAACAACGACCACCTGATTCCCTAATGTATAAACTGCTGTAATATCAGTTTGGAACGCGACAATATATAAATCTAAATCCGTTTTATTGTGAAACATTGGAATCGTGAATCCCATATTTTGTTCAAAGTCGTACCATTCAGAAAGAGCAACATCGTAATTCGTAAATAGTCGATGCAGTGCATAATGAATTCTAGTTGGAACATAGCTCCACCGACCGATTGAGCTATGCCAATATTCTTCATAAGCGGGTCTCATGTAGCCAGGATTATTGACGATCACTTCATAAGGAATGGTATCGCCATTCTCTATTACCTGTGAAAGTGTAACAAATTTTGATGGGGGAGATAATTCTGGAAAAGGAGGATCAGCAATTGTTTGGGGTTTTATCGGCTCAAGGCTTTTTAAACGATTTTCTAGACCTTTTATTTGTGCTTTAAGTCCATTTAATCTACTCAATTCTTTTGCATCAAAAGAAGATACAATGCTCAAATTAATTAATATTAAGCTAATCATACATAAAGTTATTTTTTTTACGTTACACATAGATGCACCTCTCCTATACTGTGCTCATTAAATGAGCGAATATGTAGAATGGCTAAAAAACTTTCTAGACATGTTTTCACTTCCTGTCCTACTAAACAATAAAAAGGCAATCCATTAGTTCGTATTTGAACTTCTGGATAGCCTTTTTTGCTATAGTCATTTTTCTTGGACTTCCAATATGTTAGGTGACCAATCTACATGCCTGGTAGGTTAAAGCCTGGTAAACCTGGTAAGCCAGGATATTGTCCGCCTGGGAATGGCATCGGACGTGGTGGATATGG
>NZ_JBIWFC010000024.1:13823-72440 GCF_044762845.1 Lysinibacillus sp. NPDC096382
TATGGTTGTGGCGGATATGGTTGCGGAGGACGTGGTGGATATGGTTGTGGCGGATATGGTTGCGGAGGACGTGGTGGATATGGTTGTGGCGGATATGGTTGCGGAGGACGTGGTGGATATGGTTGTGGCGGATATGGTTGCGGAGGACGTGGTGGGTATGGTTGTGGCGGATATGGCCGCGGTGGATGTGGATGTGGTGGATATGGCTGCGAAGGTCGTGTCGGATACGGTGATGGGTTTAAAGATGGATATGGGCTACCAGAAGGCATAGTAGGGTGAAACGGAATGTTAACATCAAGATCTTCGGGATTAAATCCAGGATTGACCAATGAAACACACCTTTCTTCGTTTTTTCTTTTCTAACATATGCCTACTATTAGGATTGTCATAGGCATTAAACTAGAAGAATGATCGATAAGCGTATATTTAATTAAAATAGAAAATGTTATAAAATATATCAAATTTAATTATAATAGAAGAAAATATCATTAAAGGATGTTTATATAAATGACTATTATAAAAATCAAGAAAATAAAAGTACAAAATTTAAGAAATGTACGTCATGGTGAAATTGTGTTAGCGGTAAATTTCGAGACATTCCTTAAGCCAAATGTTGTAGGTTTATACGGACAGAACGGTTCTGGAAAAACAACTATTGTTGATGCATTCGGCTTGTTAAAGGCACTTATCTCCGGTTGGATAGCTGAAATTAAATTACCATCTGAGGAAAAGAAATTAATTATGGCAGGGGAGGATACGGCAAGTATTGAGTTCGAGTTTCTAGTAGAAAATCAATTTGGCACATTTTTTCTCAATTATTATGTAGAGTTACAAGAAGATGATAACAGACTGTACACAACGGTTGAACGTGTAGCTTACAGAGAAAACGAGAAAGGGAAGCGTTCAAAGATTTTAATTAATGTTACAGAGGAAGACATACAACTACGTAAAGCAAATCTTTCTGATATGAATGAAAAAATGCGTATCCAATTACTAGTCATTCACCAATTGTCTAAAAAACAATATATGTCCTTTGTCTTTCACAAAGATTTAAAGCCGTTATTACAGGATAGATTGTCAGAGTTAGAAATGCAATTGCTTCATAATTTAGCAATAGATTTTAATCGTGATTTACATGTTGTTAACAATCAAAATATCGCACCATTATTTGAAGAGCGCAGTATGCCTTTTAGCATCCATCTCGAAAAAACTCGTGGTTCTATCCCTTACAATTTGAAGGGGCCAGCATTATTGCCAGAGGAAGCATTTTACGTGTTATGTGAAGTAATAGAGCAAAGTAATCAAGTATTATCAGCGATTATTCCAGGTCTCTCTATAAAGATTAATGTACTTACAAAACAAACTATGGATAATGGAGAAAAAGGAATTCGTTTTGAATTTTTATCGCAACGAGGGGAGCGCGAATTACCGTTAAGGACAGAGTCAGAAGGGATTTTGAAAATTATATCTGTACTCAGTGTGCTCATTGCGGTTTATAATAACCCAAATGCTTGTGTAGTAATAGATGAATTAGATTCTGGTGTTTTTGAATATTTGTTAGGCGAGTTGTTAACAGTGATTGATGAGGGCGGAAAAGGTCAACTTATTTTTACGTCTCATAATTTACGTGTGTTAGAGGTGCTAGCTATTAAAAACTTATGGTTTACGACAACGAATGAGGATCGTCGTTATATACAGCTAAAGGGTATTAAAGAGGTAAATAATGCTCGAGATGTTTATTTACGTGCAATTCAGTTGGGCGGACAGGATGAAGATGTTTATAAAGAAACGAAGACATTTAAAATTAAGCGTGCCTTTAGAAAAGCGGGTGTCCAGCGTGACTAAAAAAGTTCTTTTAATTATTGTAGAAGGGCATACGGAGCAAATTGTTTTAGAGGATTTTCTAGATGAACATTTTGCAAATTCAACGATTCGCTTCGATGTACAACGGGAAGATATTTTAACGAAATGGGATGCTAATAAACGGATACCTAATATTAAAAATAGTGTTACACGAGTGATTCAGAACTATTTGGAGAAGTATAAGTTTTTAGCGAAGGATTTAACCGCTGTCGTTCATATTACTGATGCAGACGGTTGTTTCATAGCCCCTGAATTTGTCAAGGTGAAGGGAGATATTGAGCAAAATTTATTCTATACAGAAGATGCAATATTAGTGAAATCAGAGAAGCGTAAGGAACAAATCGAACAACGAAATGACATGAAGGCGAATAATGCTAAAATCCTTATGGCAAATGATCATTTTAGCATTCATCGATTAAGAATACCGTATCAGCTATTCTATTTTTCTACAAACTTAGAGCATGTACTATGGAATGAGCGTAATGAAGTAGCGACGGAAAAGGTGCAAAAGGCTGATGAATTTATGGAAAGTTTATCGAGCTCCATAGAAGAATTTTTAAAAGAATATCTCCCAGTTAACCCAGAGCTTCCGTATAAAGAAAAAATGAAAATGAGTTGGTCATTTTTAATGGAGGGCTGTAATTCGTTACAACGCGGAACAAATGTACCGTTATTATTTGAAATGATTAAATCGGATATACAATAAAGTGAGAGTTAATCAGTAGTGAAAAATGAAGCGTCAGCAACGACAAATATAGAGGAAGCGGTTAGACGCTTGCTCACTAAAAAAGGTCCTTTCGTTAGAATAAGCGATGGCTCTTTTTTCGTTTTAGGGAAGCTATTCTTACTTAGTAATGACATCTTTTCATTTCCTAATTCATAAGCTTTACAGGTGTGATTTTATCAAGCAAGAAGGAGGCATTGACATTCAAATACATGTTGTACGGGCAGGGGAGTCCTTATGGGGTATTGCGAAGGCATATGGGACAACAGTTCAAAATATTGTAGATGCCAATCAAGTTCCTGAACCAAATCGATTAGTTATAGGGCAAGCTCTTGTGGTACCGATTGTCGGAAATTTCTATTATGTGCAGGCAGGAGACAGTCTATATTCAATCGGCCAACGCTTTGGCATTAATTATTTAACACTTGCTCAGGTGAACAATATTAGTCCGAGTCAACCGTTATCGATTGGTATGCGACTTTATATTCCACCTCAACCAAAAACAAGAGCTGAAACATTGGCATATTTAGAGCCGAGAGGGACATTCGTTAGTGAGGCATTACTAAGTCAAGCAAGAGAAGCGGGTCCATTTTTAACTTATCTAGCTTTATTTAGCTATGAGGCAAGAAGAGATGGAACGCTTAAGGTGCCACCGAGTCAAGGTGTGGCGCAAATTGCAAATGATACAGGTGCTTCTCTAGCAATGGTTGTCTCGAATTTGGAGAATTTTAGTTTTAGCGGTGACTTAGCGAGAGATATTTTTCAAAGTACAGCCGTACAGGATTTGCTCTTTAATAATATTCTTGAAGAGGCAAAGCGTTTAGGAACCGTTAAAGATATTCATTTTGATTTTGAGAATTTGCCGGGCGATCAACGACAGGCGTATAACAATTTTTTAAGGAGAGCGGTGAGTCGATTCCATCCTCAGGGATATACCGTATCGACAGCGCTAGCTCCGAAAACAAGTGCTAGTGAGCGGGGTCCGTGGACGGAGGGGCATGATTATAAAGCACATGGAGAAATAGTGGATTTTGTTATGTTAATGACCTATGAATGGGGCTATTCTGCAGGGCCCCCTATGGCAGTATCGCCACTTCCAGAGGTAGAAGCGGTTGTTAAATATGCAGTAAGTGAGATACCTCGGAACAAAATTATACTTGGACAGAATTTATATGGGTATAACTGGACATTGCCTTTTGTGCAGGGGGGGCCTAATGCAGAAGCAGTTAGCCCACAAAGAGCAATCGAGATTGCTAAGAAATATAATGCTGCTATTCAGTTTGATTTGAGATCTCAAGCACCGTTCTTTGAATACTACGATGAGCAAGGTAAAGCACATGTGGTATGGTTCGAAGATGCCAGATCCATTCAAGCGAAGTTCGATTTAATCAAACGGTACAGACTCCGAGGAGTAGGCTATTGGAAGTTGGGTCTACCATTCCCTCAAAATTGGTTATTAATTGGGTCCAACTTTGATGTAGTAAAGAAATGAGAATTTTTAGGGAGCAACCAAGCAATTTCGCCTTGGCTTAATTGTAGCTGTCGCTTTGCTTTCGCGCAGACAAACATTGCGGCTGACGCATCGCTTTCGTACAGAAAAGATATGCTGAATGAAGATAAAATAGCTCTATGTCTATTCTATTTTCCGATAAAAATGAATAATCTGAAAATGTCATATCTATTTATGGTAATCTATACTATAATTATGGTAAATGATAATCCAGGAGGGATATTTTGGGTAAATTTAAAAAGTTAGGTATTATACTAACGTCTACTGCATTTTCTGTTAGTGTACTTTCGCCAATGGCACAAGCTTCGGCAAATGTAAAAGAACCACAAGAGAGAGTTGCAATTCAAGTTTCTTCAACAGAAACAAAAGTAACAAAAAGTATGCTTATTAAGCAATTGAATACAATATTCCCAGACAAATTCAATTTTGTAACAGAGAAAGATTTCTCAATGGGGGAAGCGCATTACTTTAATGATGACAAAACGATACGCTATGAATTGAACTTTAATAAAACAATCAATGGCAAAGACGTTTATGGTGATTTTACTTTTAAAGGCGAAGATTTGGAATTAGAAAATTTCTCCTATCAGCCTGTCAATATAGCGGAAGCATTGTACCCGGTGAAATATTCAGAGGGTGAAGCAAAGAAAGTTGCTCAAGACTTCCTAAAGAAATTGCCGAGCACTGCGAATTACAAGCTTCGTGAGGACAATAGATTTGGTGACTTTGGTTTTAGTTTTAGTAGACCTTTATCCGAACCAACTTCGTATTCATTCATGTACTCGCCTACACACAATGGTGTGTCACTTAGTAATGAGTTTATCCATATTACAGTTCTAGCAAATGGTGAAGTTACAAGTATGTATCGTAATACTGAGCCAACTAGCAAGGCAACATTTGATAACTTAGATCAGAAAAAGAATGAGTCAGACATCCTAGCACAGGTTCGTGAAAAACTGTCAGTTGACTTACGTTATATAGTTGACTATAACTACCAAACAGGCGAAGCGATTGCTAAGCTTGTGTATATGCCACCAACTAGCTTTAATGGTGTACATGCAATAAATGGGCAATGGCAAACAATGAATGGTTTCACTTCTCAAGTACCGAAGACAAAAGGTGTAGAAAAACTTGCAGCGCAACCACTTGCACCTAAGAAAAATGGTATTACATTAGCAGAAGTTGAAGAGTTAGCTAAGTCTATCTTAAAAGTTGATACAGACAAAGCCAAGCTACAAATTCATTCGGTTAATGAAAGAGAAAATGAAAATGGCGAAACAATTTATGATGTGAATTATATGTATGATCTCGGTAATTACGGCACAGGTAGTTCACTTGAAGTCAACAAAGCAACAGGTGAAATTACAAACTACTGGAATACAAGTAGAGAATTCATGCAGACAGATGTTAAAGTAGAACCAATTTCAAAAGATGCTGCGTTAGCAAAAGCGATAGACTACTTAAAAGAGTGGTCTCCGTCATATATTCATAATTATTCAAAACCACTAGAAGATGCAATATATGATAAAGACAACAAACAGTATTACTTCTCTTTCCCACGTATTGTCAATGGCATTGCCGTAGCAGGGGATGAAATTTCCGTAGGTATCAGTGCTGATGGGAAATTAAGTTCTTTAAATGTTAATTATCGCAAGATTGATAATTGGCCGTCTGTAAACAAAGCTATTCCTGCTGATAAAGCAAAAGCAACATTCAATGAGGGGCTGAAATTGGAGCTACAGTATGCAAAACAGGATGGCGAGGATAATCACCACTATGATTTAGTATACACGCCGGTTTATAATGGAATTTTGTTCAATAGTATTGATGCAACAACGGGTGAATGGCTTCAAAAAGTTGGTGATACGAAAGAAAAACCTGCCATTTCGCATCCAACAGCTGGAGGAGAATTAACTTATTTATTACACCAAAATGTGTTAGAGGTTAAAGACCCAGCAAACTTTAATGCTGATACAGCCGTAACAAGAGGAGAAGCTTTGAAAATTTTAGTTAAATCATTATCATACGGATATGATTTCAATCCGTATGGAGGAGACAACGTTAAGCAATCCTTCAAAAATATTGACAAAAAGCATCCATTATACGGAATCGTTGAACAAGCTGTAAGAATGGGCATTTTACAACCGGCGGATCAATTTGCAGTAGATACAGCATTGACTCGTCAAGAGCTTGCCGAATGGTTAGTTCGTGTACTAAATTTAGAGAGTGCTGCTAAGCATAGTGACATTTACAAATTAAACTTTACTGATGCAAGCTCAATTGATCCAGCGTACGCAGGTTATGTTGCTTTAGCGAGTGCAATGGGACTAATTGATGGACAGCAAAATAAATTCAATGCTACTGAGAAAGTGACGTATGCAGATTTGGCTGTATCTACAGTTCGTCTAGCAAAGGCTGCCTTTGAACAGAACGGCAACGGTCGTCATTACTATTAATAGTCGATAATTTATACATGAAAGGGCATCCCCTGATTTTTGGGGATGCCTTTTTTGTGATTACAGTAAAAAGGATTGCTGATCAGCAGCTTATATGTTATTATTATCTCGAATTAGAGATAATTGAATTCGAAGTAAATGGAAAGAGGGAGTCGTATGAAGGAAGACAATCGTAATTTAAAAGCTTTTACGGTCTTGTTCCGAGCATATCAAACGATTCAAGATGCAACAAAGAGAGATTTACTTCAATACGATTTAAATCAAACTGAATTTTCGGTACTTGAGTTTTTATATCATCATGGTGAGCAACCAATCCAAGTAATTGGAAAGAAAATTTTAATCGCAAGTAGTAGTATTACGTATGTTATTGATAAGCTCGAACAAAAAGGTTTTGTGTATCGACGTGCTTGTCCGAGGGATCGTCGTGTCACATATGTTTTATTAACATGCGAGGGTCAAGCGTTGATGGAAGAAATATTTCCGAAGCATGAACAAAAAATTAACGAGATTTTTGAAGTATTAGATCAACAGGAGATGGACACAATGACCCTGTCTTTGAAAAAGGTTGGTTTGAACGCAGTTAATAAATAAATACTTTACTTAATATCTCGAAATCGAGATAAATAGGAGGGGCATAAAATGAATCATTTAAAAGGAATTCACCACGTTACCGCTATTACAAGTAGTGCGGAAGAGAATTATAAATTTTTTACTTATGTATTAGGGATGCGATTAGTGAAAAAAACGGTTAATCAGGATGATATCCAAACATATCATTTATTTTTTGCAGATGATAAAGGTAGCGCTGGCACTGATATGACATTTTTTGATTTTCCAAACATTCCAAAAGGTGTGCATGGAACAGATGAAATTTCTAAAACTTCATTCCGCGTGCCAACAGATGCGGCATTGGACTATTGGGTAAAACGTTTCGATCGATTAAATGTTAAACATTCAGGTATTAAAGAGCAATTTGGCAAGAAAACTTTATCATTCGTCGATTTTGACGATCAGCAATATCAACTTATTTCTGATGAAAACAATACAGGTGTTTCATCAGGCACTCCATGGCAAGATGGACCGATTCCTCTTGAATATGCAATTACAGGCTTAGGTCCGGTTTTTGTGAGAGTTGCTAATTTTAAATATTTCAAAGAGATGCTAGAAAAAGTGATGCTCTTTACAGAAATCGGTGAAGAAGGGGATTTCCATCTGTTTGAGGTTGGTGAAGGTGGAAACGGTGCACAACTTGTTGTAGAACTTAACACAGTTCTACCAGTAGCTCGTCAAGGCTTTGGTACAGTACATCATGCTGCATTCCGCGTAGAGGATCGAACTGTACTAAATGAATGGACTGAACGATTTGAAAGCTTTGGCTTCCATACCTCAGGTTACGTAAATCGTCATTTCTTTGAATCACTTTATGCACGGGTAGCACCTCAAATTTTATTTGAGCTAGCTACTGATGGCCCAGGATTTATGAGTGATGAGCCTTATGAAACTTTAGGTGAAAAATTGTCGTTGCCACCATTTTTAGAGCCAAAGCGTGCACAAATAGAAGAACTTGTCCGTCCAATTGACACTGTAAGAAGTACGATTACGTTCGATAAAGAATATGAGTAAAACTTTTTATCCCATTCAGCAGAGAGACTCAAGCCTCTGCTGAATGAAAATTACATACTCTAAAAAGAAAAATGATTGGAGGTCAGTTAGATGGAATTTTCAAAGCTAATAGATAAGCGTCGCTCTGCGAATAATTTTATAGAGGACATCAAGATGAGCGAAGAAGATATACGTCCCATTTTGGAGGATGTTAAGCTTGCTCCTTCCGCCTTTAATTTACAACATGCTGATTATATCGTTGTATTAGATGAAGAAAAAAAAGAAAAAGTACGAGAAGCTGCATACGGGCAATATAAAGTACATTCAGCCTCAGCGGTTATACTTGTATTAGGAGATAAAGAAGCCTATAAAAATACTGCTAACCTTAATCAAGGGATGGTAGACTTAGGCATTATTAATGCTTGTGAATTAGAAAATATCGTCAATGAAAACGCTAAATTTTATGAAGAACGTGGCAAGGAATTTATGAAGGAGGAAGCAATTCGTAACGCTTCACTTTCAGCTATGTTATTTATGCTGGCAGCCAAAAATCGTGGATGGGACACATGTCCAATGATCGGCTTTGATCAGCAACAAATGAGAGCTCTTTTTAATATTCCAGAAACACATGAGATTGCACTAATGATTACTATAGGTAAAGAAAAAGAAAGTAGTCGCCGCTTGCGTGGTTACCGTAAACCAGTTGAGGAATTTGCAACCTATTATTAGGACAGTATAAAATAAAACTGTCTACAAATAATAAAATTAATGCACATTTAGGAGGAATATTGTGAAAGTAGTAGCAATCGTAGGTAGTATCCGTAAAGAATCTTATAATATGCAATTAGCAAAATTTATTCAAAAGCGTTATACTGAGAAATTTGATCTTGAAATATTAAGTTTGAACGATTTACCAATGTATAATCAAGATATCGAAAATGAAGCACCACAGCCTGTACTTGATTTTAAAGTACAAGTAAAAGCGGCAGATGCAGTTCTTTGGTTGACACCAGAATATAATGGTACAGTGCCAGGTGTTATGGTTAACGCCATCGATTGGTTATCTCGCGTTGATAAAGTAATGATTGGCAAGCCATCATTCATGATGGGGGCATCAATGGGTAACTTAGGTACTGTTAAAGCACAATTACATTTACGAGATATTTTATTCTCACCTGGAGTAAATTCACCATTACTTAGTGGTAATGACGTTTATATTGGAGCAGTACACACTAAATTTGATACAGAAGGCAATTTAACAGATGAAGGTACTATTAAATTCCTTGATGTAGTTATTGATAACTTTTTAAACTGGATGAAAAAATACGTTTAAAAATAAAAAAGAATGTCCCATAAGTATGCAATAAACTTATGGGACATTTTTTTGTTTGTTGGATTTAAAATAGAGCGACAGATAGAAGAGCCAAGCGACAAATAGGACAATTAGAAAAACGCCCTTTCTAGCATTACACTAAAGTGGGGCATTTTTAGGAGATAAATTGTTTATTTATTCTTTAACAAAAAAGTTGTGAATAAAATGTATGCTATTTATATAAGTTGGTTGGAGTGGAGGCTGGGCGACTCCTTGGGGATCAGCAATAAAGGAACGAAGGCTAAAAGCATCACGTCCTGTGATAACGCTTTCGTGACCAACATCGTGTTGGCCCGAGACCCTGGTGCGAGCAGCGCGAGTGAAGCGGCTCATCGGACGCCCCCAGCCGGAACGGAAATCAACCCCTCGTTATGGTGATAAGCTTTTATCTAATCGGGATTATTTTTAACACTTTTTGAAGGCGGTATGCAAAAATACCTGCAAATATAGCTAAAATAATATCCTTTGGCAAAGGAGGCATCATCCAAAGCCATGCCACTTTATAAGTGAAAGCATCAGGAGCACTAGCCCATAGCTTGTAGGCAAAGTACATCCAATTTGTTCCTAGTAAGTAATTAATAGCTGTAGCAACTAATGCAGCAACTACATAGCTTTTTTTCGTTCCACTACGTTCTACAATAAGCCCCGCGACAAATGCAGCTAATATGAAAGAAACAATGAAACCAAAAGTAGGGCTAATCATTTGACCAAAGCCTCCGTTGAAACGAGCAAATACAGGTGCACCTGCTAACCCTATGCACATATAAACAGTACAAGCGAATGCCCCTTTTCTACTACCAAGAATAAGTCCTGCTAAAATAGCAAAAAATGTTTGCAATGTGATAGGTACGCCACCAATCATCATGAAAGGTACAATAGACGTGATATTAGCTCCTATCATCATCAATGTTGAAAATAGTCCAATGTATGCAAGATCGACAGTTCTTAATTTGTGATGTGTATGTTCCGCAACTGTTGCCATTATTTCACCCCTAAAAAGTAATGCTACTAATAGTAGTGTAAAAAAATAAGCATTTTGTGTCAACTTAATAAAAATAAATAGTTAACACAAAATGTTTATTTTGCTTGTTAGCTATAGACTAACGTTTAAAGTATATGCTGGAAACGTCATAATTAAAAAACGGACGCTGTCTCTTAACGAGGAGTTCTATGATGATTTAGCCATTGTTCTAGAATGGGGAGGCAAGGGTTTGAAGCCAGGAGACCTGCTATTTAGTGATTCCTGTAATATACACGAGGATGAATGCAATTACGAACAATATCAAACTTTGTTTAATCGAGGTATTTTCATGCCCATTCTCACTGTGATAACGCCTTCGTGACCAACATCCTATTGCTGCCGCTACGTTACACTACGCTTTCGCACAAAAAACATCCGTTGCCCCAAGTGGCTCATCGGACGCCCCCAGGAAGCTTTGCTCTGTGCGAAAGCGAAGCGTCAGCGGCAAAGCGCCCAGTCGGAACGGAGATCAACCTATCAATTTGCCAAAAAGCCCTACTAGGCTTTAGCACTTACTCACTCACAATACTTTGAATTAAAATGAATAAATTAAGATACTGCTTTTAATCCTGCCACACCAATGATAATGGCGATGATACTAATAATTCGAGTCAGGTTTTTAGATTCTCCGAAGAATATAATATTCACGAGAACAGCACCAACTGTACCAATGCCGACCCAAATTACATAGGCAATGCTTAACTGTAAATAGTTAAAGGATGCATATAATAGCATAAAGGACATCCCAAAGCCGCCTAGATATATCGATAAATTTCGTATATTTTTTTCCTGACTATAAAAGCGTAAACCTACAACACCGACAATTTCCGAAATTGCAGCTAATAAAACAAGTATCCAACCCATTATGCATTAGCTCCTTTCTCTTTAACATGATCTTTTGAAGGGTTATCAGCTAAATTAAGACCAATAACACCCAGTACTAAAATAAACATGAAAATTCCTTTAATAGCATTAAACTCACCTTCAAAAATAAAAATGTCCATTAATGTAGTACCAATTGTACCGACCCCAGCAAAAGTCGCGTAAACCGTTCCTGTAGGTAGGTTTTCACAAGCCTTCGATAAGAAGTGAAAATCCAATGCAATTAGGGACACAATAATAGCCCAATGCCACCAAGAATCGGCAACATTAAAACCAAATATCCAAAACAATTCAAACAAACTAGTTAATCCAACATAAATCCAATCTTTTTGCATAGTTAAATTCCTTTCTATCATTATGACTGACATTCAGTCATTTTTAGCGTAAAAGAGAACGTCACTTATGCGTGACGTAAATCGAGTGCATGATGTAAAAAGTCGAGGAGCTCAAGCTTTTGAAGTCTAATTGTTTCTTCTTCACTATCATCATACAAATAAATTTGTTCAGCGGCAGACTCTACTAGACCGATTATAAGTTTAGAAGAACGAGTAGTATTTAGGGAAGCGCGTATCGTTCCTTGCTGTTGAGCTTCAACCAAGAAATGATTCATCCATTCGTAATAGGGAGCATATATATTTTCCCATTCTTTCATATGCTCAGTTTGTGTAATACCGGCATAGATAAGTGCAAATACATCTCGATATTCCTCTGTTAGAGAAAAAACAATATCTACTACTTTTTCTAGCTGCTTTGCGAAAGGCTCCTGTTTTGAAATCCCATCGTTAATAGCAGCAATAATTTTCTCAACCATAACCTTTGCAATGGCTGGCATAACTGAAAGGCGTGATGGAAAATAAAGATAAAATGTCCCTTGCGCGATACCTGCAGCTTTTACGATATCTGAAACCTTTGTTTTTTCAATTCCTTTTTCACGGAAAACTTCAATTGCGGCTTGGATAATTTTCTCTTCTTTTGACATGAAATCCCTCGCTTTTGTCCTGCTTATTTAATATGTTACAAAATAGCTGAAATAAAGTCAAAGAATAATGACTGACAATCAGTCATTATTTTTTTTAGTATATATGTTTTTTATTTGGGGAACTTTATTCATGAAAGGATTTGATGAAAATGGAAGAGATAAAGATTGCGCAATTAGATCAACAACAGCTTGAAAAACTTAATGAGCTTGAAAAGAACATTGGAGTGACATTAGTGGCCTATGATTCTTCGACAATACCATCGCAGGGCTCGGGTGCTTTCGAGTCAAACAATAGTACTAACAGCAATCATCCATCATAATTAAGAATAAAATGCCTTGCAGCAATGTGAGGCTTTTTTATGTCATCTAAAAGTAGGGGGAGGGAGACAATGATGCAAGATTTTTATGCAGATTTACACGTTCATATTGGGCGTACTTCAAGTGGTCGTGCTGTTAAAATTACTGGCAGTAAAACGTTAACGTTAGCAAGAATTTTAGAGTCTTCAAGTGCAAGAAAGGGACTAGATATTATCGGGATTATTGATTGCCATTCACCAGAAGTAATGGATGAAATGTCAGAGATGATCGAACAAGGAGAACTGAAGGAGCTAGAACAAGGAGGGCTTCGTTTTCAAGAAACAACACTTATTCCAGGTACTGAAATAGAGATTTATGATCATCATTGCCTTGGACCAATCCATGTACTTGCCTATTTTCCAACACTTGTGCTTATGAGGGAATTTTCAAAATGGATGTCTAATCATATGAAAAATATTCATTTAAGCTCTCAGCGCATTTATTGTGATGGTCGAACATTACAACAAAAGGTTCATGAATTAGGCGGGCTTTTTATTCCTGCTCATGTTTTTACACCATTTAAAAGTTTGTTCGGTAAAGGCGTACATCGTAGTTTAACAGAAGTACTTGACCCTCAACTTATAGATGCGATAGAGCTTGGTTTGAGCTCCGATACCGAAATGGTGAGTAACATTAAAGAACTGCAAGCATATACATTTGTCAGCAACTCTGATGCTCATTCACTTGGAAAAATTGCACGTGAGTATCAAAAATTAAGACTATCTAATGCAAATTTTACAGAATTAAAGATGGCGCTTCATGAACAGCAAGGTCGAGCAGTAACAGCCAATTATGGCTTAAATCCTTTGCTTGGTAAATACCATGAGACTGTCTGCGCGAAATGTGGTGAGCAGCTTAGCAATTCTGCAACAATCTGTACAAACTGTGAAAGCACGCAAATTATAAAAGGTGTTGCAACACGGATTAAGGAGCTTTCAGAGCAAGTTACAGATAAACGTGCACGACCGTCATATATTCACCAAGTACCACTAGATTTTATTCCAGGATTAGGGCCAAAAATGATGGAACGATTAGTACAAGCATTTGGTACAGAGATGAACATCTTGCATCGGGTTACGCTAGAACAACTCGAACAAATCGTGCCGTACAAAATTGCCAAGATGATCGATTTAGCAAGAACAGGGCAATTGGCTATTGAAGTTGGTGGTGGCGGTATTTATGGGAAGGTTCAACTGGAGTAAAAAATGATTTTTAGCTCATCATCAAAAGTTGTGGATGACATTTGTTAAAACGTATGTAGTTTATATAAGTTGAAGACTGGACGCTACGAGGAAAGCGCCCAGTCGGAACAGAAATCAACCACACGTTATCGTGAAATATCGCCTCTCGTTTAACCCATTTTTACCCTATTTATATTAAAATAGTAATTAGTGAAAATTGGAGGAGTGGGTGTATGCAATTATCAAAGAAATTTCGTTTTTTAACGGCTAGCGTTTTGGCATGCCAATTAGTAGTACCACCAATAGGTGTGAATGCTGAGGAACAAAGAGACTACATAGCGCCAAGTTGGGTAGTTCAAGCTGATTATGTAGCACTGGGTGATTCCTTAGCACACGGTATGAATGACGGTGGTATCATCGGGTTAGGTTACACAGATTTTGTTGCACAAGCTTTACAGCAAGATGGTTTCATTACTTCTTATAATAAAGGGTTTGCATATTCGGGCTATACAACGAAAAATATATTAGAAGATATACAAAATAATGTGGAAAAGCCAGTGGTAGGATTTGGTTATCGAAGTGAGGAGGTAAAGCTCCGTACATCTATTAAAGAAGCTGAGATTATTACGCTAACTGCTGGCGCCAATGATATAATACCTATTTTAAAAGAGTCGCAGATAACTGGCATTAATGCAGCAATGATGTTAAAAGCTTCACAAGAGGCAATAAAAAATATTGCGGCTATTTTAGAAGAAGTGAAGAAGCTTAATCCGAATGCTCAAGTTTATGTCATGGGCTATTATAATTCTTTTCCGTACTATAGCGAGGATTTACAGACACAATTTAAAATGCTATTAAAGGTTATGAACGCAACGATAAAAACAACTGCTGAAAAATCGGGTGCCGTTTTTGTACCGACATACGATATTGTAGCAAAAGATATTCCGAGCTATTTGCCAAATCCTGAAAATATTCATTTAAGTGAAGCAGGCTATTTCGCAGTAGCGAACGAGGCATTTCTACCAGCGATTAAAGCAAGTTCTTTATGGGATGTATCAAAATTTATTCAAGTAAATATGAAAGATCGTACAACTGTAAAAATAAGCTGGCAGGAAGCGAGAGATAATGTAGGTGTCACTAGTTACAACGTATATGTAAATAGTAAGCTAACATTTACACAAAATGCTGAGACAACGACGATAACCTTGGATAATTTAACAGAGAATACAGCATACACGATAGCTGTTAAAGCGGTTGATGCAGCTGGTAATGAAAGTGTTCAAAGTCCATCAGTTACTTTTACTACAGGGAGAAATTTAACCTTTACCGATATAGAAAAACATTGGGCAAAGGAGTATATTCTAAAGGCCACTAAAGAAGGTATTATGAAAGGTTACGCAGATGGTACGTTTAGACCTGAGCAAAATGTTACTCGTGCACAGGCTGCTACGATGCTTGTTAGAAGCCTAGGTTTAACGACGAAGGAACAAGCACCATTTAAAGACATCGCAAACTATGACGTTGGAACTCAGTCAGAAATTGCAGCAGCTTATGCGTATGGGTTAATTAAGGGAACGAATGGGAAGTTTAATCCAGGACAGCCGGTTACTCGCGCGCAATTAGCATTAATGATAAATAGAGCCTATGAATCTAAACAAAAGCAACATTATGCTATAAAAGGAAAAGCACCATTCACTGATATTGCTTCCTACAATGAAGAAACAAAACATGCAATAACGATGTTGTATGAGCTTGATATGGTTAGAGGGAACGAAGGGGAATTTTCACCTGAAGCTCCTACAAAACGTAGCCATGCTGCGAAAATATTTGTGAATTTTAACAGTCTATTAAAAAAGTAAAATAATTTAAGGTAGAGGTTGTGAATAGAAACCTCTACCTTTAGACGTTTACATTTGTTATTTTTATTGCGATGAATATCTAGCACAATTTAGGAGCTCATATCAAAAGTCGGGGATGACAATTATTGAAATATATACCATGTGGATAAGGTGAATAACAAGCAAAAAAAACGTCTTTAAAAATAACAAAGCAGTTCAATAAATCTTTAAGATTTATTGAACCGCTGTTTTTTACTTATTTACGATAGTTTAGCAATAATACCTTCTTCGTCGTCCAGAACGAGTTCGATGCCTGTTGAAAAAGGGTCACCATGTAGGACATCTTTAATCCATACACGTAGTGCACCGATCATTGCGGCTGTATCGAACATTTCGATTTGACCATTAACTTCAATTTCTGCACCAAAGCCTGTGTCATCGTCGTATGTTAGTTCTACAAGTACATCTTCAGGGCGAATGTTTTTATAGTAGGACTGTGATAAACAAATTGCATTTATAATATCTTGCTCATTAATTATTTGTGCCATTGTGCTTCCTCTTTACGTTTTTTATCTTTAAACATATTAACAATTTTTATAACTAGCGTTACGATAATCATGATGGCTGCAACGTTAATTAATAAGCCTAAAATATTACCAAGCATACCCATACCACTGAAAAGACTTCCGAATAATAAACCAGCTAAGCCACCAAGCATTAAGCCTTTCATAAGGCCGCCTGAGAAGAACCCACCTTTCTTAGCTGTTGAATCCGTTTTGTTTGTAGAAGTTGTATTATTTTTATTTGTTGTTGCATTATTTTGGTCTTTAGTTTTATCCTGAGATTTTTGGATATTTGAGTTGTTGTTATTATTGTTGTTTGAGAAACCTTTTTTACCTGACTTATAGGATTTAGCTTCTGCAGTTGGTGTATCTGAGATGAATAATGTTGCTCCAACAGACGCAAACATAAGTGTCGCTGCAAAAATAGCAGCAAGGATTTTTTTCATTACTTGTATTCCTCCAATATAATTTTTAGTTTTGTCTAAACTAGTTCTTAATAGTAATTTTACATGAATCTTCTCGAAAAATAAAATAAACGCTTCGATCAATTTAGAGATAGCATCAAATTTGAACAAGAAGTGTCTGTGTTATCACCAATTTTATGCATGCACTACTTATAATGTATGCTGTATATTGTTGATTGCAGTGGAGGTTGGACGCCGCGCTCAGTCGGAACGGAAAACAATTCAGCGTTATAAGGTGAACCTTAAAAATTGTAGATAAAAAGAAAGGAGTGAGACGATGATTTCAACATTATTACTATTAATTTCATTTTTTTTACTGTTATATGTATCGGAAAAAAGACGTCTTCTCAATGCAGTAGTTCTTGGCCTTTTAGGGTTGTTTATTTTAAGCACAATAATAATTAGTCATCCTGTAATTCTCCCAAATGAGCAGGGGATTGTGTCGAAGATGGGTATAGTCATTATACTAGGAAGTTTCCCCAGTATGATGTTTATTTTATCGATAGCTACGTTTTTTAATAGTAAAGTTTTACTTGAAAAAGAGGGCCGTAAAGTCCGTAATCTATTGTTAGCTGTTTTTGGCTTGTGCTTTTTTATTATGATGATTTGGTATGTATTTGTAATTTTTATGAAAATCGAACATGAAATTTGGCACATTCTTTTCTTCTATGCGTTTTTAGTTTTTGGCTATACAATGTTTTTATACACAAGCATAATGGCCTATGCGACTCTCTATCATTTTACGCCGATCCTGTATGAGCCAAACTATATTATTGCATTAGGATCAGGACTAATAGGAGATAAGGTGCCACCACTTTTAGCTAGCCGTTTAGACGAGGCAGTAAAGCAATTTCAAAAATATGGTGAACGACCTTACATTATCGTCTCAGGTGGACAGGGGCATGATGAAAAAGTATCAGAAGCATATGCCATGAAAAAATATATAGTTGACGAACATCAAATACCAGCTCAAAAAGTATTAATGGAAGATCAATCAACAAATACGGAACAAAATATGGCATTCTCTAAAAAAATTATGGATAAGCATGCTCAAGGACAGAAATATCGATCCATATTCGTAACGAATAATTTTCATGTTTTTCGTGCAAGTATTTATGCAAAAAAGGCGAAGCTTGATGCACAAGGTGTTGGTTCGAAGACGGCCTTTTACTATGTACCTAATGCATTTACTCGTGAATTTATCGGATTATTAGAAATGTATAAATGGATGAATGTCACTGTCTTTTTATTCATTACATTGTTTATTGGATTAATCTTGAGAGCATATGTGTAACCAATTTAGAGCTGTTTTCCATATAATAGTGGCAAGATAGAGTGCAAGGGGGGAAATGAATGTATGGGCAATTTTTAGCAAAAAAAAATAAAGAGCGAATTGTATCTCTGCAAAAGCTCACGCAAACAGATGATACATGGTTTGCGCAAAACATTAATTTAATAACAGTTGAACAAGTACAATTAGCAACCTTGCACAAAATACTATATCAAGTTGTGCAAGGACTGTTGAAAAAGAATCAACAACGACATTTACAAATTATACATCCAGAACAGACGAAGTCAGTACAGGAGAATGTGCTAACGCTTTTAGCTGAATATGATGATTTACTGCGTGATGCAATTCCACTCCCTATCTATATATTTATTTGGCAAATTTCTTCTCTGGAGAGGTTATCCAATTGCAATGAAGTTGTTGATGATGTACTTGATATATTGGAATGGTATTTTATTCACCAAAATGAACAGGTTGAGGCGTTTGATGAAGAAGATCTAGATCATGAGGAAATTATTGACTTATACAAAGATGCCATTGAGGAACAGGATACAGATGCACAATTTCAGCTTGGCGAATATTATAGCGTAATTGACGGCGAATATTTCCGACCAGAAAAATCAATAAAGTGGTTTGAGTTAGCAGCGTCACAAGGAAATGCCGATGCACAATATGCACTTGGTAATTTTTATTTTGAAGGTCTAGGTGTTCAAGAAAACTATAATAGAGCTTTTATATTGTATGAGGCTGCAGCAAAGCAGGGGCATCCAGATGCTGCGAATAATTTAGCAGATATGTATTTTAACGGTGAGGGAGTACTAGAAAATTTGGTACTTGCGAAGAAGTGGTTCGACTTTGCTGCACAACAAGGTGTGGCAGAGGCAATGTTTACCCTTGGAATTATTTACGAGCAGGGATTAGGAATCGACAAAAATGAGGAGCAAGCATGTAGCTACTATAGAAGATCCGCTGAAGCAGGCTATGTCGAAGCGCAATACAGGCTTGGAGGAATCTATTTAGAGGGACGGTTAGGGCAACCTAAAGATGCGAACCGTGGATTATTTTGGTATGAAAAAGCTGCAGAGCAATATCACGTCGATACCTTTTATGATTTGGGCTTTATTTGGAGCCAAGGGTTAACAGGTATACGTAATATTGAAAAGGGTATTCATTGGTTTAAACAGGCTGCTCTGCAAGGGGATTCGGAAGCTAAATTACAATTAGGGCACATTTACAATAAAGGAGAAGGAATAGCTAGAAATATTAAAGAGGCAATAAAGTGGTATGGACTTGCAGCAGAAGCAGGAAGTGAGGAGGCTGCAATTTTACTGCAAGAGTTGAAAGGAATATAAGTATTTTTTATTAAAAAATAACAGGTATTTAGATTCGATTATTAACGTTTTGTATACAGGTCTTAAGTTCTTATTGAGGGTATTTCGTAGGTTTATATCACTACGAATGAATGATTGTAAAAATATTAATATAACAAAGAGGTAATTACTTCAAACTAAAACTCGGAAAAAAATAAGGATAAAAAATAGAGATGATGTAAATTGGCTACCCAAAAGTATTGTGGTAGCTTTTTTATTGCTTTAGATAATAGGTTAGATAACAGGGACTTTTTATATAATTTAAGGAAAAAAATGTATATCCGAAAATTGACAGCTATTTATAAAGTGTATAATGTATATGAGTGATTTTGAAAGAGTAGTTAGTAGTAATAGCTAGTAATAAGATTGCTATTTTTAGCTGATGGTAGCCCGTAGCAGAAATCAGCGTTCTAAGTAGTGTGATGGCTTATTACCAAAAGTTGGAGATGAATCTTCCTGATCTTTCATATTTTTGGTAGACGAAATTAGATTTTTCTCAGCTTTTCAAAAGTACACGGCATGAAAGAGGGTAAATGTGTGATTTTTCAAAAACAGAGAAAGACAACGGCGTTAGATTTAAAGCAATACACTGTGAAAATGGATATAGTGAATTGCCATTCAATAAAAAAGCAAATTGATTTGCTCAAATTGACAAAGAAGGATTTACAATATTTAAAAGCCTTTCAACCTTTTGTAGAAGGCAATATTGATAATATTGTTAATCGATTTTATGAAATGATTGGAACTGAACATAGTTTAGTAGATATTATTAATAGACATAGTTCTGTGGAGAAGCTGAAAATTACATTACGACGTCATATTATTGAAATGTTTAATGGTAAGATTGATAATGAATTTTATCAAAGACGAATAAAGATTGCTAAAGTACATGTCCATATTGGGCTTAAAACACAATGGTATATTTGTGCGTTTCAAGATTTAACAGCGTCATTTATTGACTTGGTTGAAGAACATGTTATTCATCCAATAGATCAGCTTAATACAATTCGAGCCATTTCGAAAATTTCCAATTTTGAGCAACAATTGGTTTTAGAGGCGTTTGAGCACACAATTGAGCAACTTCATGAAAAAATGGAACATAGAAAAGAAGCGATAGAGCAAGAAATCGTAAAGTCTTCGGAAGGTCTTGCCACAATATCTCAGGAAACGAATAATTCATTTCACCGCTTAAGTGGACAATCAGAGGAAATTAAACAACTAGCGAAAAAATCACTTCAAGTGTCGACTATGGCTGAGAGTCAGGCATTAGAAGGTCGTGAACGCTTAAAGAGTCAATCGCAAAATATGAATACTATTATTTGCTCACTTGATGATATAGACGAAAATATTGCACAGTTGGCAGATATGTCAAAGGAAATGGAATCGATTATGAATGTTGTGACGAACATTGCTAATCAAACGAACTTGTTGGCTTTAAATGCGGCAATAGAAGCGGCTCGTGCTGGAGAAGCGGGTAAAGGCTTTAGTGTTGTTGCAGATGAAGTGAGAAAACTATCGATCCAAACAAAGGAATCTGTCACATCGGTAGCAACGTTACTACATAAAACGAATGAGCGGACAGATAAACTTGTCCATTCGCTTAGTAATATTCAAGAAGAGGTAGCCTCTGGTGAGGAAAATATGGTTCAAACGGAAGGGCAATTTACTAACATATTAGAAGCTATGACCGAGGCGAAAGACCAAAATGGTCGGATGGAAAAAGAAGTACAAGCAATAGCAGAAGTACTAAGTGAATTAGGTATTGCCTTTAACGAAGTGAAAAATTCAGCTGGAAAATTAGCTAGCTTTGCACAAAATTTAAATTAATGAAGAGAAAAGGAAAGAAAATTGTTGTTTCCTATTAAGGCGATACATACTTTAGGGCACAAATAACACTATATCAACTGTTAATAGATAATTTCCGAAATGGAGGTAAAAGCCTCTAGCGAATATATGTTATTTGAATATAAAAAAAATGGAGCTGTCCAATGTGTTGGATAGCTCCATTTTTGCTAAATTTGTAAAGGGTTTAACGTAATTTTCGATAAAAAAAGTTTATACTAAATAAAGAACTAAAAATAGGGGCGGTTAATATGAAAACAGTTGTTGTATTAGGTGGCGGAATTACGGGATTGTGTACGATGCATTATTTACAACGCCAAGTTCAGGAGAAAAACTTAAATGTAAAACTTGTGCTTGTTGAAAAAAATACATACCTTGGTGGCAAGCTTCACTCTGCATATGAACAAGGATTCATCATGGAAACTGGAGCAGATTCTATTGTAGCGCGTCATAAAGGTGTCATGGAGTTAGTAGAGGAACTAAATTTTGAACAAAATCTTGTATATAACGAAACAGGTATTTCGTATATTTACACAAATAATGAGCTACATGCCATCCCAGCAGACTCAACGTTCGGTATTCCTATGAGCTTACAATCTCTCGAGGAAAGTACGCTTGTATCAGAGGAAGGTAAAAAAGAAGTGTTAAAGGATTTAACAATGCCGAATGAAAGGTTTACAAAGGAAAGCTCGATTGGTGAATTTTTAACGTATTATTTAGGTGAAGAGCTTGTTCAAAACCAAATAGCACCGGTACTTGCAGGTGTATATTCTGGAGATTTAAATCAACTTTCAATTGCTTCTACTTTACCGTATTTAATCGATTACAAAAACGATTACGGTAGTATTATTAAAGGTTTCGATGCAAACAGGGAACAATTTGTGAAAGCTGCCAATAAAAAATTTATTTCATTTAAAAATGGTTTATCGTCACTAATTGATCGACTTGAAGAAACATTAACGGATGTAGAAATTATAAAAGGGATTGCTACTACTAGTGTTAAAAAGCAGGAGAATCTATACGCTGTTACGTTAGCAAACGGTAAAATGATTGAAGCGAATCATGTTGTATTGGCACTGCCAAATGAAGCGGTACAAAGCTTATTACAGGATGAATCTTTGAACGGCTATTTTGAACGATTTAATACTGCATCCGCCATTACGATTTATTTAGGATTTGATGTTCCCGATAATAGATTACCTGCAGATGGAACAGGCTATATTGTGTCACATAATTCGGATGTTATCTGTAATGCAGCAACGTGGACAAGCCGCAAGTGGAAACACACTTCAGCAGAAGGAAAATTACTTGTACGGCTTTTTTATAAGAGCATTAACCCTGAGTATGAGAAATTGCGTTTGATGTCAGATGAAGGGTTAGCAGCTGTTGCTCTAGAGGATGTAAGAAAAAGTTTAGGGATTGAGGAAAAACCAACTATTGTTGACGTGACAAAATGGATCGACCAGATGCCGAAGTACGACTTGGCACATCGTGAAGCGTTGCAAGGTCTCTTACAAGAGCTTGAGAAAAACTATCCGAACTTATCAATAGCGGGGTGCTCTTATTTCGGAGTAGGCATAGGTGCGTGTATTCAAAATGGTAAAAAAATTGGTGAGGAACTTGTAGAAAAACTATCGTAATTGTTTAATATAAATCAAAATTTTATAAATTTCGTAAAAATTATCCTTTGTTCAGTGAAATAGTCTTGACTCAATCGTTCGTAAACGATATGATTCTTTTAATTATTTAAAAAATTCATACTAAATTCTTATCAAGAGAAGCAGAGGGACTGGCCCTATGAAGCTTCAGCAACCAACTTATTGTCAGGTGCTAAATCCAGAAGACCGTGTGTCGAAGATGAGAAGGAAAACAATTACGAAACGTAAAAGCCTTCTTTTTTTGTGAAAGAAGGCTTTTTTATTTTAACTATTTTCGGCGGGTGTCCAAACATCCGCCGAAATAGAGGAACTCAGTCTAAGAACGCCACGTCCTGTGGCAACGACTGAGTGACCAACTTCATGTTGACCTAAAGCCTTCGGCGGATGTCACGGAATCGGCAAGGAGTTCTTAGAGGATAGTAGGTTAATATTATCGCATCCATGCGATAACGGCTAACTGACCTGCAGCGTGCAGGCCAAAGCACAAAGCCCAATTCAGGACGAATTATGCCGAGGCATAATTGATAGAAAAAGAAAGAGAGGTTAGTTTTATGGGATTGCTTGAAAGGTTAAAAACACATGTTCTTACAGCAGATGGTGCAATTGGTACAGTTTTATACGGCTATGGTTTGGAGTACTGTCATGAGGAAATGAATGTACAGAGACCTGAATTAATTGAAAAGATTCATAGAGAATATATAGCTGCTGGTGCCGATATTATTCAGACGAATACTTACGGAGCTAATGCCATAAAATTAGCCCGCTATGGATTAGAATCTCGTGTACAGCAGTATAATGAAGCCGCTATAACGATTGCAAAACGTGCAGCAACAGATGGTGGGCAATTTGTTTTGGGTACTATTGGGGGAATCCGTGGTATTCGAAAAAGTGATGCAACGTTAGAGGAAATTTTAGCAACCATTGATGAGCAGGCAACGGTTTTACTTGCAGGAAATCCAGATGGCCTTTTACTTGAAACCTATTATGATTTTGAAGAGCTAACAGCGACTTTATCAATGCTACGAGCTAAAACGAAATTACCGATTATTGCTCAAGTTTCTATGCATGAACCCGGAATATTACAAAATGGAATGAGCTTAAATAACGCCTTACATGAACTTGAAGCGTTAGGTGCTGATATCGTAGGTGTTAACTGTCGCTTAGGTCCTCACCATACTATCCAAGCATTTGAAGGGGTAGAGCTTCCTAAGCAGGCATTTATGTCAGCGTATCCGAACGCCTCTCTTCTTGATTTAGAGGATGGGCGTGTCGTTTATGAGTCGGAGGCTGATTATTTTGGTCGAGCAGCTGTAGAGCTTCGTGATCAAGGGGTTCGTTTAATTGGTGGCTGTTGTGGTACGACACCAAAGCATATTGCTGCAGCGAAAAAGTACTTAGAGGAGCTATCCCCGGTTGAGGAAAAGTATACAAAGCCAGAAAAAATAGAGATTGTTCGTGAGGCAGAGCCAGCAAATTATGAGCCATTACATGAAAAAGTAAAACGTGAACGCTCGGTTATTGTGGAGTTAGATACACCAAGACATTTAGAAATAGAAGGCTTTATTAAAGGCGCAAAAAAAATATATGAGGCGGGCGCGGATGTAGTCATGATGGCAGATAATTCACTCGCTTCTCCAAGGATTAGCAATGTCGCAATGGGTGCCTTACTGAAAGAAACGCACGGGATACGCCCTTTAACCCATATAACATGCCGAGATCGTAATTTAATTGGACTTCAATCACATTTAATGGGATTAAATGCACTAGGGATTCATGATGTTTTAGCGGTTACTGGAGATCCGACAAAGGTAGGCGATTTCCCAGGAGCAACTAGCGTTTATGACGTATCGTCAATGGAGCTAATCCAATTAATAAAACAGTTAAATGAAGGTGTTTCGTTCTCAGGGAAACCGCTTCGTAAAAAGGCAAATTTCTCTGTAGCGGCTGCATTTAATCCTAATGTACGTGTACTGGATCGCGCTGTCTCTCGATTAGAAAAGAAAATTGAACATGGAGCAGATTATTTTATTTCACAGCCTGTTTATACAAAGGAAAAAATCGTGGAAATTCACGAGGCGACAAAGCATTTAGAAACTCCAATTTATATAGGTATTATGCCAGTAACGAGCTATAAAAGTGCGGAGTTCTTACATCATGAAGTACCAGGCATCAAACTTTCTGATGATGCGTTAGCACGTATGAAGGCTTGTGGTGATGATAAGGAACGCGCAACACTAGAAGGAATTGCAATTGCTAAAGAATTAGTAGAAGTAGCAGCGGAATATTTCAATGGTATTTACCTCATCACACCATTTTTACGCTATGATATGACGCTAGAATTAATGAAAGTTATTGAGCAATTGGATGAAAAGAAAAAAGGGGTAAGTATAAATGGCTAAGCACATGATTGAAGAGCAACTAGAGAAACGAATATTAATTCTTGATGGCGCAATGGGAACAATGCTACAAAATGAAAATTTATCGGCAGAGGATTTTGGCGGAGAGGAATATGATGGCTGTAATGAAAATCTTGTGCTAACTAGACCAGATGTGCTTGAAAAGGTACATAGAAAATATTTAGAGGCTGGAGCAGATATTATTTGTACAAATACATTTGGGGGTACACCACTTGTATTAAATGAATATGATCTAGGTGCGAAGGCAGAAGAAATCAACAAACGTGCTGTAGAAATTGCACGCAAAGTAGTAGAGGAGTTGTCAACATCCGATTGGCCACGTTTTGTAGCGGGAGCGATGGGACCAACTACAAAAACCCTGTCGGTTACAGGTGGAATTACATTTGATGAGCTAGAGGAAAACTTTTATGTTCAAGCAAAGTCATTAATCGAAGCCGGGGCGGACGTTCTGTTGTTAGAAACTAGTCAGGATATGTTGAATGTTAAGGCGGGAACATTGGGGATATCTCGTGCTTTTAAGGCAACTGAAAAAGAGCTACCTGTGATGATATCCGGAACAATTGAACCGATGGGAACGACACTGGCCGGCCAAACAATTGATGCTTTTTACATTTCCATCGAGCATATTAAGCCATTGTCAGTTGGCTTAAACTGTGCGACTGGACCAGAGTTTATGACTGATCATATTCGTTCACTAGCAGAGCTTTCAACAGGCTATATTAGCTGTTACCCGAATGCAGGTTTACCGGATGAGGAAGGCTGCTATCATGAGTCACCTGAATCATTGTCACAAAAGCTAAAAGGCTTTGCAGAAAAGGGCTGGCTAAATATTGTCGGAGGTTGCTGCGGTACAACGCCAGCACATATTGCGGCTATCAGAGAGGTGCTAAAGGGCGAAAAGCCGCGCCAATTACCAGATGTTACGCATGGTCATGTAGTATCAGGGATCGAGCCATTGGTTTATGACGACTCTATGCGTCCATTATTTATTGGAGAACGGACAAATGTTATCGGTTCTCGTAAGTTTAAAAATTTAATTATTGATGGGAAGTTTGAGGAAGCGGCAGAAATCGCGCGTGCTCAGGTGAAAAATGGAGCACATGTGATCGATATTTGTTTAGCAAATCCTGACCGCGATGAACTGGCGGATATGCGTGGCTTTATGCAGGAGGTTGTAAAAAAAGTAAAAGTACCTCTTGTGATTGACTCGACAGATGAAAAAGTAATTGAGGAAGCACTTAAGTTTTCTCAAGGGAAAACTATCATTAATTCTATTAACCTAGAGGATGGCGAGGAGCGTTTTGACGCTGTTTTACCGCTAGTAAAAAAATATGGAGCTTCTTTAGTTGTAGGTACAATTGATGAGCAAGGCATGGCGGTTGATCGACATCGCAAGCTAGAAATTGCTGAACGTTCATATAAATTGTTAACAGAAAAATGGGGTATTGCTCCTGAAGATATTATTTTTGACCCATTAATGTTCCCAGTAGGTACAGGAGATGAGCAATATATTGGCTCGGCACTTGAAACGGTGGAAGGTATTCGCCTTATTAAGGAGAAAATGCCACGTACATTAACGGTGCTTGGTGTAAGTAATATTTCGTTCGGATTGCCACCAGTAGGTCGTGAAGTACTGAATGCCGTATATTTATATCACTGTACACAGGCTGGTTTAGATTATGCAATTGTTAATACGGAGAAGCTAGAACGTTATGCATCCATTCCAGAGGAGGAAATTAAGCTAGCAAATGATTTACTCTTTAATACAAATGATGAAACTTTAGCTGTCTTCACAGATTTCTATCGTGATAAAAAGAAAGAAAAAACAGAGGCGGATATTCCGAAAACAGTAGAAGGTCGCTTAGCCTACTATATTTTAGAGGGTACAAAGGAAGGGCTTATTGACGATTTAGATGCGGCTCGTGAAATTTTCGAAACATCGCTTGAGATTATTAATGGTCCTTTAATGGATGGAATGGCAGAAGTTGGGCGTTTATTTAACGATAATCAACTAATCGTAGCAGAGGTATTACAATCAGCAGGGGTTATGAAGGCAGCAGTAGCGCATTTAGAGCAATTTATGGAGAAAAATGAAGAGAGTGCTGGTAAGGGGAAAATGGTACTTGCTACTGTAAAGGGCGATGTGCATGATATTGGGAAAAACCTTGTCGATATTATTTTAAGTAATAATGGCTATAAGGTCATTGATCTGGGTATTAAAGTAACACCTTCTCAGTTAATAGAAGCGATTCGCAAGGAGAAGCCGGATTTCATCGGGCTTTCAGGCTTACTTGTAAAATCAGCACAGCAAATGGTTATTACTGCTCAGGATTTCAAAGAAGCGGGTATTGACGTACCTATTTTAGTAGGGGGAGCGGCATTATCTCGTCGCTTTACTGAAACAAAAATTGCCGGCGAATATAATGGACCTGTCATTTATTCAAAGGATGCGATGCAAGGATTAGAGCAGGCAAATCGGTTAATGGGGACAGATACACGTGCCGATTTCTTAGCTGAAATTAAGGAATCTCGTGAAAAACGCTTAGAGGCAGACGAAAAAAGAGCGGCTCGCCCTGCAAAAGAAATAATTATAAAGCCTGTGCGTACAGTAAAGGAAGCATCTGTCTTTCTTCCAGCTGATTTACGACGCCATGTAAAGAGAGAATATGCTGTTTCGCATTTATATCCATATGTTAATATGCGGACATTACTTGGACATCACCTAGGTTTAAAGGGTCAAGTACAGCAGTTGCTTGATGTGGGTGATGAAAGAGCAACAGCGTTAAAAGATTTAGTCGACGACTATTTACAAAGTGACCTATTGAGGCCGTCGGGTGTGTATCAGTTTTTCCCTGCTCAAGCCGATGGGGATGATGTAGTCGTTTATGATCCAACAGATAGCAAAACAGAAATTGAACGATTTACCTTCCCTCGTCAGCAAGTTGAACCGTTTTTATGTCTTGCAGACTTCCTTAAAACAGTAGAAAGCGGTGAAATGGACTATATTGCCTTAATGGTGGTAACAGCAGGACAAGGAGTTATGGCGCAGGCTCGTCAACTAAAAGAGGAAGGGAAATTCCTCGAAAGTCATGCATTACAATCTACTGCCCTTGAGCTTGCAGAAGGTTTCGCGGAACGTATGCACCAAGAAATTCGCGATCAGTGGGGCTTCCCAGATGCGACAGATTTTACAATGCGTGATCGTTTCGCGGCAAAATATCAAGGACAGCGCTTCTCATTCGGTTATCCAGCATGTCCGAACCTAGAGGATCAAGAGAAATTGTTTGGCTTATTAAACCCGGAGGACATTGGTGTACATTTAACGGAAGGCTTTATGATGGAGCCAGAAGCGTCTGTTTCAGCAATGGTCTTTGCACATCCAGATGCTCGATATTTTAATGTGTGATGCTAGGAAAAGTAGTAAAATCTTATGTAATAGTAGCAATTTGCCGAGGCGTAATTGATGGTTAGGACGTGAGCATGATGATTCGATTCATGGAAGAGAAAGATTTACCCGAGATTTTAGATATTTACAATGACATTATTTTAACGAGCAAAGCTGTTTATCGATATGAAACACAATCGTTAGAAGAAAAAAAACAATGGTTCAAGGAGCAGCAAACGCTCGATAATCCATTGCTAGTCTTTGACGAGAATGGCACAGTAGCCGGCTTTGCAACATATAGTCAGTTCCGTCCATATCCAGGTTACAAGCACACAATGGAGCACTCTGTATATGTGCATAAGGATCATTACCAAAAAGGGATAGCGTCACAATTAATGCAAGAGCTAATTCGAACTGCCAAAGAGCAAGGTGTGAAGACACTCGTAGCGGGCATTGATGGTGAAAACATCGGAAGTATTAAAGTACATGAAAAACTAGGTTTTGAATATGCAGGTACAATTAAAAATGCAGGCTATAAATTTGGACAGTGGCTAGATCTTGTATTTTATCAGCTACAGTTAACTGGACCAAAAGGATAGAAAGGGTATGACATTCATATTCTTTCTTTATAATATGTGAATCCTAGCTATACTTTTTTTGTTCAGCTTGCCTACTCATACTAATGCTACATTTAAAAGTTTATCACCAAAAGTTGGAGATGAAATATGCATTTGTATAATAGGTTGATTGGAGTGGAGGCTGGGCGACTCCTTGGGGATCAGCGATAGAGGAACGAAGGCTAAAACCATCACATCCTGTGATAACGCCTTCGTGACCAACCTCGTGCTGCTGTCGCTACGTTGCACTCACGCTTTCGCGCAAAAAACATCTGTTGGCCCGAGACCCTGCAGCGAAGCGAAGCCGCTCATCGGACGCCCCCAGGAAGCTCTGCTCTGCGCGAAAGCGAAGCGTCAGCGGCAAATGTTTTATCTGTGCGAAAGCGTAGCGTCAGCAACAAAGCGCCCAGCTGGAACGGAAATCAACTCCACTTTATGGTGAGGAGCCATATTAATTTATTTTTATTCCTTTGTACACATGATAAAAGGGTATGACAAATGTCATATCCTTTTTATGATGTTTGCTTCTGTTGTATGATTATACTCTTGCTTTATGATGAGGTCATAAGGAAAAAAGGAAATGAGGGAGTAAAAACAATGGCAACAGATCGAGAAAAAACAAAAAAACTGCGCCAGGATGTAGCACCATTTGCGAAGTCTGATACAGCTAAAAGTATTTTTCAAATGGTAAATACAATTGTGCCTTTAATCGCTCTATGGGTAGCTGGCTATATGTTAATGGATATTTCACCATGGCTAACTGTTGGATTAAGTGTAATTTCTGCTGGCTTTGTCGTACGAACATTTATTATTTTCCATGATTGTACACACGGTTCATTTTTCAAAAGTAAAAAAGCAAACGACTGGGTTGGTTTTGTATCTGGGGTGTTAACATCATTCCCATATGAAAAATGGAAGCGTGAACATACAATTCACCACGCAACTAGCTCGAACTTAGACAAGCGTGGTATCGGTGATATAGATATGATGACAGTGGAAGAGTTTTTACAAGCATCTAAAGGACAACGTTTATGGTATCGTTTTTACCGCAATCCATTCGTTATGTTCGGCTTAGGTCCACTATTTATGGTGTTAATATTAAATCGCTTTAATCGTAAAGACGCTAAACAGAAGGAACGCTTTAACACACATTTAACAAATGTCGTTATTGTTGGAGTTTGTATAACACTAATTTACTTTATGGGCTGGCAAGCATTTTTATTAGTACAGGGTATAACATTATTTGTAGCTGGTTCTCTTGGTATTTGGTTATTCTATATCCAGCATACGTACGAGGATTCTTATTTTGAGCATGATAAAGAATGGGATTATGTAAAGGCTGCTGTCGAAGGTAGCTCGTATTATAAATTACCAAAGCTATTACAATGGGTTACAGGAAATATTGGCTTCCACCATGTACATCATTTAGCCCCTCGTGTTCCAAACTATAACCTTGAAAAAGCGCATAATGAAACACCGCCATTACACACGGCGACAACAATAACATTGCGTACAAGTTTAGAATCATTACGCTATAAACTATACGATGAAGACCAAGGTAAGTTTGTAAGCTTTAAAGAAGTTAATGAGATAATTAAACGAAAAGCAAGGGGCAGTATTGCTGCTTAGTAGAATTTTTCAGCCATCTCTTCTAAGGGATGGCTGTTTTACGTAAATGAGTTGTCTATTGCAGATGAAGCAATTACTGTGCTCATCACCAAAAGTTGAGGATGACATTTTTAAGACATAGCTTATATATAAGTTGATCTTCGTTTCTGCTGGGCGACTCCTTGGGGATCTGCGATTACTCCACGTTATGCAAATGAGTCCATTACTACGGGGAATGTTATTATGTGGATAATGCATTAATAACCATGTACAGGCATAAAATTAATTTTCTTGTTATAATAAGGGAAAAGTAGGAAAGAGCGTGAGATTATAATGAGGAAATGGCCCAGTATTATTCCGAATAGTCCAATGCTCAGTGTATATTTATGGATTATTTTCTGTTTCCTACCGTTTTTCTTCATTTTTAGGAAATCATCTTATATAGAAATATCAGTAGGTATTACATTTTTAATGCTATATTTTATTTTCTATCGGTTTTCCATGAATTCGAAAAACGGTCTTGTTTATATGTGGATTAGCTTTGAAATGGTCATTAATATCGTTATGACCATATTATATGGCTATGTGTATTTATCGATTTTCACAGCATTCTTCATTGGAAATATTCGTAAACCTGTTGGCTTCTATATTATGTATGGACTACATATTGGCTTTACGGTTATCTCTACAGGTGTTGGCTTTTTCGTTGAGCTACACTTATTTTTATCACAACTACCATTTGTTGTTTTAACGATTCTAGCGGTTGTGCTACTTCCACTAACGATTTATGCAAAAAATAAACGCGAAAATTTAGAGGGACAGCTTGAGACTGCTAATGAACGAATAGCTGAGTTAATTGTTTTTGAGGAACGCCAACGTATTGCACGGGATTTACATGATACGCTCGGCCAAAAGTTATCGATGATAGGTTTAAAAAGTGACTTAGCTTCAAGATTAATTGAACGTGATCCACAGCAAGCTTTAATAGAGATTAAGGATATTCGTCAAACGGCAAGTATCGCATTAAAAGAGGTACGTGAATTAGTATCGGATATGCGAACAGCTAGGTTTGAGGATGAGCTTATGCGTATTTCTCAAATATTAAAGGCTGCTGAAATGGAGTTTGTATTTGAAGGTGATAAAGATAATTTACAAGTTCAACCACTTGTGGAAAATGTATTATCCATGTGCTTAAAAGAGGCAGTGACTAATGTCGTTAAGCATAGTGGTGCTACAAAATGTGAAATTGCCTTCCATCAAAATTTTAAGGAAGTATATTTAGTTGTTCGTGATAACGGGCAAGGAATCACTAAAAAGCAAGCTTGGAAAACGGGTAACGGTTTAAAGGGAATGCGAGAACGGTTAGAGTTTATAAACGGTTCTTTTAAAATCGAAAGTGAAGAAGGCACTACATTAACAGTGTCGATTCCAGTGGCGATTACGCATCAGAAGGTCAAAGAAAATCTGAAGAACATATAGAAAAGAGGATTGCGACATGATACGAATTGTAATTGCTGAAGATCAGGGTATGCTATTAGGCGCACTGCGTTCATTACTTAGTATGGAGGATGATATGGAGGTCGTTGGATTAGCAAAAAATGGTGAAGAAGCACTGGCGCTTGTTGAAGAGCATCAGCCTGATATTTGTATTATGGATATTGAAATGCCAGTGAAAACGGGATTGGATGCTGCCGAGGAACTGCATAGCACAGGTTCTGATTGTAAAGTGATTATATTAACGACATTTGCAAGGCCAGGTTATTTTGAACGTGCAAGAAAATCCAGCGTTCGTGGCTATTTACTAAAGGATAGTCCGATAGAAGAATTGGTCAGTGCCATTCGTACAATTATGGACGGCAAAAGAATATATGCGCCAGAACTCGTTGATTTTGTCTATGAGGATGATAGTGAAAATCCTTTAACTGACCGAGAGAGCCAAGTACTGACACTTGTTGCAGAGGGAAAGACGACAAAAGAAATTGCTGCAGAATTATTTTTATCGGCAGGGACTGTCCGTAACTACATTTCCACTATTTTAGAAAAATTAAATGTTGGGAATCGTATTGAAGCTATTGCCCGTTTTAAGGAAAAAGGGTGGAATAAGTAATAATACACTTAGACCTAAGAAAAAATAAAAAAAAATAGACAAAAGGCATTGAATAATTTAAATTCAGTGCCTTTTGTCATTATAAAAGAATAATTGGTATTGTATATTTTGACTACTAATGATAATATTTAGTAAACGTAAAACGTTTTAATGGGAAGGATGGAAATAATTATGGGAAAAATCACGAAAATTACTTCAATAGCTTTTTTAGCAACAACATTTGTCGTGACAAGCGCAAATCCTTCAGCCGTTTTTGCTGCAAGCAACGATATAGTTGAGACAGAGTCATCTATTCCATTAGAAAGTAGTATGGATAAAGCTGTTCAGGCAGCATTAGTTGGACCTGAAATCAAAAAACTAGATGTACTAGGTCATGAATTTAATATAAAACCTGTTTCTACTACGAAAAAGGATCATCTAACAGTTGTAAATGGGCAAATCTCCCATCACTTAAGCTGGCGTCCAGATGATCAGTTATACTACCGCATTGAAAAAGAAAATGGAGAAGTAAAACAAGTGGAGATCAAAATTGATCGAGGCGGATGGACAAGTTTATCTGCTCCATTTATCGCTACATTAGCGCAAAAAAATGATATCCCGATTACACTAGAAATGATCCAAGAGCTTGGGCAAAAATTAGGTAGTCTTATTGATGGTAAATGGGAGTATGCAGCAGAAGCTATTGTTTCAACCATTGCTTTACATGTTGAATAATATAAAACTTTAATCAGTGGGGCTTTTCATTACCCTCACTGATTATTTTTATTACACGTTTTTAATGGAATTCGAATAAATGAAATTACTCTTATGGGAACAACAAATAAACTGACAATCTGAAATAAGCAGTGAGTGAGGGAAGCGGTTAAGTGTTGGCCTGTGGAAAGTACGTTCTTGAAAGACTAAAGCCAGAAGCTTATTCAATTAAGCTTCTGGCTTCTTTATGTGGGACCTTATTTTTTACGTTTTGTTAAACGTCCAAGAACGAATGCACCTGCTGCTACAGCAAGGACTGTATTCGTTTTTTTCGTAAATACTTGTTTAGTAACAAGATTAAGATTTTGAGGACGCTCCGCTAAACGGCGCATAAAGTAGCCGTACCAATCTTCGCCGAATGGTACATATACACAGAAGTTATAGCCTTCTTTAGCAAGCTCTTTTTGCATATCTGTACGGAAGCCGTAAAGCATTTGGAATTCGAATTTATCAAGTGGAATATTATTGTCAGCTACAAAACGTTTTACGTGTGCAATAACATTATGGTCATGTGTTGCGATGGACGTAAATTTACCGTGTAGTAAATGATATTCGATTAACTCGATGAAATTTAAATCAATATCTAATTTATCTTGGAAAGCAACTTCTGCAGGCTCTTTATATGCTCCTTTTACGATACGAAGGCGATAATCATTGAATTTTTCGATATCGTCCTTAGCGCGGTAAAAGTAAGATTGGATAACAGTACCTACATTATTAAACGTTTTGGATAGCTCTTCAACCATATCAAAGGATGTTTGTAAACGACCGTAGTCTTCCATGTCAAAGTTAACGAATATATCATATGCTGCTGCTTTTTCTACAATTTCATATAAATTATCGTAGCAAAAATCAACATCAATATCTAAACCTAATTGAGATGGCTTTAACGAAATATGTGCATCAACGCTGTTTTCATTAATAGCCTCAATAACAGCAAGGATTTGTTCTTTAGCTTTTGTTGCTTCTTCTTCAGTTGAAACAAATTCCCCTAAATTATCTACTGTGCAAGAGATTTTATGTGCGTTAAGCTCTTTGATGCTCGCAATCGTTTCTTCAATATTTGTACCAGCTACTACACTTTGTGCTCCTAATTTTAGTCCGTATTTTTTTGCAGCACTATTTAATAGTTGGTTTTCAGATAAATGGATGAAAAAATCGCGTAATAACATGGTCATTCTCCTCACTGCATTTCTTTTTTTTCTATATTATAGCACAATTTAGAAAATAAATATTGTTTTTACTATAACAATTATTTCACTTCAAGTAGTTGCATGCGCTCATTAAAAAGTGCAGGATAGCTTAAAAAACCTATCATTATACTTGATAATGTCGCTGCTGTTAGTAGGGCGAAAATGATTAATAGTTGGAATTGCACCGCTTGAATAGGGTCTGCTCCGCCAATTATTTGGCCACTCATCATACCTGGTAATTGAACTAGACCAATTGTTTTTTGGCTTTCAATTGTAGGAATCATACTGGCTTTTATCGCATTCATTAGCTGTTGATGAATTGCCTGTTTTGGTGTGCCGCCTAACGACAAAATTAACTCAATTTCGTTCTGATGACTTGCAATTTCCGATGTAAAACGATTTAAAAATAGAACCGATAATACCATTGAATTACCAATCATCATGCCGCTAATTGGAATAATATACTGCGCTGTTGCAGGTACAATATCAAAACCTAGCAATACTCCTTGCGTAACAAATTCTACTACAATAAGAGTTAGTGCTATTTTCCATGTAATACCTTTAATACCTTTCCCTTTTTTACGAGCATTTAATGTTGCTACTATAACCATTAAAGTAACCATAAGGAAAATATAAATATAGCTTTGAGCATCAAAGACAAATTTTAAAATGTAACCTACGGCAAGTAGTTGAACAATAGAACGAATAGTAGCTATGAGTGTATCCTTTTCAAGTCCTAGCTTTAAGGTTTTTGACAGTAGAAGAGGAATTAAAACAAAAATTAACGTTAAGGAAAGCGAAGTATACGTCATACATTCACCCCCTGTACAAATTCAGCGACACGTGGATTTTTAGGTGCGTTAAGTAAGGAACTTTTTCCTGTTTCAATTAGTTCTCCGTCCATCATGACCCAAGTATAGTGTCCGATTGTCAGCGCTTGCTGTAAATTATGAGTGATCCAAATGATTGTGACATTAAACTTTTTATGGATTGTAGCAATAAGTGTCTCAATTTCTTGCACGGATTGACGGTCTAGTGCAGATGTGATTTCATCTAGCAATAAAATGGAGGACTGATTAATAAGTGTTCTTGCAATAGAGACTTTTTGTCGTTGTCCACCTGATAATTTATTCGTAGGGCGTTGTAAAAAGCTTTGATCGAGTCCAACGTCTCGTAAATATTGGATAGCTTCTTGCTCTGTAAGCTTTTCTCCTTGCAACGAACGAGGGAGTGCAAGATTGTCAAATACGGTTCCTTCTATCATTGGGGCTGCTTGAAGAGCCATACTCACATACCTTCTTAAAGCGGTCGGCTCGTAAGTAGAAATGTCTTGATTATCAATTAATATTTGACCATCTGTAGGAGATGATAGTCCATTGCACAATTTAAGTAGGGTTGTTTTGCCGGCACCTGAAGGGCCGACTAATGTAGTGATTTTTCCTTTTGGGAATGAACCAGTAATCGATTTTATTATCATCTTGTCATTCGATGAAAAGGTGACCTGTTGAAAGTGAATGGCAGGCTCATATGAAGTATTCATAAAGTTAAAACTCCTTTATACTAATAGGTAAAATAACTGTAGCATGAAACAAAGGGATTCTAAAGTTATTTACAGGCAGTGGATAATAATTAAGTTAAGGGGGTTAGAGAATGGATGTATTATATGTAGATACATTAACATATGCACAAGGTAATATGTATATCGTTGCTTCAGATGAAGGTCTTGTATATATAGCAACTCCGAATGCACCATTTGAAGAGGTAGAAGTTTGGGCAAAAAAACCATTTAAAGGCTACCGCTTTGAAGAGAATAAAGAAAAGTTACAGCCATATGCTAAGCAATTAACGGCTTATTTTAATAAAGAGCTCATTGAATTTGATGTACCAGTACATGTCAAGGGGACACCATTTCAACTAGCGGTTTGGGATGCTTTGAAGGAGCTACCATATGGTACAACGACAACGTACTCAGATATTGCACACCGTATCGGAAATCCGAAAGCAGTAAGAGCTGTAGGCAGTGCAATTGGTGCCAACCCGGTATTAGCAATTATTCCTTGTCATCGTGTAATTGGAAAAGATGGCAAGCTAACAGGTTTTCGTAGTGGACTAGCTATGAAAGAATTTTTATTGGAGCTAGAGAGAGCATAAAACAAGAATCTGCATAATCTTTTGGGAAACAGTTTGCCGAAGAGATTGCAGATTCTTGTTTTTTAGTATTTAAGAAGATGAAGTTCATTAAATACTATACATGGTCTTCTTGGACATTGTTATTTGCTTTACCGAAATGAGTTAAACGATGAGCAAATGTTTCTCCCCGCACTGCAGAGCCTTTGAAAATATCCTGAAACTCATAAGCAGGAGCACCGTGTTCAATGACATCTAGGCCAGTGACTTCTTCTTCGGCAGAAACTCGTAATGGCACAAATGCTTTTATAATAAGTAAACCAGCTGCTACTGAAACGCTAACCCAAGCGAGGGTAGCAAAAATCCCAATGGCTTGCACTCCTAATTGGCCGAAACCTCCTCCATAAAATAATCCTTGACCACCAATATCAAACAAGCCAACTGCTAGAGTACCCCAAATACCACAGATACCATGGACAGCGATTGCACCAACAGGATCATCGACTTTTAACTTCCATTCAATGAAGCGAACGCTCTCGACCAATAATGGAGCAGCCATTAATCCGATAATGAGTGAACCAAAAATACTAACATTAGCTGCACCAGCGGTAATACTCACAAGTCCTGCTAAAGCACCGTTTAATGTGAGTGAGCCATCGATATGACCATATCGAAATTTCGTATAAAGGGCAGTAACCACAACTCCAGCAGCAGCAGCGAAAAATGTATTTGCTATTACGCTCGGAACAAGTTTAGGATCAGCAGCTAATGTGGAGGCACCATTGAAGCCAAACCAGCCAAACCAAAGTAAAAATACGCCTAAAGCTCCTAATGGAATACTATGTCCTGTAATAATGTTAACACGACCATTTTCATATTTACCGAGACGTGGACCGACCATTACCGCAGCTACAAATGCCGCCACTGCACCTGTTAAATGTACAACGGTAGATCCAGCGAAGTCGATAAAACCGAGATTTGTTAACCATCCATGACCACTCCAAACCCAGTGACCAACAACAGGATAAACAAGTGACGACATGAGAATAATGACACCAATATAAGCAAAAATATTAGTACGTTCTGCTACTGCTCCAGATAAAATCGTTGCTCCCGTTGCTGCAAACATCGTTTGGAAAATAAAGAAGGAAAGATCATCTACACCATTTAAGGCAAAGCCACTTGTACCGAAGATACCGCCAACTGAATCACCAAACATAATAGCGTAACCACAGAGAAAATAGACAATGCCACCAAGTGATATCGTTAGGAAGTTTTTCATAATAATATTGACTGCGTTTTTTGAGCGTGTAAAGCCCGCTTCAACCATCGCAAATCCTGCATGCATAAAGAATACTAAAATTGTACCGAGCATCATCCAAACTAAATTTATAGATAATGTTATTTCATCCATATATATCGCCCCCTTATTCTACTGCAATTGATCCGACTTCTTTTGTACGGATACGAATTGCTTGTTCTATTGGATAAATGAAGATTTTACCATCCCCGACCTTACCGGTTGCTGCCTTACGTAATAAAACTTCAACAATGGGATCTACTTTTTCATCATCAACAATCATTTCTAATTTCAACTTTGGCAAAAATTCAATTTCGTAAGTATTTCCACGAAATAATCCTGTACGCCCTAATTGACGACCGCAGCCAGCAATTTCTGAAACACTGAGCCCTGCAATTCCTTCCTGTGCAAGTTCGTCCCTGACCGCTCCGAAAACTTCAGGACGGATGATTGCTTCTATTTTTTTCATCAATATCAGCTCCTTGAATAAATTTAATTTACATGTTAAGGCGCTATGAAAAATGGCGCAATAATTATTTGAATATTCATGTTATGTTTTGTTACATGTAATATTTCGACTTTCGTAATAGTTTGCTGAAAATGTTTTTAAAAGGGGAATGAAAGCGGTATTAAAAAGTGTGTCTAAAATGTGAATGTTTCTAAATTTTCTGATTATTAATGTAAGGAAACCTAACATTATAGTTGGAGGATGTAATACGCAAGAATTTGGATATATAGTGTATACTAGGACTAATTATCAAACCGGAAGAAGGGGTTTCTTGTGAGATCAAACTATGCAGATGATAGCTTAGCGCTACACACTGATTTGTACCAAATCAATATGGCAGAATCTTATTGGGCTGATGGTATACATAATAAAAAAGCGGTTTTCGAACTATATTTTAGAAAATTACCTTTTGGCAATGGTTATGCAATTTTTGCGGGATTAGAGAGAATTCTTGAATATTTACGTGATTTTCGTTTTACTGATTCGGACATAACATATTTGCGTGAAGAGGTTGGTTATAAAGAGGATTTTATCGAATATTTAAAAAATATCCGCTTTACAGGGGATATGTACTCTATGGTGGAAGGAGAAACTGTTTTCGCTAATGAACCAATTATCCGCATTGAAGCACCTTTAGTGGAAGCGCAACTAATTGAAACTGCATTACTTAACATTGTGAATTACCAAACCTTAATTGCAACAAAGGCTAGTCGTATTAAACAAATTATAAAAAATGAAGTAGCGATGGAGTTCGGTACACGACGCGCTCAGGAGATGGACGCAGCAATTTGGGGAACGCGTGCGGCGTTTATTGGTGGTTTTGCTTCAACTAGTAATGTGCGAGCAGGTAAACTCTTTAATATTCCAGTATCGGGTACACATGCACATGCACTTGTACAAGCCTATAAAAATGATTATGATGCATTTCACTCCTATGCAAAACGTCATCGTGATTGCGTATTCCTTGTAGATACTTACAATACGTTAAAATCGGGTGTGCCAACAGCGATCCAAGTGGCTAAAGAACTTGGAGACAAAATTAATTTTATTGGAATTCGACTAGACAGTGGGGATATAGCTTTCTTGTCAAAAGAAGCACGTCGTATGTTAGATGAGGCAGGATTCCAAAACGCTAAAATTATCGTATCAAATGACTTAGATGAATACACGATCTTAAACTTAAAGGCTCAAGGTGCAAAAGTTGATGTGTGGGGAATTGGTACAAAGCTCATTACTGCATATGACCAACCAGCTTTAGGGGCTGTGTATAAAATGGTCGCTATTGAAAATAACGATGGGCAATTAGAAGATACGATTAAAATTTCTGCGAATGCTGAAAAGGTAACGACGCCAGGTCTTAAACATGTATATCGCATTATTGATCGAAAGAATGGCAAGGCAGAGGGAGATTACATCACTATGCAAGATGAAAGTCCTCAATCAGAGGAAAGAATTAAAATGTTCCACCCTGTTCATACATTCGTATCAAAATTTGTAACGAACTTTGAAGCTAAGAATTTACATCAACATGTGATTAAAAATGGTGCAATACATTATCAAAATCCTACTTTGGAAGAAATGCGCGATTATGCAGCTAATAATTTAGAGTTGTTATGGGATGAATATAAACGTGCCATGAATCCTGAGGAATACCCAGTCGATTTAAGCCAAAAATGCTGGAATAATAAAATGCGTAATATTGAAGAAGTAAGTGAAATGGTCAATCGATTGTAAAGTGTAAGGAGTGAAGGACAAAATGACATTACAGCAAGAAATCATTAAGGAATTACGTGTGTTACCTACTATTGATGCGCAGGAAGAGATTCGCAAATCCATTAATTTTTTAAAGGACTATGCGCGTCGCTATAGCTTTGTAAAGGGATTTGTTCTTGGGGTATCAGGTGGTCAAGACTCCACGTTAACTGGAAAATTAACGCAGCTTGCAGTCGATGAATTAAATGCCGAGGTGGGAGAAGCGAAGTACTCATTTTGGGCTGTTCGTTTACCATATGGTGTGCAAGCGGATGAAAAGGATTGTCAGGATGCGCTTGACTATATAAAACCTACGAAGACTTATACGGTCAACATTAAAGATGCAGTCGATGCAAGTGTTAGAACATTAACGAATGCGGGTATTGAACTAAGCGATTTCGCTAAAGGGAACGAAAAGGCACGTGAGCGAATGAAGGTGCAGTATTCTATTGCTGCTATGAATAATGCTGTTGTGTTAGGTACCGATCATGCTGCGGAGGCAATTACAGGTTTTTACACAAAATTTGGGGATGGTGGTGCGGATTTAATGCCAATTTTCCGTCTCAACAAGCGTCAGGGTAAGCAGTTACTAGCTACGCTTGATTGCCCGGAGCACTTATATTTAAAGGTACCAACTGCAGATTTAGAGGAAGATCGTCCTTCATTACCAGATGAAGTAGCTCTTGGTTTAACGTATGACCAAATTGATGATTATTTGGAGGGGAAGGAAATCCCTGAAGATGCTCGTAAAACATTGGAAGGGCATTATTTACGTTCACAACACAAACGCCATATGCCAATTACTATATTTGATGATTTTTGGAAGTAATTTATAGCTATCAACATAGCGTGGGGTTGATTTCCGTTCCGGCTGGGCGCTTTGCCGCTGACGCTTCGCTTTCGCGCAGAGCAGAGCTTCCTGGGGACGTCCGATGAGCCGCTTCACTCGCGTTGCTCGCTCCAGGGTCTCGGGCCAACACGATGTTGGTCACGAAGGCGTTATCACAGGACGTGATGCTTTTAGCCTTCGTTCCTTTATTGCTAATCCCCAAGGAGTCGCCCAGCCTCCACTCCAATCAGCCTATATAATGGAATACGTTTTAATAAATATGATTTCTAATTTTTGGTTATTAATAAATAAATATTTGGGAAAAGAGTTATAAGAAATAGTGAGAAACACTTTTTCTTATAGCTCTTTTCTCTCTTTTTTAACTTCTTTCAGCAAAAGCCTCCAACCTTTATAGGTGGTGATATGAATGAGAGTTTAAGTCACTTTTCAACGGGTGTCCCATATGCTGAAAGAAGTTAAAGCCTCCGGCGGATGTCACGGAATCGAAATGGAGTGCTTTGTGCAAGCGCAAAGCCGATTCCGGACGCAATTATGCCAAGGCATAATTGATTAATTTGGTTCTGTATTATTAAGTTCGAGCATATAATGTCGATATATATACCTACAAAGTTGATAAAAAGTAAAGGAGGGTAATTATATATGAGGACTTCTAGAGTAAGTTCGACGACTAGTAGTATATTTCGCAACGAACAACAGTATTTACATGCTGGGGATTTAAGTCATAATTTCGGACAAAACCGGAAACAACAGTTTAAAAATAGTCTGCAAAAGAATAAAGATAAAAAGCATATTAGTAAGACTAGACAAATTCAGCAGCAACGTCCTAATAAAATAACGGCTAGTTATGTGGACAGTGCGTACAATTTACAAATACGCAGTGAATTAAATGAAACTGCCGTTAAGCTAAGTCTTGTCAGCAAGCAAAAGAAGCTTCTCAATAGTTACCGCTCGTCTATATAACATACTCAAACTCTCTACTCCATTCAGGATGTAGGGAGTTTTTTGTGTTGAAAACCCAAATGGTGCCAATAAAATCTTAAGAACTGTGAAGGACCTTGAATTGTTCCAGGCTACTCACTTTTCTGTAGACCAAGAAATCATTTGTTTCTGTTGCTATGCTTTCGCACAGATACATTGCGAGGTTCGGTTTAAATTAGAATGGCATGCTAGAAGATACATGCTTGGTGAAGCGGTTGATTGGAGTGGAGGCTGGGCGACTCCTGGGGATCAGCGGCTCATCGGACGCCCCCAGGAAAGCGCCCAGCCGGAACGGAAATCAACCCCTTGTTTTGCCGAATAGCGTTATAAAAAATAGAAAGTATATATTTTTTATTCAAAATATTTGAAGTCAAGATGTTCAATGAATATTCAAGGTAATTTTTCCAATACTTCACAGCGATTTTTAACTTATTTCACAATTTACCTGTAAAGTATGTAATAGAAACAGAAAAAACGAAATATTGGGGGAAGCAATTGTGAAAAAAATATGGTTACCTGCACTTGCAACATTACTTTTACTCGCGGCGTGTGGTACAGAAAAAGATCAAGTTAAGAAAGAAGAGTCTAAGCAAGAAGATGTTACAACAAGTGAAGCAGAAGCAAAGGATAAAACTACACAAGTCGCTTCTTTAGTGGATCCACGTTTACAAGAACCAAAAGAAGGTACAATGTGTGAAATGTGTAATATGAAAGTGTATTTGAAGGACGAAGATATGGGGGAATTCTCTACTCAAGCAATAAAAGAGGATGGAACAATTGCCTTTTATGATGACATAGGCTGTTTAGTAAATGCCGAGGTTGCAAATAATGAAAAGAACGAAAAATTTGTACGTGATTATATCACGAAAGATTGGGTAAAGGTTGATGATGCAACGATCGTCAAAACGGACCTAAAATCTCCGATGAATTGGGGATATATTTATTTCAAAGATAAAGCGGATGCAGACAAATATATTGCTGATAATCCAACTGCACATGTAGAGGAATTACAAAAAATTAAAGATGATGCGTTAGAGCGTCGTAAAAAGAAAATGAAAGAAAAAGCTGAAAAAGAAGCAAAAGGTGAATCTGATTCTATGCATATGGAAGAAAAGAATCATGATGGTCATAGTCATTAATCGAATGGACTAGGGGGAAATCCTCTAGTCTTTTCGTGCTGAACTGGGAGGTGCGGATTGGTGAAAAAAATAGGGTTTGCCTTATTATTTTTTCTATTTATGAGTCAGACAGTGCACGCCGATTTTAATGTACAGGAGGCCATTAATATAGCAAAGCCTGGGGAAGTCGTTCATATTCCTGCTGGTCGTTACCAAGGTAATTTTATTGTGACAAAACCGATAACGCTACAAGGTGAAGAGGGAACGGAACTTATCGGTGAAAGAGACAATCCCTCACTCCGAATTGAAAACACTACTAATGTCACTGTGGAAAATATAAAGTTATCAGGGAAAAATAAAGCGATCGTAGCTAGTACTGTAGATGGACTGGAGCTACGAAAGTTACAAATTAAAGATGTTCATACAGGTGTCCATATACAGCGCTCAAAAAATATACGTATACAAAATATCAATGTGACTGGTATTGAAGGTCATTATTCCAAAAAAGGTAATGGGGTGGCTGTTTTTAAGAGTGAGGACATCACTATCGAAGGCAATACTGTTGAGCAAGTGCAGGATGGAATATATGTAGAAGAGGTCAAGCATATTGTTGTTCAACATAATAATGTAACGAGTAGTCGTTACGGTACACACTTTATGTATACAACTGATGCTGAAGCACTTTTCAATACATATGCTCAGAATGTGACTGGCCTTATGATTATGATGACGACAGACATATTCCTGGAGAATAATATAGTAGCTAATCATTTTGATTTTAATGGCTACGGTATGTTGCTGTATGATGTGCAACAGGCCGAAATTAAACATAACACGATTAAAAATAACCGAACTGGTGTGGCAATGCAGAAAAGTTCAAATATCCAAATTGAAACAAATGATTTTCAGATGAACCAAACAGCCATTGAAGGTACAAAGGTAAGTGACGACACAACGGCTAGTAGTAATAACTTTACAGGTAACATTTTAACTGCTCGCTCCGATAAGCAAGGCTTTCAACTAGTAAGTAATTATTATGATGATTACTCAGGGATTGATTTAAAAGACAATGGTATCGGTGATATTCCATATGTGGCTGTGTCGAGCTTTGGTCAATGGATGATACGCCAGCCTGTTTACCAATATTTCGTGGCATCTCCGAGCGTCATTTTATTGACATCGCTGGATCAGCAAATTAATAAAACTGAAGAGAATATGCTTGTTGATAATACGCCCAAATTGGCGACGAAGCATGTGAACGAGAAGACCAAGATGAATGTGGTGCAAATGCTAGTAGGATTATTCTTGACATTAAGTAGTTTATGGCTATGGAAAAGAGGAATAACAGAATGAAAAAATGGATGATGATTGTAATGCTATGTTGTGGTGTTTTGATGGGCTGTAGTGAAAAAACATATGAGCCTCGTGAAATAGTTAGTGAAACCGATGTTTGTAAAATTTGCAATATGAGTATAGTTCACAATGCATATGCTGGTCAGATTGCGTTGAAGAATGGTGATTATGAAATTTTTGATGATATTGGCTGTCTAATGGAATATATCGAAGCGAATGGGGAAGGTGAGATTGGAGCAGCCTTTATTAAAGATGCAGCAAAAAATGAATGGATTGATGTTTTTAACGCTGTTTATGTATACAACAAGGATTATTGGACTCCGATGAATTATGGGGTAGTTGCGCTCGATTCGAAGGAAGCGGCACAGGAGTGGATGACTACAGAGGGAGAAGGTCAGCTGCTTGCTTATAAGGATTTACACGATTTTAAATGGGGGATCCATAAGTGATGTACAGTATGCTTATTAAACTAGAATTAAAGCAAATGCTCAGAAGTCGTTGGATGCAACTTGTAGGCATACTTTTCACATTCGTTTTTACAGCTATCATTGTCATACAGCAAATGGCATTACCAGATGTAGAGGGTTTTACAAGACAGACAGCTTCGTTTTTAAATGTATTGTTGTTTTTATTGCCTCTGTTTATTTTAACGATTGGTAGTATGAGCATCGCTGGTGATGTGGAATCAGGCTGGTTTTCGTTATTAAAGACATATCCGATGACACGTCCGCAATATATTGCAGGAAAGTATATTGCCTCTGTGCTTGCCTTTTTATTAGTCATTGTCGTGGCGTTTGGCGTAATTTTAGCGCTTGGTGGATTTCTTGGCGGAGTACGTTTGCCATTTATTTTCATTATTCTAACTTTGCTATGTATCTTCATTTTTGTGTCATTGGCTATTGCTGTGGGAGCTTTTGCAAAAACAAGATTATTTGCACTGTCGTTATCACTTGTATTTTGGTCCACTTTTTTATTGCTAATCTCTTACGCTTTAATGGCTATTGGAACGATCGTGGCGGGGCATATTCTTCAAAAACTGACGATTATAGCGATACATATTAATCCTGTGGAGTGGCTGCGCTTTGGTTACTTTATTTTTACAGATCAGGCTAGTGTGCTTGGACCAGCATTTTATAACGTAACGCAGTTTTATTCGTCACCACTAGGTTACGTAGTATACGTAGCTGTGACATTGCTTTGGATAGTATGTCCATTAGTTTACACTAACTTACTTTTATCTTCTTTCAGTGAAAGAAGATAAAGCCTCCGGCGGATGTCACAGAATCGGGAAGAAGTTCTTAAAGGATGTTAGCCTAAAATCATCGCATCCATGCGATAACGGCTAACTGACCTGCATCGGTAAAAACGCCACGTCCTGTGGCATTACCGAAATGACCGACATCGTGTTGGCCCTCATGCAGGCCTAAGCACAAAGCCGATTCAGGACGCAATTATGCCGAGGCATAATTGATAGAAAGGGGAAAGAAGATGGTGCTTTTAGAAACAAAGAAGTTATCGAATATCTATGATAATAATAGAGGTCTTCATGAAGCCTCCTTTTCTTTACAGGATGGGCGTATTTTAGCGCTTGTAGGAGGAAATGGTGCTGGAAAGAGTACTTTAATTCGCCTGCTAACTGGGCAAGAAAAGCAAAAATCAGGAGAAATAATATGGCATAAACCACAAGCTATTCGATATATGCCTGACGATGTGGACTTTCCGTCTATGTTAACAGCTGCAGAAATTTTGCAACTACTTGCCTCTTTAAAGAAAATTGGCAAAAAGGAACAGGAAGATGTACTGAGACGCGTAGCTTTATGGGATGTTCGAAAGCAAAAAGTGAAGCATTTCTCAAAGGGGATGCGTCAACGGCTTAATCTCGCTCAAAGTTTACTTGGTGACGGTTCTTTGCTTATTTTAGATGAGCCTACGAATGGTCTTGATCCTTTTTGGATTGCGGAGTTGAAAAAAATGATGCTAGAGGAAAAAGCAAAGGGCTGTACTGTAATTTTTTCTACGCATTTGCTTGCTTTTGCGGAGGAAATAGCGGACGATGTGTTAGTTTTACATGAAGGAAACATACTTATTTCCGGTGATCTACAAGAAATATTTTTACAAGAAAATTCATCTTCGTTAGAGAATTTATGGTTAAAAAAATTAAATCTGTAACATTTTGATAGGTAATAACGTTATACTAAAAGATAGGTTTGTTTGAATTGTATTCAGACAAGCCTTCTTTTTCATGCTGAAGTATTATTAGTTTTCCCGCTATGTGCTCAAGCTATAGTGATGGAGCAATAGATGTGTGTTTCATACTAATTGTGTTACTAAACATATTTCGTTATTCTTAAATAAGTTGTCATGCAATTCGAACAATTGCTGAAAATGAAATAGGAGGTTTTTGATTTATGAATTCACAAATACAAGATGTATTAGAAAATATAGAAAAAGTAATGATAGGCAAAAGAGAGGTTGCAGAGCTCAGCATAGTAGCATTACTGGCAAGAGGGCATGTCTTGCTTGAGGACGTACCAGGTGTTGGTAAAACGATGATGGTGCGAGCACTGGCAAAATCCTTTGATGCACAGTTTAAAAGGATTCAATTTACACCTGATTTATTACCGTCTGATGTTGTAGGAGTATCTATTTATAATCCAAAAACGTTGGAGTTTGAGTTTCGACCTGGTCCGATTATGGGAGATGTCATTTTAGCTGATGAAATTAACCGTACGTCTCCTAAAACACAATCTGCTTTACTTGAGGGGATGGAGGAAGCATCTGTCACGATTGATGGTAAAACCTTAACAATCAATCAACCATTTTTCGTTATGGCCACTCAAAATCCAATTGAGCATGAAGGAACATATCCGTTACCAGAAGCACAGCTAGACCGTTTCTTACTAAAAATAAAAATGGGCTATCCTTCAAGAGGACATGAAGTGGAAATTCTCCGTCGTGCTGAACATGGTAAACCAATTGAAAAAATTGAAGCGGTGCTAACAGTTGCGCAATTAAATGAATTGCAGGAGCTCGTACAGGGTGTGTATGTTGAAGATTCGGTCAAAAACTATATGGTCGAACTAGCGACTCAAACAAGGGAAAATAGCTATGTATATTTAGGCGTAAGTCCTCGCGCAACGATTGCTTTAATGAAAGCTTCACAAGCTTATGCATTTATAAAAGGGCGTAGCTATGTTACTCCTGATGATGTTCAATATTTAGTACCATTTGTTTTTAGCCATCGTCTAGTATTAAAACCAGATGCTCGTTACGATAACGTTACGGCAGAGGAAATTATTGAGCGAATTATTGCGAAAACACCTGTGCCGACAAAGAGGTTTGCAGAGCAATGAAGAAATGGCGAGCTTTAATAGAGAAAAGTAAACATTTCTTATTAGTATCTTTGTTAATGATCATAACGTTTTGTTATGCCATGTTCCAAGGTGGGTTTGTCAGCTGGTTTGTGTTTTTTTCAGTTAGTCCGTTTTTGTTATACGCATTTATTTTTTTACTGGTGAAAGAAGATATTTTACTAGTGGAACGCAAAATTGAGCCTTCCCATGTAGAGAGTGGACAATCTGCTAAGGTTACAATTACCGTGGAACGAAAAACACGCTTTCCGTTTGCTTATATGATGATGGAGGAACTTGTGAACAGTGAAGCCCTTGTTCAATCGAGGGTGCAAGGAACGAATAGCATTAAGTTCGTTGGCTTCAGGAAAAAATTTAGCTGGGATTACGTGTTGGAAAATATGTCCCGTGGCGAGCATCGTTACTTAGGTGTTACTATTGTTTTCTGTGATTTTTTTGGCTGGGCAAAAAAGCGAGTTACGGCAGAAAAGGAACAAGTCATTTTAGTTTACCCGAGAGTACGCGAGATGAGATATGCCTCGCTTCAAACAAAATTTGATGTTGGTACAATGATGTCACCTTATTCAATTGTTAAGGATACATCTATGGCTGTTGGCTTACGTGAGTATGTTCCAGGTGATCGTTTTTCGTGGATTCACTGGAAATCATTTGCGAAAACACAAACATTGCAATCTAAGGAATTTGAAGATCGTCAATCGCAGGAGTTAATGTTGGTACTCCATGCTGGACAATCTCCGTTATTTGAAGAAAAAATTGAGCTTGTAGCTTCGATGCTACAAACAATTGTCGGAGAACGTGGAGATATCTCATTTATTTCAGCCGGTTCGAACACGAAGGTGTTTCCGATTATCCAAGGTAATAAGCAGCTAGATCAAGTAATGCATCATTTAGCTGCTATAAAACCTGCTGAAACGGTCAAATTTCAATTACGAGATCAGCAAGTGTTTAAGCGTATTGCAACATTACTGTATGTTACGAGTGAAGTATCAGATGAATTACTTCATTCTTTAGCCAATATGGTGAAAAGCTGTATTTGTTTTGTAGTAGCGGAGCAACCACCTATGCAAACAGAGTTGGCGAAGCGTTATAGACAAATTCATGTTGTACATGTAAATCCAACAGATTATTACCATCTGTTCACGGAGGTGATGAAGCCGTGAAAAAATCACTAGGAAATTTTATAGAATTAGCAATAGCATACGTAATAATTTTTCTAATTTTACGTGAATGGCTTATTCCTGTGATGCAGCTGACGAATACAGGCTTGGTTCATTTGTTTTTAGTGTTTATCGGTCTAGCATTGATACTCAGCTTATTTCAAGTACATCCAATATTGACGGGATTAATGAAATTTGGTTATATTACTTGGTTTATAGTGTTTGTTTATAGTGAAAGTCCCTTTTTTTCAGGACAGACAATACCATTTTTAATACATGAGTGGAAATGGAATATGACGACCATTCTTTCGGGCGATTTTGGACAAGTTTCGGATTCATTTAGAACGGTGCTATTCCTTGCGCTTATTTGGATGTTAATATACCTAATTCATCACTGGATAACTGTGCGGAAAAATATATTCTATTTCTTCGCGTTAACTGTATTCTTTATTGCCACACTAGATACGTTTAGTGACTATGATGGAAAGGTAGCGATTGTTAAAGTACTTGTGCTTGGATTAATAATGACAGGTTTGCTTTTTGTTAAAAGCTTATGGCTTCAAACAGATGCACCGAGCAATGTAATAGGAAAGTGGAAACTGGTTATTCCAATGATCGTTTCGGTAATGCTCGTTAGTTCAGTGGCATTCTTTTTACCTAAGACAGGACCAACATGGGCTGATCCAGTGCCTTTTATTAAAGGAGTTGCAGGGCAAGGGGGCTTTGGAACAGGTGCAAAAACAGTTGGTTACAGCGAGGATGATAGCCGATTAGGAGGACCGTTTCAAGGTGATAATACGCTAATTTTTACGGCAACTTCTCGTGATCGTCATTATTGGCGTATAGATACAAAGGACACTTATACTTCGAAGGGTTGGATTCTTTCGAAGGGGAACTTTGGCAAAAATGTTTACCAAACAAATACCCCTATTCAAACTTCGTTACAAGTTGGATCTTTAGAAAAAGAACGTCAAATTCAAATAGACATTGCTACTCCAATGCCATTTTTATTGCAAACGTATGGTATGATATCTGTTTCTGCCCAAGATTCACCGCTGTTTATTCAGGATGAACGCACTGAAAAAATAGCAATAGAACAACAGAATGGTGAATCAAAATTATTGTCTAACTATAAGATTTCTTATAGTGAGCCAGAATATAGCATGAAGCAGCTTCAAATGTCTAAAACATCTACGTTAGAAACATTAGATCCTTCCTTTAATCGTTTTTTACAATTGCCAAATACAGTTCCGCCACGTGTAGTGAATTTAGCGAAAGAAATCACACACGATAAGGCTTCAGTATATGATCAAATAAAAGCAGTTGAAAGTTATTTTTCATCTCACGGCTTTAGATACGATAAAAAAGAAGTAGCAATTCCGGCTGAGGGACAAGATTATGTTGATCAGTTTTTATTTGATACTAAAGTTGGCTACTGTGATAATTTCTCAACATCAATGGTGGTCCTCCTACGTTCAGCGGGGATACCCGCACGTTGGGTAAAAGGCTTCGCACCGGGCAAGCCTGGTCGAATAACAGATGGTTTACAGGAGTATCAAATTACAAATGATAATGCACACTCATGGGTCGAAGCATATGTACCTGGAACAGGCTGGATGGAGTTTGAACCGACAATTGGATTTTCTAGAAATATGAATATCAATTATGATATGGAGCAAGACACTCCTCAGCAGGAGCAAGTACTGCAGCCAGAAAAAAAACAAGAGCAACCAAAGAAGAAAGAACAAGAGCCGAAGAAAGAAACATCTAGCTCAACGTCGTTTAGTTTTGATTCTGTTTGGACGTGGATGAAAAAGCTTACTTATGTATGGATTGCTCTAGGCATTTTGATGGTCATCGCAAGCATTGCTTTGTTTATGCAACGTAAAACGTGGATACCTAAAATGCAAGTACGAGCATTTCGTAAAAAAGAAGCGGACTGGACAAATTTTGATGCTTCATATCATGTTTTAACGAAGCAATTATCTCGTATTGGATTACGCCGGAAAGATGGCGAAACATTACGTGCATTTGCTACAAGAGTAGATGAGTCGCTAGAGACAGAAGAGATGCAAAAACTAACTGCTGTATATGAACAACATATTTATGGTAAGGATAAACAAGAGGTTGATTTTATGGAACTGAAAGAAAGTTGGGAAAATTTAATCAATCGCACTATCAGTTGATTTTGATGGGTACAAAGAGTAAAATGAAAAAAATTATATATGATGAGGATTGCTTTCATATAAGTTCGATAATAAGGTTCGGATGTTTCTACGAAATCACCGTAAATGATTTCTCTATGAAGGTGAATGTTTTGGTTAGGTGAGAAGGTTAGTAATTAGTAAATCACTTTTCTTTGCTACGCATTCGCCTTTATAAATTAGAGCTTATGAACGCGTAGGAAGGTTTTACTTTCATACGCGTTTTTCTTTGAACATATGAAAAGTCCTTTAAAAATAGTAGAAGAGGTGGATATATTGTCAGCAAGCCCTTTATTAGAGCAAGAAAAAATCGTCGTTCTTGATTTCGGTAGCCAATTTAACCAATTGATTACGCGTCGTATCCGTGAATTTGGTGTTTTCAGTGAGTTACATCCTCATACGATTACAGCTGAAGAAATTAAAGGTATGAACGCAACAGGCATTATTTTTTCAGGTGGTCCAAACTCAGTTTATGACGAAAATGCCTTCCATGTAGACCCAGCTATTTTCGAATTAGGCTTACCAATCTTAGGTATTTGCTATGGTATGCAATTAATGGCACATACGCAAGGTGGTAAAGTTGAAGGTGCTGAAACACGCGAATATGGTAAAGCAGAAATTAAAGTAACAGCTTCAAACAAATTATTCGGTAACTTACCAACTGAACAAATCGTTTGGATGAGCCATGGAGACCATGTAACAGAAGTACCTGCTGGTTTTGAAGTAATCGCAACAAGTGCTGCTTGCCCAATCTCTGCAATGGCAAATGTAGAACGTAAACTATATGCAGTACAATTCCACCCGGAAGTACGTCACTCTGTATACGGTAACGACTTATTACGTCAGTTCGTATTCGACATTTGTGGAGCAAAAGGCGATTGGTCAATGGCAAACTTCATTGAACTTGAAATCGCAAAAATCCGCGAAATAGTAGGCGACAAAAAAGTATTATGTGCACTTTCTGGCGGTGTAGACTCATCAGTTGTTGCTGTGCTAATTCATAAAGCAATTGGCGACCAACTAACTTGTATGTTCGTTGACCACAACTTAAACCGTAAAGGTGAAGTTGAGCAAGTTATGAAAACATTTACAGAAGACTTCGACATGAATCTTATTAAAATTGATGCACGTCAACGTTTCATGGGTAAACTTGCGGGCGTTTCTGATCCAGAGCAAAAACGTAAAATTATCGGTAACGAATTTATTTACGTATTCGATGAAGAAGCAGCTAAACTTGAAGGAATGGACTTCCTAGCACAAGGTACGCTTTACACAGATATCATTGAATCTGGAACATCAACTGCACAAACTATTAAATCTCACCATAACGTTGGTGGTCTTCCAGAAGACATGCAATTCCAATTAATTGAGCCACTTAACACATTATTTAAAGACGAAGTGCGCGCACTAGGATTAGAGCTTGGCCTTGACGAAAAAATCGTTTGGCGTCAACCATTCCCAGGTCCAGGTCTAGGAATCCGTGTACTTGGTGAAGTAACAGAAGAAAAACTAGAAATCGTACGCGAATCTGATTTCATCCTACGTGAGGAAATCGCAAAAGCTGGTCTTGATCGCGACATCTGGCAATACTTCACGGTATTACCTGACATCCGTTCAGTTGGCGTAATGGGCGATGCACGTACGTATGACTATTCAATCGGTATCCGTGCAGTAACATCTATCGACGGTATGACTTCTGACTGGGCGCGCATTCCTTGGGATGTACTAGAGAAAATCTCTGTCCGCCTAGTAAACGAAGTAAAACACGTTAACCGCGTGCTGTATGATATTACATCTAAGCCACCTGCAACGATTGAGTGGGAATAATCCCCTCATTTGATTTTGAATAAAAAGCTAGTCTGATTTTTTTCAGACTAGCTTTTTATTTCTTTTTTTAGCATTAAAAATAAGAAAAGTACACCAATTTCTACGATTAACGAGACAAAAATAATATTTAAATGGAAGAAAATTATACTTATCAAAATCGCTATACAAATAATTATTGAACTATATCGATAACTTTTTGATTGATAAAAGAATGAATACGGTAACAAATGTGCACCGTAAATAATTGCATATACAGGTAAGACCCACATAGGTGCTTTAATTAAAAGAAGGATACAAATAATTAAATATAAAATTTGATTGTTTGTTGCAATCAATAGTCCATTAATCAATGGATTTTCTTTATAAAATAAATCAACATTTAATATTTTGGCACAAAGAATTGACACAGGAAACAACAATGCACCGCAAGATAAAATACCTATATTTTTTATCATTAAATCTAAAGGCAGTAACGCGATTACTGTGATAACTCCCCAAATAAATATTGAGGCCATTATAAAAGGAAGCCCCTTCCTTTGTTTCTGAGCAATATCATTTAATAGTACTTGTAAGCTAGTATTGAAGTTCATTTCAGTCTCCTTAATCTTCAAGTGATCTGTTCAAACTATCCGCTATTTTTTTATTTTCATATTTTGAGAAAAAATAAAATCCGATGATATGACCAATCAACGTTATCAATAAAATTAGCAATAAATAAGGTTTAATAATTGCAAATACTTTCAGTGAAAAAAGATATACACTTCCTATGCCACAGAAAAAATTCAAAACAGTACTAATAGCAATTTTAAATGTTACTTTTAATGTTGAGTAGTTCCACAAATATGGATAAGCTATACCAAAAACAATCCCCATTAGTACGCTAATACCAATTAAATTCCAAATGTAAAGAAAGTTGACTATTTCTTCGTGAAGATTAAAAATGGTAATTAAAAAAACAATCCAAATCAACCCCAAAAATGAAACGTATAAAAAGCTGTTTTTTAAGTCTTTTATCATATTAATTTCTCCTTAATAGATTTTGCATAATGTCTACTGACAATATACTTATTTTGTTGTTTTGTAATAACTTCCAATCTAGCATGACTTCCCGAAGCAAATGAGCGTATTTGATGCAAATTTAAAATCATAGAATTATTGATTCTAACCAATCCGAAAGATTCCAAGTAAGATAATTCTTTTAAAATCTTATTCAGCAATAGTTCTGTACCATTTAATAAAAAGACTTTGGTGAAATGACCAGATGCTTCAATTGCCTCGATGTTATTGAGTTCAATCATAACCTGACGATTTGTTTTGAGATCTGTTGCGCTTAATGTTGTAGATTGAAAAAATTGCTGTTCAATTGTCGATAGCAATTCTTTATTCGATGGATTACTGATAATCTTAATTTCAGAAGATGATTGATTGTTTTTCCAAATGTAGTTGAATTTCATGTGGATCTCCTTCCTGTTTTAATCGTAACAACACTTCTCGGAACTTACGACGAGTTTTCGTTTTGTTGCAAAATTAATAGGTTTTGTTACAACGTTGATTCAGTAAATTTAAAGCTACAGTTTTCACACCATCAAAAAAAGATTTTCAATTGGTGTTTAACTTCAGCAATTATTTCTATAGCGAAAGCGAAGCGACAGGTACAGAAGTAGCTGGTGAGATGGATACATGTTTAAGTTACTTTTCAGCAGATGAAGAAGTTAAACTGATTGTATATTTTTATGGAATTAGGAGTTGAGAAAGTAGAGGATGTTAAGCCACAATAAATTATAGTTTTTGAAATTCTTTAGTTTAAGGATAATACTTTCGAAACGTTAGGTATAGTAAACTAATGAATATAAATAGGACTCTATGTCGTTGTTTAGTTTAGGAGGGACGGAAATGGAAAAAAATAAAGCGATGATTCACACACTTGCTATTGGTATGCCGAAAGAATTGCATTATAGTAATGGGCGCTCAATGATTACAGGGATTGAAAAACGAAAAGTACAAGAAGTATATTTGTCTGCTCGTGGATTTGAGGGAGACGATGTAGCAGATAAAAAACATCATGGTGGTCCTGATCGTGCCGTTTGTTTATATCCTGCGGAGCATTACATACAATGGGAACAGGAACTTGGTAAACCGTTGCCGACAGCAGCATTCGGTGAAAACTTAACAGTAACGAATATGTTGGAAGCGGATATTTGTATTGGTGATATTTATAAAATAGGTGATGCTGTCATCCAAGTTACCCAAGGACGTGTACCTTGTAGTACGATTGATAAATATGCAGAGGCGAACATTTTACTTAAACGTTTAATTGAAACAGGTTATACGGGCTTCCTTGCTCGTGTACTGGAAGAAGGGACAATCTGTGCAGATTCAAAAATTGAATTAGTGGAAAAGCACCCTGAAGGTATTTCAGTTTTACATTGCAACGAAGTGTATTTTAAAAACAAAGACGCACTTGCGATGAAACGTATACAAGTAGTTGATGCATTAGCAGAAGATTGGAAACAAAAATTAGAAAAAAGAGTTCAGCTCTTGCAAAGTAAAGTGATGAACTAAACATATGTTGCTCAAGGGAGCTCTATTAATATCCTCAAGAATTCGATTGAGTTCTAGGGGATTTTTTATTTTATAACTATCGCTAAAACGTTCAGTCTTGACCTATTTATGCAACGATTTCTTATAATGTGAACATTAAATAAGGATTTTACACGAACTTTCGTGTAGATTTTATAAAAAATGTTCGGAAATAGGGTTGAAATCTGAAAAGTGAAATGATATATTGATTGTAAATTAAATATGTCGTCGTATAATGTCGGGGATAAGGCCCGTGAGTTTCTACCAAGTTACCGTAAATAACTTGACTACGATTTTAGTTATATATACCAATATATAGACACTAATTGATTTCACGCTATAGTAATGGTGATGAAATGTATCGTAGACATGCGACTAGTAGAGTAGTCAGCGTGTTTTTTTTGTTTTCGATATTGAAGACGACCATACGGAGGATTTCTTTAAAATGAAAAAGTATTTCATGTTCGATGAATTAGGAACTAATTATCGCCGCGAAATAATAGGTGGTATTACAACATTCCTTGCTATGGCTTACATTTTAGCTGTTAACCCTGGTATGTTAGAAAATGCAGGAATGGATAAAGGAGCTGTATTCGTAGCTACAGCATTAGCAGCTGCAGTCGGTTCTCTGATTATGGGTATTTTCGCCAAATTCCCAATTTCACTTGCTCCTGGTATGGGCTTAAACGCATTCTTTGCTTTCACTGTAGTTGGAGCGTACGGTATTCCATGGCAAACTGGTTTAACAGGTGTTTTCTTCTCAGGTGTTATCTTTATCATTCTTTCGTTAACAGGTATTCGTGAAACAGTCATTAATGCAATTCCGGTCCAACTTAAATATGCGGTTTCAGCAGGAATTGGTTTGTTTATAACATTTGTAGGGTTACAAGGAGCTAAGATTATCGTTGTTAGCCCAGCTACATTGGTTACTTTAGGAACATTCTCTGGTTCAACTTTACTAGCTGTATTCGGGATTGTCCTTTCAATTATTCTTATTATTAAACTACGAAGTATTGGTATTTTCTTAGGGATGGTTATAACAGCAGTTGTTGGTATGATTACAGGTGTCATTGTACCTCCTACAGCAGTTGTTTCAGCAATTCCAAGTGTAGATTCTACGTTTATGGTAGCTTTAAAACCAATTTTTAATGACTTTGATTCATTATTAAACGTTAAATTTTTAGTAGTTGTCTTAACATTCTTGTTTGTAGATTTCTTTGATACAGCAGGTACTTTAATGGCAGTTGCGACACAAGCGGGATTAGTAAAAGATAATAAATTACCACGTGCAAGCCGTGCATTGATGGCTGATGCTCTTGCAACAACAATTGGTTCTTTATTTGGTACATCAACAACTACAGCATATGTTGAATCAACTTCTGGTGTAGCTGCAGGTGCTCGTTCAGGTTTCTCTGCTGTTGTAACGGCAATACTATTCCTGGTCGCATTATTCTTCTCACCATTACTCGCTGTAGTAACTCCAGCAGTAACAGCGCCAGCTCTAGTTATTGTAGGTGTTCTGATGGTATCTTCATTACGTTTAATTGATTGGGATAAATTCGAAATTGCAGTACCTGCTTTCTTTACTGTAATCATGATGCCTCTTGGTTACTCAATTGCTACTGGTATTGCAATAGGCTTTGTCTTCTATCCAATAACAATGCTTTTAGCGGGTCGTAAAAAAGAAATTCATCCTATGATGTACGGATTGTTCTTTGTTTTCCTTGCATACTTTATATGGGTACGCTAAATATAAATACACAATAGAAAGATAAACAGCACCTCAATTGTTGACTAACAATTGTAGGTGCTTTTCTTATTGAAGAATTAAAAACTATAATATAAAACAATCTTATTGATAAGAGATCAGGAGGAATTGAATTAACTGTTTATAATGTAAATGTAGAATGTATAACATTCATGTGTAGTTGAATTATATTCTATAGAAGAAACTCCCTTTAACTCCTTTCAGTTGTAGAGGAACTCAGTCGTTGTCACGTCCTATGGAAAAGACTGAGCGACCAACCAACCAACATCATGTTGGCCTAAAGCCTCCGACCGATTTCGGACGCAATTATACTGAGGTATAATTGATTTATTTGGAATAGTTTTATTTTAATAAATCTCTTGCAAACTTAATATTAAGGTGATATATTTATAAACGTTGTTACGAAACAACAACAGCTAAAAAAACTACTAACATAAATGATTGACATAGAGTCAACACTATGTTAAAGTAAAGTAAGTCACTTAAATGCGACAAACTAATGAACCTTGAAAACTGAACAAGCAAAACGTAATCAATAAAGTTTTTAGTAGCTAACCTCGAGTTAGTGAACGAAACAATATTTTGGACATCAAACATGATGCCAGCAAAACAATTTGAGCTAATCAAATTTCTTTTTATGGAGAGTTTGATCCTGGCTCAGGACGAACGCTGGC
>NZ_JBIWFC010000025.1:0-65566 GCF_044762845.1 Lysinibacillus sp. NPDC096382
CCCAGAGGCTGGTCGGCTTTTCTTCACTTCTACTATAAAAAAATAGTAGCACAAACCATGGCCTTGGTTTGTACTACTAATGTTAGTATGTTTTTTATGGAAATAAGCGAGCAAAGTATTCATTAATCGTATTAAAGGTTTTTCATCTCATATTATTTTTTTGTCAAATGACTGTAACATTCCTCTTTTAAAATACATGTAATAAATTCATTCAAAAAGAGGTTATATAATGAAAAGCATCTACAAATATAGAAAATTCAAAGTGTCAATAATTGTACTAGTTGTTAGTTTAACTTTACTTTTAGTTTTTTCTATAAGACCATTTCAAAAAGAAAATAGAGAAAATCAGCATTTTATAGATGAAATCGCCCCTATAGCTGTAAAATTAAACCAGCAAACAGGAGGAGTACTACCGAGTATAATAATAGCTCAGGCTATACTAGAATCGAATTATGGCAAAAGTGAATTAGCTGTAAAGGCAAATAATTTATTTGGGATAAAAGGTAGCTACAAAGGTAAGTCAGTAAAAATGCCAACTATCGAATATGAAAATAATAAAAGTTATACAATAGAAGCTGAATTCAGAGCTTATCCCGATTTGAAAAGTGCATTAATTGACCATACTAAATTATTTTTAGACGGAACGAGTTGGAATAAGGAACAATATTATGATGTTCTTGCGGCAGCAAATTATCAAGAAGCAGCCCATGCTTTGAAAAAAAACCATTATTCCACAGATCCTAAGTATCCTGAAAAATTAATTGCTATTATAGAACAGTATAAGTTAGGTAAATATGATAATTAGGAGATAAATATAATGAATGTACTTATCGCTGATGATGAACTAGATATGCTAAGGATTTTACAAAGTTATTTCAAAAAGGAAGGGTTTACGGTATTTACGGCTACAAATGGTTCAGAGGCACTTGATATTTTCTATAATGAAAAAATTGATTTGGCCATTTTGGATTGGATGATGCCAGAAAAAGATGGGATTACAGTTTGCCGCGAAATGAAGAGGACTCAAAAAATTAAAGTCTTAATACTGACAGCCAGAGATACTGGAGAAGATGAATTTATTGCATTGTCTGATGGCGCTGATGATTATGTAAATAAACCATTTTATCCAAAAGTTTTATTAATGAGGGCAAAAAAATTGTTGCAAATGGAATCCATTCAACAAATAAACGATGTATCATTTGATATTTCAACCAAACGTGTATGGAGAGATGGAAAAGAATTGGTTTTAACAAAGACTGAATTTGAGCTTTTACGTATATTTAGCCAAAATAGAAGACAAATTTTAACCCGAGATCAACTGCTTGATTTAATATGGGGGATAGAGTACATGGGCGATCCGCGGACGGTAGATACACATATTCGACGTCTACGTGAAAAAATTGGGGAGGATATTATCCAAACTCATCGGGGCGTTGGATATAGCACAACGGAATGAAACAAAAAATTGGAACAAAATTAACTATTTATATAACCCTTGTTGTTATTATCACATTTAGCATCTCACTTGCGGTAAGTCAGTTTTTTCTACCAAAATATTACCTTCATCAATTTAATAAAAAGGTATCTGATGCTTTTATAGCTTATCAGGAATTGGGTGATGAGAGCTTGGTGGAGAAACAATTTGATGTGACTATTCTTTCGGTATCGTTAGATGATACTATCGAAGACCTGAATAGTAATTTAAAACACCAACTTGCAAGGAAGCATATAGCACTTAATAAATTTTGGGTTTCTGAAGAAATATTACAAAAAGTTAAAGAGGATAAGACTGTGGGCGAACTTTATAATCAAGGAAAACAAAAATCCAGTTTTATCGCTCATTATAAAAAAGAAGATGATCATCTAATTATGATTGGAGCCTCTATGGCTAGTTTTATTGAAATAGCTTATTTTATTAATCGCTTTAATATAATTTTTTTGATAGTCAGTATCTTAGTAATTATTATAATTACTGCCTTTCTTTCTAGAATGCTAACAAGACCTTTAAATAAATTAACAAAGGTTGCAAAAGAAATTGGTGAGTTGGATTTTAAACAGGCAGAAATTCGGACAGGAGATGAAATTGAGGACCTTGCAAAAAGTATTAATAAAATGAGTAAGGCACTCGAAAAAGCGCAACAGGATTTATCTAAACGGAACATTGACTTAAAGCAATTTATGATAGGTTTAACCCATGAGCTTAAAACGCCTTTAGCATTAGTTAGAGTATATTCCAGTGGGATTGAAGATGGTATAGATGATGGAACTTATCTTGCAACCATTAACAAGCAAGTTGATAGAATGGAAAAAATAATTACAGATATGCTTTATTTCGCCAAAACAGAGGAAAATGATTCTAATAAAACTAACTTTGATTTAATTATGTTGATTAATGAGATACTGGATAACTATCGACATATACAAGAGGAAAAACAAATCTATTTTAAAACTGAAGTTACTGAATTTATGCTGACGACTGAGCAAGATAAAGTACATTTCATTTTTGAAAATATGATTAGTAATGCAGTCAAATATGCTTCTGGAAATGAAATTCATATTTTCTTTAGTCAAGACAGTGTGTTTGAAATTAGTAATGATACTACCTTGACTGATATATCTAGAATATGGCATCCCTTTTATGTTGGAGAAAGCTCTCGTGACAAGAACTTTTCAGGTACGGGGCTAGGACTTGCTACTGTTAAAAGCCTTACTGAACAATTAGGATATTCAACTCAAGCAACGCTATCTAACGGTAAAATCATTTTTAAAATCGATTTTGTAAATCATAATCGCGTGGATATGCATTAAACCATATTGTTGCTTGTTGCTAATTAAAAATTTAATGAGCCTTAAAATTAAATGATAACAGTTATTGAACTACCTTTAAATAACAATTAAAACATTAACAATGTTGCATAACTAGTCTAAAAAACAAACAATCGCAACATTGTTTTTTATTTGGTAGTTGTATCTTTCCATACATGTATTTAAAGAAATAAGCCTAATTAACTTTGAATAAATTAATAAAAAGTTTTGATAAATCCTTATTGCTTCATTTTTCTCCGTAAGATTGTTTGAGGTAATGTTTTGCACTGGTATAGTTTTTGCTGGGGGCACTTTTTACTTTTCAAGTAGTGGGGAGCTATATCTAGATTATTTGCATCTCAAGCTAGTGGGCAAACAGGCATAATTCTGAAAAGAGAACGTTTCACTTATAAATTAGGTCCGATATTTACTGCTTCAATTATATTCTTTTTAATTGGATTGGTATTCTTTATCTTATTGGTTTGGGGAATAATCCCGCCTAGCCAAGCTTAAATAATGGTGGGTCAACAAAACTATTTACTCTATACACCTATACAAAAGTCTGTAGACAAAGTTACATATAACTTTGTCTACAGACACTATCATAAAAAATTAATCGCTGAGCATTGCTTTTAATGTTCGTTTTTGCCAGCCTAGCTTGAAGTATGCGTATTGTAATACAAAATGTACACAGAAGGCAGTAGGGTAAGCAATCCAAACGCCGTTTAGCTTGAATGTAGTGTAGTGCGACAAAACAAACGCCAATGGTACCTCGACTACCCAAATTGCAATGACTAGGAAAATTGTAGGCCATAAGACAACACCCGTAGCTCGCATTGTAGCTGAAACGGTTTGTGTATGGCCAAAAATTAAATAACTCCAAAACGCGATATATAAATAATCCTTGGCGATAAGTACCGTATCCTGTTTATCAATAAAGAAAGATAAAATAGGCTCCGCAAATAAATACATGATTAAAATAATCGCGCCACCTAAAATATAGTTAACGAGCACACCAAATTGACGAATTTTTTTAATCATATCCGTAGAGTTTGCCCCTAAAGCCTGCGCCACAAATACAGAGGTTGCAATAGCAATACTCATCGCCGGCACCTGCGCATAGCTAGCGACCTGATTGACAACACCGTAAGCAGCCGTAGCATCGGAGCCGTAAACATTAACAAAGCCTATTACAGCAATTTCTGCTACAGAGATTGCAACCATACTAATGCTTGCTGGAATGGCTAACTTTAGTAATGAAGCTAAAATATCCTTCTTTAATTTAAAATGCTGTAGAATCGATTTGTCTAAGCGTAAAATATGCTTTGTTTTATGCAAGTAGGCAAATAATAATAACATCGTCACTAGATTGGATAACACAGAGGCATAAGCAGCGCCGTTTAAACCAAACTTAGGCAGACCAAGCCAGCCGAAAACTAATGGTGGTAGGAATGCGATATTTAAAATAACACTTATGACTAAAAATAAAAAAGGTGTTTTGGAATCACCTACACCACGCATAAAGGTTGTGTACACCATATACCAGAACATAATTGGTAATGTGAAAAATAAGATTTGAGCATAGCTTATACTCATATCTAATATATTTGCGGGTGTTTGCATAAAGCGTAAAATCCACTCAATAAAAAAGCCACCAAAAATCGCGACGACAATCGATAAAATCGTTGTAAAGGCTAAAGTTACCCCTACAACCTCCTTCATCTTTTCATGATTGCCAGCCCCATACGTTTGCCCTACTAAAATCGAGCTACCTGAACCAATCCCAATAGCAAATGCCATTAAAAAGAAGAAGAATGGAAAAAATGCTGAAATTGCTGCCAGCGCATCAACACCTAAATTGCGCCCAACTATAAACATGCCAAAGACTTGCCCTAGTGACTGCAGCACATTCGCTAGCATAACCGGGATTAAAAAGTTAAAAAAAGCTTTTTGCAGTTTCTTATCATCATGTAAAATTTGTTGGTTCATTTTTATCCCCTCTTGGGTTTTAATAACCCATTTCTTTTAAAATATGTGATAGAGTGTGCAGGCGTTCGCCAATTAGTTCACCATCCGCACTTAAAGCTTGATTAAAGAGCTTAATATCCTCTTCAATTTGTTCATTTTCCGTACATACTTCCACTGTCATTGCATCCCCTTGTAAGCCAATACGTTTAATAACAGGGTTTTCTTCATCATATAAATGATCGTAGCGATAAGCTTCCTTAAAATGAAGCTGAGATTCACATACTAATATAGCAAGGTCAAGCACACGATGAAGTGGTAATTCTTCCGATTGACGTGACCATTTACCACCTGTATGACGCCACACTTTAGCCGAAATATCAACCTTGCCTCTGTCATTCCATTGAGCTAAGCCAAGTGACAGCCCTTGCGCATCTGTATGATAAGCAGTGCGCCCATCAATATTGGCATAATTTTCAGCAACAATAACAGGTTTATGCTTTAAATGAGTAGGTATTTTCATCAATTACATCCTCCTTTGTTAGTTCTATTTTTAGTAATTTAGTAAATTACTGCATTAGTAAATATAGCATTGGACAAATTCGGAGGTCAATCTTTATGTGGGAAATTTTTCGTATAATGGGTCCGACGAACAAATTAGTTGAAATGTTATCTTGTAAGACTGCATTGATTAAAGGGGATAGTTACTACAATTTATAGAGAGTAGACTGAATTCGTTAAATTGGTTAAAATGGTAATTGGTTTATATAATGGAAATCAAATAGGCATTATTCTTTGAAAATCGGAAAAACGAATGAAAGAGGGTAATAGAATGAGAATCCAACCTACAAATAATAATTACATAAATACGATTAAAAAAGGTGAAAATAATAGACTATCTCCAGATTTATTTTTAGATAAAAATAAAGAGGCAAAAGTGAAATATGAAATTATAAGAGAAGGTGGTTATATTCGTCATTATATAACAAAATTAAATGGTGAAAGAGTAATGATTAAAGAAACAAAATTACCAAAGGGACAAGATACAAATCAAAGCACAGGCGGGATGACCGACGTTTTGTTGGATAGCCTAATCAATCAATTTACAAAAACTTTAGATCACCAAAAATCTGATGAATTATTAAAAAACGGAATAGCAGGTCAGAAAGCCAAAGAAAAATTAATGTTAGCTTATCGAAATTCAATCTAGGTACGTTTTAAGAGAAAACGATAATTAAAAAGGGTTAAGTAGGTGATTTTGTGCAGGTTAAAAAGCGTTTAGGTTATTATATATCTGCTTTGTTAGTCGTATTACTTGTAGGAATTGTTGTGAAAAATGTATTCATAAAAGAAACAACAGTCAATCCGATAGTAGAAAATGAAGATGGAACAAAACAGCTTGTTTTTGATGCAAAATTAACACGATTAGACGAATCATCAACAACATTTAAAGAATACAATGGAAAGGTCCTAATCGTTAACTTTTGGGCATCTTGGTGTGGACCATGCCAAGAAGAGGCTTCTGAATTTAGGGATTTTTATAACAATAAAGCAGAAAATGTTGAGCTGTTAGCGATCAATGCAACTTCTAATGATAGTAGTGAAAATGCCATGAAATTTCAAGAAACATACAATTTGAATTTCCCTTTATTTCTTGATATAGACGGTAAGCTTCAAAAATCATTTGAAATAATGGCTTATCCAACAACTTTTATATTTGATTCTAAAGGTATATTGAAATACTCGATAAAAGGAGGGCTTAATCAAAAAGAATTAAATAAATATATTGATACACTCTACTAAACTGTAAACACTGTTCCTTTACGATGGGAGCACTTTTCTGTTGGTGTTACTTTTAAGAAAAGAGGGGGATTTTTATGTATCAGCGTTTAAATGATTTTTTTAAGTCTTGGGCGTTCGAAGCAAATTGTACACAGGGATTATTAAATAATCTAACTGATGAATCTCTTAAACAGGAAATAACGTCTGAAAATTGGACTTTAGGACGTATTGCTTGGCATACTGTTACTGCAATTCGAATCATTACTTCAAATACAAGTTTACCATTTGATGCTCCATCTAAAGATTATCCTGTTCCCACTTCAGCACAATTTATTGCAGATAGCTATTCCCAAACTAATAATGCATTTGTGAAAGCAGTAAAAACAAATTGGACTGATCAAACCCTTCAAGAGGACATCAATTTTTTCGGTCAAGAAATGCGAATTGGTACATTGTTAATGTTCTTGATTCAACATCAGAATCACCATCGGGGACAAATGACGGTTCTCATGCGACAGGCGGGATTAACTGTCCCAGGCATTTATGGGCCAGCTAAAGAGGAGTGGGCAAATTTCGGTATGGAAGCTCCAAAAATGTAAAACTAATTAGGACGATGATAGTGTGAAAATAGCTGTATTATCAGATATTCATGGAAATAAATTAAAAGCAGTGTTAGAGGATATAAAATATAGAAGTATCAATAAGATATATAATTTAGGTGACACTCTTTACGGACCGTTATTCCCGTTAGAAACATATGAAATGATAAAGAGTACAAATATTAAAAGTGTAAGTGGGAATTGTGATCGGATATTGTTGGAGTCTTCATCGGAAAATCCAACCGTGCAATATGTAATAAACGTGCTTTCAGAAGAACATAAACCTGCCATTGTCGATTCAGACAGATGATTTTTACTTTTGTCATGCTTCACCTGAAAATGATGAGCTATATATGTTGAATGAAATAACGCCAAATGGTGTTACTTTAAAACAGACAGAGGAAATAATGAAATTAGTAAAAGATATCACACAAAATATTATTTTTTGTGGTCACTCCCATTTTCCAACGATTGTTTATTTACCTAATAACAAAATCATTATTAATCCAGGCAGTGTCGGTTTGCCTGCTTATGAAGAAGTTGAACCGTTCTATTATTAAGATTGAATCCGGTACATCATTTGCGAATTATACAGTCGTAGAAAAGCGGAATGGTGAATGGATGATTGAGCAGTTAAGCATTCCTTACGATATTAAGGTAGCTATTAAACAAAGTGAAGTTCAAAATAGGTCTGATTGGGCCAGAGCATTAAAATGCGGAAGAGTTTAAGGTGGTATTTTAATTTCTCTCAGCGGGTGTCCAAACATTCGCTGAGAGAAGCTAAAGCCTCCGAGGCAATTATGCCAAATTAATAGGATAATAAAGTAAAAGGACTTGTTGATAAATCATACAAACAAGTCCTTTATTGTATCATTTTAAATATTGACGTGAGCTTTGCTCTTTCGCTGTAATTACTTTTAGTAGGTCCTTCTTTTGGATAAATAAAATAACAGAGGCTTGAACTGTCATTGCTAAGACGAGCAGAATGAAGTGAGAATTGTGACTGAAATTTAATGAAAGAAAATAAAATATTGGTGCAGACGATAAGTATGAAATATATTGGTTTTTAGTTACTAAATAAATTATGGTTGAAATACATGTAGTTACTAAAAGGAGTTCAAGTAAAATCTCGATGGAAGCACTATCAATATTATTAAGTAATTCGTTTATATAGGACATATTACAAACGCCCCTCCTTAATCGTTTTAGGAAATTGTAACATATTTGGTAATAGTTTGAAAGAAATGGTTCTGTTTGAGATCCTCATTGTGGAAATAAGTTTTTTAAACAATAAAAAGAGGCTTTCCTATAAACATTTGGAAAGCCACAAGTATATCATTATAGTTCTTCCTGAAAATAAATTTTGTAGAATTTTCGATTTGTAGATTCATCGTAGCCTACTTCAATTAGTTCTCCCACTTGCTCGATATCCTGTACATTTACCTGGATTTCAATATTAGAATCGAGTTTAATTTTACGTTTATATTTTTTTTCAGCCTTTTCAAGCGCACTTTCAGAAATTATGGTTTCATATGGTTTTACCGAATTTATAATAATATCTTTTTGTGTTGGTTCAGCATTATCAAATACTGTTTCAATATAATTATTTACTTGAAATTCATCTTCATTTCTAAAGTAATCAAGCGTTTTGTTTAAAAGCCCAAGTTTCTCAGTATTTGTAAAGCTTTCTTCTTTTAAAATATATTTTTTGCATTCTGTTAACGCTAAATTCGTTTTGTAATAATGTTCATCAGCTGCTTTAATCTTTAAAAATCGTTCTTGCCAGTAGACAATATCTTCTTTCCTTTTTGTTTTCATAAAGACAGCAGGTGCCTCATCCGTTCCCATATCTACGATAATGGCCATGTTATTAATTTTCTTTACATTAATTCCATCAACACCATTGACGACCATTTTGTTGTGATCGTTTTTAACATCTAAAAACATTTCCTTTTCATCAATTTTAACGATGGCGATTATTTTTTTAGCTTCTGTAGCAAGAAAACAATTGTCAAATAATCCAATAAACAATTCGCCACTTTTAATGTTAGGATGTTGAGATACACTATGTAAGTGTTTAGCAATGTTGATTGATTGTTCTAAGAAACTAGTCTCCTGATCAAATATTGCCCTCACATATGTGTAAACCTCGTTTAAGGCAATGTCTGTTTCATGAAAAAATTCGAATTGCTGCTCTAAATCGATTTTGCTAAACGCTAGCTGTGTAAAAGCTGCCTCTAGCATGACCTCTGGCTGTGATAATGATTCCTCACCTAACACGAGTGTATCGTCAATAAAATGTAAAATATATTGTAATAACTTACTTTCACTTACTTCAAGCATGTTTTCCACCTTCTAAAATTTCATTGTAGATAATATACCATATCATATTCCTCGCAACATTTTCATGTATTTTATTTTTACGAATAATAAAATAAAAAAGAACATTGAATACATGCATTTAAGAGATTTGTTGATACATTTGTTATAAGGAGAGACTATGGGTTCTTTATTAAATAGGGGAAACTCCTTTGAAATCACAAGTACATTACCTTAAATTTACATTGGTGGTAGCTGAAGTATACTGGGGTTAAATGGAACTATGCATGAAGAAATCTACAAAGAGAAGAGGTCTTGATATGCTTTATAACATTAAACCAATAGCTGTAGTGAGCAATAGTCGAACAATGATTGAAGACGACAATTGGGGTGGCGTCATGTCTACTATTGAATTGACAAAAGATATGTATGAATCATCTTTAAAGGGGATTGATGATTTTTCTCATTTAGAAATAATTTTTTATTTTGACAAAGTGGCAGCTGAAAAAATTCAATATGAAGCGAGACATCCAAGAAATAATACGGACTATCCGGAAGTTGGTATTTTTGCACAGAGAGGTAAAAATAGACCTAATAAAATAGGCGTAACAGTTGTAGAATTACTAGAATTAAAAGATAGAACATTAATCGTTAAAGGCTTAGATGCTATTGATGGAACACCAATCATTGATATAAAACCTGTAATGAAAGAATTTTTACCGAAAGGTGACATAAAACAGCCATGTTGGGCAACTGATTTAATGAAGAATTATTGGGACTAGTATATATTGAAACCGAGAGACTAGTAATTCGTCCATATACTTTCACTGATTTGGATGAGTTATATGCAGTCGTTTCTGAGCCTAATTTTTACTGATTTATCCCAGAGGACGTGCCGAGCCGCGATGATGTTCAGCGAGTAATAGAGTGATCCATTCAATGTAACTTAAAAAACAGGCCTACTAAAATACATAAGCTTAATCTAGCTATTGTAGAGAAGCAGAGTCAAAAAATAATTGGTTATTGCGGGCTTGGCCCCGATGATGTAAAAAACACAGAAATCGAAATTTATTACGGTATTTCTGAAGCTTATAGAGGGCGAGGAATAACAGCTGAAGCAACAAAAGCTTTGATGAATTATGCATTTTATAGGATTGGGCTGTTGTTCATCCTGAAAACATGGCATCTTTACGAATTGTAGATAAACTGGAATGAGCTATGAATATACGTATAACAATCCTAATTCGGAACTGAAGGATTTTGAAGGATTGCTTCTTCTATAGATGCTAAAGCATATCAATGAAGTAAATGAATATGTAAAGCTTAAATTCTTCCTCGATCGGATGAAGCGAGTTCGGGGAACGGAGGCTAAATGCATTACGTATTTTGATAACGCCTTTTGTTGATGCTGCTGCTTCGCATTCGCGCAGATAAACCCTTTTGCGGTCGCTTCGCTTTTCGGACAAACGACGCCCCGTGGAAGGCGCTCAGTCGGAACGGATATTTACCCCTCGTTTTCTGAAGAATGTTCACGTTAAATTCATTAAGATAATAGCTTTTCAATAACATGGGACTTCTATTTAATGAGTAGAAGTCTTTGTTTGATATCGAACAAAATACATACGTCCATTCTCATATCCCCTTATGCATTTAAAACAGAATAGTCCTATTTTTCTGTTTTTTAAGACCGTCTTAAGGTTACGATTAAATAGCTATAAGGTTATTACGTTATTCTTTCTTTAAATGAATGGAAAGGGGAAACATGATGGGATTGAAACGGGTTTCGTTCGTTGATAGTCTTCGTGGATTTAGTTTGCTTGGGATTTTACTTGCTAATTTAGTAATTTTTCAATATGGCATGCATGGAGCCTTAAAAAATTTATCATCACAAAGTGCAGGGGATTTTGTGAGGGTATTTATTGGTGGATCTTTTATGCCTATTTTTACACTGTTATTTGGATTTTCTTTTATAAAGCTAATTGAATCTGTACGCGAAAAAGGGATGAAGAGTCGATGGATTATACTTCGACGGAGCATGGGACTCATTTTATTAGGCTGGCTGCATACTACATTTATATGGGAAGGTGACATACTCTTATATTACGGTTGTATGATTCTGTTTTTGTTACCATTCATTAATCGAAAAGCAAAAACAATTATCATATGGGCTAGTATTTTCTTTGTATTTTCAGTCGCAATTATAATGAATATTAACTTAGATCTCCCAGCAAATCAGCAGGATATCAATGCGTATATTGAAAAAGCAGATACCATTTATGCACATGGTAGTTATTTAGATGTCGTCAATTTTCGTCTAAATAGGCTAATGCCTGAACAAGAAACATCTATCCTATTATTTGTAGCGTCATTATTTTATGCACCGTTGTTTTTACTTGGTATGGCGCTTGCAAAAATGCGGGCATTTGTAAATATAGAGCGGGAACAAAAGTGGTATAAGCTAGGTATGATACTTGTACCTATAGGGATACTATGTAAATATTTAAGTTTAAAAGATGGAGATTTGTCGACTATGCTTCAGATGAGTGGGGCACAAGTTTTAGCGTTAGGCTATGTATGTGTAGCCGCCTTACTCTATAAGAAATGGCGTACGTCCTCTATTATTCATGCCTTTGAATGTGTTGGTAAGCTGTCTTTAACTAATTATTTAATGCAATCTATTATTTGTACAACTGTATTTTTTGGCTATGGTTTTGGGTTGTTCGGAAAATTAGGTGTCTTGAATGGGATATTATTTGGATTAGGCATTTATTGTGTGCAGTGCATTGGCAGCGTCTTATATTTTAAAAAATTCAAGCGTGGCCCATTTGAGCAGGCTTTACGGATATGGACGAATTGGTCGATTGATGGTCGATTAAAGCGAAAAGAACAGAGTATTAATAGTGATTGAATAATTTTACAACAAAGGGGATGAGAGAAATCCCCTTTGGCAGCCCTCGAATATGGTTCTAGTGGAATAAGAGTAAATGCTAAATGTCCTGGTAGTGAATAACGAATTTGACGAAGGGAATAGAGATGAATCCAGAGGAAAACGAACCATGCGAAGTCTCGCATCGCCAGAAGAGATTGCAAATGTGATAGGTTTCTTAATTTCGATGCTTGATGGTGGATTAACTTCTTAAAAATTATGAAATTTTAATGATCAAAGGATGAAATGAATGGAAAACCGTATTGATCAAAAACTAAGAGAGACGTCTCACTAATGCCACCTATAGAATTAGACAATTTGGAGGCTACTTGGAGGATTAGTAGCAACTGCTCAACCTGCTCCGATAGCAGACAAGATTTTTGTTGAAAACAAAACAAAATGATGCAAGGACCAGATGATAATGATTCACTATGTTTTAGAATTTAGGAGCCAAAGGAAAAGGTGGAGGAAATGCCAGCGCTTTTATGAATTCATGGAGGAGGGTATGTACTAGGTGCTTCAGAGGGTGATGATTTACTATGCCAACGTTTTGTGAATGAAGCAAATTGTATTGTAGTATCGTTGGACTATAAAAAGTTGATTTCATTAAAGTGATACCTAAGTAAAAGGAATCTGCGTACATTAAAGTATGCAGATTCCTTTTATATTGATTATTGTGCAATAGATTGTGCTTTATCGATAATTTCTTGTGGGATGTCGATTGTTTTTAGGTGATTGAATTCAGTGTATGTCACAACTGATTTTGTTTTCATTGATAGTTCTTGATCTTCAACTTTCATTTTTAAATCGAAATTCATATCCAATTTATTTGTATCGAAAGTCTTTTTATCAATCTCTAGAACATAGTGTATTTTATCGATTGTTAAGTTATCAAGTGGGTTTTCTTCAAGACCCATATCTTTCATTGATTTGCTAATTTCTGAATCGATAAGTTCTTTAAATTTATCGCCCTTAGCGTCTAAAGATAAGATATATGCATTATCTGTTTGTTCGAATTTGAAATCTTTGATAAAGTTTTTAAGCTGTTCTAATTGTGCCTTAGCGTCTGCAGATGATGCAGTTTGTTCCATCATTGCATCAAATTGTTCGTTTGGTAATTTATACCAAGTTTTAGTTGTTTCATCCTTCATAAAAAAGCCTTGATCTTTCTTCATGTACATATCAATCGGCATTTCCATACTTTTTTGATCTGCACTAGCCATATCTGGCATTGTCATTGAACCTGATAAGTGCATAGCAATAGGATCGGTAACTACATCCATATCCATTTTCGATTTGATGGAAAACTCCATAGATTGTTCGCCTGATCCAATTTTGGAATCTTGAGTCGTCTCCATTTTTGCACTCGTGCTTTTAATGTCAGCTTGGCGTTCTATCGCTTTTTCATACACTTGCTCTAAAGTGAGTTTACTTTTATTAGTCGTGTCCTTCTTAGGGGTAGCGCTACTGTTACAGGCAGCTAGTGTCAGTGCTAGTGCTCCAACACTTAAAACTTTAAAAAATTTGTTCATTACTTTCATCTCCTATTCGTTGGTAAAAACATCACCTATTAGTATACATTACTATAATAGTAAAAGTTTCATTATTTTAAAAACAGTACTAGTTCAAAAATAAAATAATAGTAAATACCTATCGCATGTCTTGATTGATAAGTCTTCTTACTCACTATGAGTAGCAAGAAAATTTATTCATAAATAATAATAAATGATTAATAAATCCGTTGCTAGTTATTGTGAAATATTGCAATGGTGTTTTTCTTAACTAAAACGTGGGGGTGACTCTGGCTGGCGCTTAAACATTTGTTGCTGACGCTTCGCTTTCGCACAGTTAAAACATTTGTTGCTGACGCTTCGCTTTCGCACAGTTAAAACATTTGTTGCTGACGCTTCGCTTTCACACAGAGCAAAGCTTCCTAGGGGCGGGACGTCCGATGAACCACTTGGGCAACGAATGTTTTCTGTGCGAAAGCGTAGTGCTAAAGAAGCGACAGTAATAGGAGGTTAGTAACGAAGGCTTTTATTTTTATCGATGCAGGTCCAAGTACAACGCCGATTCCAGACGCAATTATGCAGAGGAATAATTAATATGGTCAGTGATTGCTATGTTTGCATAAGGAAGAGTAGGGGGAGGGTTGTTCGGTTTTGAGTTGGGTCTACTTTCAATGGTGGAAAAATATATTTACAAAAAGAAAAAGCCGAGAAAATGATATCATTTTCTCGGCTTTGTTTATCAATTATAGCCCCAGATCATTGCGAATAATGTACCAATGATTGTGACAACACCTACGAATACTGAATATAAAATCGTTGTATATAACGTTTTCTTGTCTTCAGATTCACCGATGTGCATGAATAATACTAATTGTACAGTTGCTTGCGCAAGAGCAGTTACTAGTAAAACGGCGAATGCCATGTTAAGAGACATATCGAATTTAATAACAGATAAAGCTACAACAGTTAGTAATAGTGAGAAGCCGAAGCCCATCACATGTTGTTTTGGGAATAGTTCCTTCATCAGCTAATCAGTCCTTTCAAGTAGACGAAGCTGAAGATGAAAATCCAAACAACGTCTAAGAAGTGCCAGTACAGTGAGAAGATAAACGCTTTGTTAGCCGTTTGTGGGTTTAAACCACGGCTAGCTACTTGGATTAAAATTGCAACGCCCCAGAAGAAACCGAATGTTACGTGGGCACCGTGCGTACCAAGTAAAGTCATTAATGCCGATAAGAATGCACTTGTTTGAATTGTTGCACCTTCATCAACATATGTGATAAATTCATCAATCTCAATGCCTAAGAAGCCAAGACCTAATAGAAGTGTGATGATGAAAAATGCCATCATCGCTTTTTTATTGCCAATACGCATTGCGTGAACACCAAGACCAATTGTGAAACTACTAGTTAATAATAAGAAAGTTTCCCATAATACTGGTGTTAATTCGAAAATCTCAGCGCCATTTGGGCCACTACCTGTACGTGTTTGAAGTGTGAAATACACTGTAAATAGTGTGGCGAATAATACGATTTCGGCGCCAAGGAAAACCCAGAAACCGAAAATTTTCAGGCGATTTTCTTCTGTACTATATTCTAATGGAAGTGAAGAATCGATTTTCATATTATTTATCACCTCTCAAGCTTTTCTCAGTTGCCATAACTTCTTCAACTGAAATGTATCGACCATGATCTTTTTCAAATGAACGGTGAATCATAAAGCCGAATACACCAATCATACTAATGATGGCTGGAATCCATAGATTAAATACAGCGAAGAATGCTGCAAGGAAGAAGAATCCGCTCATCCAGAATGGTGTGCCAGTGTTGTTAGGCATGTGAATCTTTTCAATTTTACCTGCTGTAATATCGCGACCTTCTTTTTTCGCGAACCAGAATTCATCTAAACGAGTAACAGTTGGAACTACTGCAAAGTTATATTCTGGTACTGGAGAATGAGTAGCCCATTCTAACGTACGACCATCCCAAACATCTGCTTTTTCATTACGTGGCATATGTTTCCAGCTGTAGTAAATGTTATATACGATTAACGCAAAGCCGACAGCAAGACCAATACCACCGATGAACGATAGCATGTTCAATGGGCCGTAGCCAGTTGACTCAGAGTAAGTGTACATACGACGAGCGTAACCATCTAAACCTAAAATGAATAGAGGGAAGAATGTTACGTTAAAGCATACTGCGATAAACCAGAAACCAGCTTTACCTAGTTTTTCATTTAAACGGAAACCGAACATTTTTGGCCACCAGTAGTGGTAACCTGCAAGTACACCGAATACTGTACCTGGAATTAATACATAGTGGAAGTGGGCAACTAAGAACATCGTATTATGATATTGATAGTCAGCACTTGCCATTGCTAGCATTACCCCTGTAACCCCACCAATTGTGAAGATAGGAATAAAGCCAAGAGCATAAAGCATAGGAGTTGTAAATTGAATTTTACCGTGTCTCATTGTGAGCAACCAGTTAAATATTTTAACCCCTGTCGGAACAGCGATTGCCATTGTAGTAATAGAGAATACGCTGTTTACCATTACACCGTGACCCATTGTATAGAAATGGTGGGCCCATACTAAGAATGATAGTAACGAAATTACAACCATACTCATAACCATTGATTTATAGCCATATAAGTTTTTACGTGCAAATGTCGCAATGATTTCAGAGAAGATACCGAAAGCAGGTAGGATAACGATATAAACTTCAGGATGTCCCCAAACCCAGAATAGGTTGGCCCAAAGCATATCCATACCGCCATTTTGCATGGCAAAGAATTGTGTACCGAATTGACGGTCAAGCATCATTAAAGCAAGTGCTACAGTTAATACTGGGAATGCAAATACGATAATAATGTTTGTTATTAAAATTGACCAAGTGAACATTGGCATTTTCATTAATGTCATACCAGGTGCACGCATTTTAATGATTGTTGCGATGAAGTTAACACCAGTCATTAACGTACCAATCCCTGATAATTGTAAAGCTAAAGAATAGTAGTTGTTCCCAACAGTTGGACTAAATTCTGTCCCAGATAGTGGGAAGTATGCTGTCCAACCAGCATCAGGTGAACCACCAATAATAAATGATAGGTTTAGTAAACCGCAACCAGCTGCAAATAGCCAGAAGCTGACTGCATTTAGACGTGGGAAGGCAACGTCACGTGCACCAATTTGCAGTGGGATAACAACGTTCATTAAACCAATTACGAATGGCATAGCCATGAATAAAATCATTAATAAACCGTGTGTTGTGAAAATCTCATTATAGTGTTGTGCATCAAGAAGTCCATTATCAGGAACTGCCGTTTGTGCACGCATTAACAATGCATCGATACCGCCGCGGAATAGCATCAAAAGTGCTGTAGCGATATACATAATACCGATTTTTTTATGGTCAACAGTTGATAGCCAGTTTTTGTAGAAATAGCCCCACTTTTTGAAATACGTAAGGCCAGCTACGATAACCACTGCTCCAACTACGATACTAATAGCTGCCGCTAAAATCATCGGTTCTTGCATAGGATGGAATACTTCTTCCATACTCATTGGATGCGCTCCTTTCGGGTAAAAAAATTAATGTGAATGTGTAGCTTCAGAATGATTTCCATGATCCATTTTAGAGTGATCCATTTCTTTCTCAGACATGTTCATATCACTATGATCCATGTCTCCCATTTTCATGTGTTCACTGTGTTCCATTGGAGCAGGTCTAAATTCTAAGTGTGTAGATGAATAGCTTGAACGACCAACATGTTCTGCTTTTAATAGTTCATCAAATTTTTCTTCTGTTAATGGTTTTTCTTTTGTTTTTACATCAGTAGCCCATTTGTCGAAGTCTTCTTGTGTCATAGATTGCGCTTCAAATTCCATTTCAGCAAAACCACGACCACTGAAGTTAGAGTTTCGGCCCATGAATGAACCAACCTCATCTGCAGCAAGGTGAATAGTTGTTAACATGTCACTCATCGCGTATTTTTGACCAGCTAATTGAGGAATCCAGAAACTTGTGATTGGTCCGAAAGAGTAAAGTTTGAACTCAATTGGACGGTCAGTTGGAATATTTACATAGTTTACAGTTTCAATACCTTGCTCTGGGTAACTAAAATGCCATTTCCAGTTAGAAGATGATGCGTAAATAACAAGTGGCTCTTTATTGTCATAACCTTCTGGTGTTGACTCTACCGTACTTGTTGTTCTTACAGTAACAATTGCTAAGAATGCCACTATGATAATAGGGATAACTGTCCATGTAATTTCAAGTAGATGACTACCCTCTTCGTGAGGAGGCTCATAATCGGCAGGTGTTTTTGAAGCACGGTATTTTGTTAACATAAATGCTAAAAGCACGTACACGACTAGTAATATAAAGGCCATTGTAATAATGGATAAAATAATTGTGTCTGATAATGTTTTGGCATTTGGCCCTTTTGGATCAAAGATTGTTAGGGGTTCGCAGCCAGAAAGAACTGCAAGCGCACCGAATGCAATAAACATTAAGCTTAACTTTTTCTTCATGTTTGACTCCTTTCTATAAAACGGCTATTCATAAATTTCATTTGTTTTATATAGATCGAATTTATAAATAGTGGGTAATACGGTCACCTCTTTTAGTTGTTGTACCAATCAAATAATAAGAAAAACTTACAATGGCATGGTTCATAATGAAACATTGAATCTAGTATTTGATTGGTCTAGTGCAAGCGTTCGCAAAATCATTAATCTTTGTAATCGATTTTTTAGACAAAGTATCATAATCAACCGACACAAAATGTCTTTGTTTGCAAATAGGATTATACGCTCGTTTCAAAGAAAAAAATTGTTTTTTTATATTTTTAATAGTAAACCGAGGATGATTATGAACATTTTTTGAACAAAAATCGTTATTTCAATATTAGTATTTTTGCATTTAATTAAATAAACACTGTTGAAACGTTGAAAACACTGAGTTTCTTGTGTTTAACCATGTAAATAGTTTTTTTTGTGAAAATATCATTTCACATTTTAGACTTCATTTTGTAATAAAATTGCCGTTATGTTGAGGTTTTGAGTGCTTTTTTGTTGCGTTTTTTTGAAAGATGAGTCCGCGAAAAGATGGATTATGGATATATCAGGATAAATTTTAAATGTAAGGGATGAATGGGAAGGGGGATAATATTAATTATGTTAATATAATTACGGACTTCCATATAATGTAATATAAATATTTTATCCAAAAAGTAAAAATAGCAAACTAAGGATATCCTTGGTTTGCTATTTTTGGTTACAAAGACGAAAATAAATGTTCAAAGCAGAAAGAAAGTGATTTATCTTTATTTGACACAAATACGCCAGGTAATGAGTATAATTTTAAGCTCCTAACTTTAGCCATTTTGCTACTTGTCCATAGATAGTATTTTGAAGTTTTAAGGCTAGGTTATTCATCTTTAAGGCGAAGTACAATGTTTTCATTAAATTTAATGTGCATGTACGTCCACTAAAAAAGGCTTCGTTATAGCCCTGAGTCACTAAATGCATTTCAAATTTATCAAATACTTGATCGACAAATTCTATTAATGCTTCCTCGGAATAGTTACGAGCTAGTAACGCTTCAATTATATTCATTAAGCGTTCCTCCTCATCGTTGACGAAGACAGTATCTTTCCATGTAACAAGTTTTAATGCATGCAAGATGAGAGGTGCATACTGTAAGTTAAATTTAGGGTGTTTAATCGTCATGGCTGCTAAATCTGCACCATGTGCAATGCTATGCGCCCAGCCCTTATCATGAACATGACCTCGTGTATCTTTTTCCAATAATAAATAGCGGCCAATCTTTTGAAAGAAAGCTTGTAGACGATCATCATTTAATACCAGTAGTTCAGCATCTTTTGCAAGAATACCTGCTGCAAGTAAAGCAGAAAACGAACGTGTAAAGACACTATCTGTCAATTCTTCACCTAGCTTTAAATATAAAAAATCGTCGCTTGTAACAGTATCAAATAAATATTGTAACTGTTCGGTGCTCAATAAATTATCGCTAAGTATATTAATAAAAGTACGATAAATTAATTTGTCGCGTAATTCGGCATCTGGTGAACCGATGTGCGTTAACATTTCTTGTAACAACCAATCGCCTTTTTGTAACATTAATTCTTGTTGAGCTGAATGTGTCATAGTGGAAAATGATTGTAAAGTATTTTTGATATCCATATGTAATTCCCCCGAAGTTAAGTTAATTCTCTATAAGAGCATTTTTTTTAATATATTCCTTGATAATCAGTAGTCTTTGTAATTACCTTTATAACAATTCGCAGACATAGTAAATGCTTTTAGAGCTATGCATTTTTATTATAGCGTTTCAATGATAATTTGTGAGTTGTGAAGTTTTCTAGTGATATAGGAGTATATTCACAATGGGAATTCCAGAATCAACAGAAAGTTGATATGATAGACAAGCAACAAAAAGGAGTAGACTTAATAAACGAGCTCAAAACAAAAGACATACCTATTAAAGTATGTCTCATCCTAGTTATGATATAACGGCTGACTTTATACCGAGCGGCCATTCGATAAAGGTATTTTGATTAGTTTTTAATTCTACAAGAATATTTGCATTTATAATGGCATCGATTAGCCATTCACTATAATGAAAGTTCGGTTGAGCGTGCATTAAGATTCGTTGCATATCTTTTTTGTCGATACTTAGCAGTTTATAGTTGCATTCAATGTGTACATTTTGGGGAATAATAAAAAGTGACTCATGTTGGTGTCCAAGTGAAATGGAGCCAGGAATGTGACCTTTGATACTTATAATATGTGTAATCGCTTCTTGTGTATATACATCAATCTTAGTTCTTGTGAGTAGTTCAAATTCAATCGGATAATCCTTCAGATGGGGACCGTCCGCTGTAGATAACGATACAACTTTAATTGATAGTGCCTCATACATAGAAGAGATGCTACTACCAAATTCACTGACTGTATCTATTAATTGCATGTATTCCACTCCTTGTGAAGAACTTTAAATTACAAAGCTGGTGTCTGTAAATAGTAATAAAAAAGATATTATTAATTATAATACAATTTATTACAAAATATGAAATACTAAAGTGGATATTTTTGTTAGAAACGAGCAGTGGATAGATTGTATATATGTGTTGTTATTTACTTAAAAAGTTGAAAGTAACATTTTTTAAAGCGTATTTCAACTAATGGGATTGATTGGAGTGAAGGTGGGGAGCTTCCTAGATGTGTGGCAAACCTTCGAGGTCAAATAAGAGTAGCTTACTGGTAAAGTGTTCAGTGAATACGGAAATCAACTCCATGTTATGATGATTATTCAATAAGAAACTAATAAGTAAAATAGAGCTAAAGAGGTGAGAAAAATGACAAAGCGAAAACGGCATGTTATCAAACATGACAATATTGTTGTTTTTCCTGGTGCTGTTCAAACATTAATACGTGAAGGACATATGTATGCGGAAAATTATCAATATGAAGAGGCTGTGGCAAGCTTTGAAAGTGCATTTTCATATGAAGATGGAGACGAAAGTGCATTAAGTACCTACGCGTATGCTTTATATGAATTAAAAGAATACGATAAAGTTAAAAATGTTTGTGAGCAATTGTTTGCTATGGGGACGACATTGTATGTAGAAGTAATGGAACTGTATGTTACAGTATGTATGCAGTTAAAGGAATACCATCAAGTAGAATCGTTAATTACGACATTAATTGAAGAAAACGTACTTCCAGAAGATCAGCTTGAGAAATTTGAACGCATAAGAAGCTTGAATCAAGAGGTTGCTAAGAATCTCCAAAAAAAAGAGGATGCTAAACGATTGTTAGAAGAGCAAGAATATGAACTTTCGAAATTTAGTGCATTAACGCCAAACGAACAATCTATTCGACTGCATCGCTTAATGGATACGAATGTACGACAATTAAAAATAGCATTGAAAGCTATTATTGAATGTCCAACAATCCATCCATTTGTTCAGAGCTTAGCATTAATTCTATTAGTGGAACAAGAAGTGTCGATTGACATTACTGTCTCAAAATTTGATGAAACAATAACTGTTAATCCTAATAATTTAGTCCTACCAAATCAGTTGCCTCAGTATAGGGAAGTAAAAAAAATAATTGAAAATAAATTAGAGCAAGACCCAGCGACGTTGGAAATGGTACAATATTTAATGGCGAAGCATTCCATTGTAACGTATCCGTTTGAATGGCAACCATTCGAAGCCGATGATATTGCTTATAGTTATATTGACTTTGTACAATCGATGCTCGGAAAAGTACAGGAAATGGATTATGAAATCATTGACTTTTTACAAATGTTAGAAAAACTAACTGAACTACATGAGGTATGAAATAAGTTGAAACTATACGCATCTATGTTATACTAAAATGGTTGTCAAAATCGTAGTTACGAATGAATTGTCTAACATTTAAACTTGATTATTTATTTGGAGGTATTTATACATGTCAGCAAAATGGGAAAAACAAGAAGGTAATATCGGTACTCTTACAATCGAAGTATCAGCTGCAGAAGTAGACGCAGCAATGGACCAAGCGTTCAAAAAAGTTGTGAAACAAATTAACGTTCCAGGTTTCCGTAAAGGAAAAATGCCTCGTAAAATGTTTGAACAACGTTTTGGTATCGAATCTTTATACCAAGATGCTTTAGAAATCATCGTTCCTGATTCTTATTCAAAAGCGATCGATGAAGCTGGAATTATGCCAGTTGATTACCCAGAAATTTCTGGTACAGAAAACTTCGTACACGGTAAAGATTTCACATTTACTGCTCAAGTAACAGTGAAACCAGAGCCGAAACTTGGTGAATACAAAGGTTTAGAAGTTGCGAAACTTCCAGTAGAAGTTACTGATGAAGAAGTAGAAACACAAATTCAAGACCAATTAGCTCGTAAAGCAGAGCTTGAAATTAAAGAAGACGAAGCTATCGTAGAAGGCGATACAGCTACTATCGACTTTGAAGGTTTCGTAGGCGAAGAAGCATTTGAAGGTGGTAAAGGTGAAGACTACCCACTAGAAATCGGGTCAGGCTCATTCATCCCTGGCTTTGAAGAACAACTTGTAGGTGTAAAAACTGGTGAATCTAAAGACGTAGTTGTTACTTTCCCAGAAGAATACCATGCAGCAGAATTAGCTGGTAAAGAAGCTACTTTCAAAGTAACTGTAAAAGAAGTTAAAACGAAAGTTCTTCCAGAACTAAACGACGAATTCGCTAAAGAATTAGACCCAGAAGTTGAAGGTGTCGATGCTTTACGCGCTAAAATCAAAGAGCAAACTGCTGAACAAAAACAAGCTGAATCTGATGCAACACTTCGTGATCAATTAGTTGAAAAAGCTGCTGAAAATGCAGAATTTGAAGTGCCTGCTGGTATGATCAACTCTGAAACTGATCGTATGTTACAAGAATTTGGTCAACGTTTACAAATGCAAGGCATGAACTTAGACCTTTACTACCAATTCTCAGGTCAATCAGAAGAAGATTTACGTGGACAAATGAAAGAAGAAGCACAAAGCCGTGTACGTGTATCTTTAACACTTGAAGCAATTGCTGAAGCTGAAAAAATTGAAGCATCTGAAGCTGATATCGCAGCTGAATTAGAAAAAATGGCTGCTCAATTTAACATGACTAATGAGCAAATTACTGGAGCTTTAGGCGGCACAGCAGTTCTTGAAAACGACATTAAAATTCAAAAAACAGTTGAATTTTTAGTGGAAAACGCTAAAATTACTGAATAGGATTTTTTTGTAACTGGATAAAAAAATGAAAACAAGGTACGGCATTAAACCGTGCCTTGTTTTATCACATATTTTTTATTTAGAATAAGCTAGATTCCCCTTTTAGTTCAGTTAATTATATTATTAATATTACGACTACTTTCACCGCAAAAAGCATCCTCCAAAAGGAAATACTTTTTTGAAAAGGGGATAAGGCAAAGGCCTTTACACTTCTCTAATACATAGTATTGTTTGACTTTTCACACGATGCTAAAATTTGACTTTATTCAGTAGAGATCAAATTGATGTCTCAATTCTTCCAAATGAGAACGAAATACATCCTCTTCTGAATGAAGTTAAGCCTCTGGCGAATATAATAGATTTTAACTTCTTTCAGCCATTATTTTCTGTAGCGACAGCAGCAAATGTTTTCTGCGCGAAAGCAAAGCGACAGCTACAATTATGCCGAGGCGTAATTAATAGAAATATAAGTTACTTGAGTATTTTTAACTTGTATTAACGGTATTTCAGTGAAGCCACAAGCCAAATATCAGTCGAGAGTCAGAGATCTTGACGGAAAGAAAGGTCTTTGGTGCTAGAGGTTTCTGAAGAATCAGTCAGTTATACACACAGAATCCAACTACACACTAAGGTTAAGAGCTGGAATTCATCAAGTTAATGAATGGGCATTATTTGCAATAAATGATAATGTTTTTTGTGCAATAAATGTCGAAAACTTTTTGAAATCTTGAAACATAAACGCCATGGTGTAAATAGATGCAGACAATTTATTTGATAAAGATTCAATAATCTTGTAAGATTGTTGCTTGAATAGGGGTGAAACATATTGTTCAAATTTAATGATGAAAAAGGCAATTTAAAATGCTCATTCTGTGGAAAACCACAAGAACAGGTACGTAAACTAGTTGCAGGTCCTGGTGTTTATATTTGTGATGAATGTATCGAACTTTGTTCAGAAATCGTTGTAGAGGAACTGGGTGTTGAAGAAGAGATTGAATTCCAAGATATTCCAAAACCGAAAGAGATCTTAACGATTTTAGATGAGTATGTAATAGGGCAAGAACGTGCTAAAAAAGCTTTAGCAGTTGCGGTTTACAATCACTACAAACGCATTAATACAAATAGTAAAATTGATGATGTAGAATTAGCAAAATCGAACATTGTGTTAATCGGCCCAACTGGTAGCGGTAAAACTTTATTGGCCCAAACATTGGCGCGTATATTAAACGTTCCTTTTGCTATTGCAGATGCTACTTCTCTAACAGAAGCTGGTTATGTTGGTGAGGACGTTGAAAATATTTTATTAAAATTAATTCAATCCGCAGATTACGATATCGAGCGTGCTGAAAAAGGAATCATCTATATTGATGAAATCGATAAAGTTGCACGTAAATCTGAAAATCCATCCATTACACGTGATGTTTCTGGTGAAGGTGTACAACAAGCTCTTCTGAAAATTTTAGAAGGTACAGTTGCAAGTGTTCCACCACAAGGTGGTCGTAAGCATCCACACCAAGAGTTTTTACAAATTGATACTACAAACATCTTATTTATTGTGGGTGGAGCATTTGATGGAATAGAATCCATTATTAAACGTCGTCAAGGTGAAAAAGTAATTGGTTTCGGTTCAGATCCAAACAAAATTGATATGGATGAAGGCTCAATTATGGCAAAGCTAATTCCAGAGGATTTATTAAAATTTGGTCTAATTCCAGAATTTATCGGTCGATTACCAGTACTTGCAAGTCTAGAACAATTAAACGAGGCTGCGCTTGTACAAATTTTAACGGAGCCTAAAAATGCACTAGCTAAGCAATATCAAAAAATGCTTGAACTAGATGGTGTTGAGCTTGAGTTTGATGAAGGTGCTCTTTCTGAAATTGCAAAAGAAGCAATAGAACGGAAAACGGGTGCACGTGGTCTTCGTTCAATTATTGAGTCAACAATGCTTGATGTAATGTACGAACTACCTTCACGCGAAGATGTGAAAAAATGTATCATTACGGCAAAAACAATTACGGATAAAGAAAAACCGAAATTGCTTCTTGAAGATGGCACTGAACTCGATGAAGGTAGCGACACAAAAACTTCAGCATAACGAACAGACACTATGTCTATTGTTATGAGATAAAGAGTAATTTAGCTGACTTCGATTGTGCAATATTCGCACATATCGACAGTCAGCTTTTTATTCATTCATACATAAAGCCAACTGTAATTAGATGAAATTTTTGGCTCAATTGATTAACTAGTGTGAATCAGCTTTTTAGACACATACTAGTAGCGTGGGAGTGAATAAGAAAATTTTGACGGAGGTGAATACCCGCATGGTGACAATACAAAAAACAACAAGTGTACCATTATTGCCTTTACGTGGACTTTTAGTATACCCGTCGATGGTGTTACATATTGATGTGGGTAGAAATCGTTCTGTAGCGGCGCTAGAACAAGCGATGCTAGAGGACCAATTGATATTATTGGTAACACAAAAAGAAGTGCATGATGAACAGCCTGAAGAGGAAGATTTGTATACAGTTGGTACGATGGCATATGTCAAACAGATGCTAAAATTACCAAATGGAACACTGCGTATTTTAGTGGAAGGTGTGGCGCGAGCAACATGGTCTAACTATCGGGCGCTAGAAAAATATACGATTGTTGACATCGATGTTAAGGAAGAATCAAACGGTAAGGATGTAGAAACGCAGGCTTTAATGCGTACGTTGTTAACGTATTTCGAGAGATACGCGAAAGGCTCCAATAAAATTACACCTGAAACCATCAGTACTGTGGCAGACATTGAAGAGCCAGGTCGTTTAGCAGACATTATTGCATCGCATTTACCCTTTAAGATTGCAGATAAACAAGAAGTATTAGAGATGCTCAATGTAAAGAAGCGTTTAGATCATTTAATTATTCGTTTGCATGACGAGCAAGAAGTACTTGATCTTGAAAAGAAAATTAATACAAAAGTTAAGCAATCCATGGAGCGTACACAAAAGGAGTATTATTTACGTGAACAAATGAAAGCTATTCAAACTGAGCTAGGAGATCGCGAAGGAAAAACTGGCGAAGTAGCTGAATTACGTAAACGTATTGACGAAACAGGAATGCCTGAATCAACGAAAGAAGTAGTGCTTAAAGAGTTGGATCGCTACGAGAAGCTACCAGCGGCTAGTGCAGAGAGTGGCGTCATCCGAAACTATATTGATTGGATTGTTTCATTACCATGGACGAATGCGACTGAAGATCGCATGAATATCGAACATGCGGAGAATATTTTAAATCGTGATCATGACGGGTTAGAAAAAGTAAAAGAACGTATATTAGAATATTTAGCTGTACGTCAGTTGAAAAAATCGTTACGTGGACCAATATTATGTTTGGCTGGCCCTCCAGGTGTAGGTAAAACATCATTAGCTCGATCTATTGCAGAAAGCTTGGATCGCAAATTTATCCGTATTTCATTAGGTGGGGTACGAGACGAATCAGAAATTCGTGGTCATCGTCGTACGTATGTTGGGGCAATGCCAGGTCGTATTATCCAAGGGATGAAAAAGGCAGGAACTATTAATCCTGTGTTCCTTCTAGATGAAATTGATAAAATGTCTAATGACTTCAGGGGAGATCCTGCAGCGGCAATGCTTGAAGTTTTAGATCCGGCTCAAAATAATACATTTAGTGATCATTACATCGAAGAACCTTATGATTTATCAAATGTATTATTTATAGCAACTGCGAATGATTTAAGTACAATTCCTGGGCCTTTACTAGATCGTATGGAAGTAATCTCAATTGCTGGTTATACAGAAATTGAAAAAGAGCAAATTACGAAAAATCACTTAATACCGAAACAGTTAAAAGAGCATGGCTTGAAAAAAACACAAGTTATTATTAAAGACGAAGCAGTAGTGGATATTATCCGTTATTATACTCGTGAAGCAGGTGTTCGCGGACTAGAGCGTCAAGTCGCAACCCTCTGTCGTAAAATCACTAAGATCATCGTTTCTGGTGAGAAAAAACGAGTAACAGTGAGCTCGAAAACGTTAGAGGAATTACTCGGTAAACATCGTTTCCGATATGGACAAGCGGAAGAGGAAAATCAAATCGGTGTAGCTACTGGGCTTGCTTATACAACTGTGGGTGGTGATACATTACAAATTGAGGTATCATTAACACCTGGTAAAGGAAAATTGCAGTTAACTGGGAAGCTCGGCGATGTCATGAAGGAATCTGCTCAAACAGCTTTATCGTATGTCCGTTCAAAGATGGAAGATCTAAAAGTGGATGCAGAATATTTTGAAACACATGATATTCATATTCATGTTCCTGAAGGAGCTGTTCCTAAAGATGGACCTTCCGCAGGTATTACTATGGCAACCGCAATTGTTTCTGCAATTTTACACCGTCCAATACGCCGTGAAGTCGGTATGACAGGTGAAATTACATTACGTGGACGTGTACTGCCAATAGGTGGCTTAAAGGAAAAAACACTCAGTGCGCATCGAGCGGGTTTAACGACAATTATTTGCCCGAAAGATAATGAGCGAGATATTGAGGATATTCCTGAAAGTGTACGCGAACAACTAACATTTAAACTAGTGTCATCGGCTGATGAAGTATTAGCCCATGCACTGGACGGAGGTTTTTAAGAAAATGAAAGTCCATAACGTAGAAATGGTCATAAGTGCTGTAAGACCAGACCAATATCCAGAAGATGGACTGCCAGAATTTGCACTAGCCGGTCGTTCAAATGTGGGGAAGTCCTCCTTTATTAACCGAATGATCGGTCGTAAGGCTTTAGCACGTATTTCTTCTAAGCCCGGAAAAACACAAACGCTTAATTTTTACAAAATTGAAGAACAATTATTTTTTGTAGATGTTCCGGGCTATGGTTATGCAAAGGTTTCAAAAACTGAGCGTGAAGCATGGGGAAAAATGATTGAGCGTTACATCACTGGACGCAATGAATTAAAGGCAGTCGTACAAATTGTTGATTTACGTCACCCCCCTACAGCTGATGATCGCATGATGTATGATTTTTTAAAGCATTACAATATTCCTTGTATTGTTATTGCAACAAAAGCAGATAAAATTCCAAAAGGTAAATGGGATAAGCATAAAAAAATCGTGAAAGAAACGCTAGACATGGAAAAAAATGATCCTCTTATTGTCTTTTCTTCAGAAAAAGGACTTGGCTTTGAAGAAGCTTGGCGTACGATCGAAAATAAAATGTAATAAAAAAACATCTATTGAGTCTTTTATTTAGGACAGTAGATGTTTTTTTATTAAATAATAGGGAGAATCGCTTGATGAATGGAACAACTGACCGATAAATTAAATAGGAGGTGGACTAAATGGATATCGCAGCTTTATCAATGGCCATGAATCAAGCAACTTTAATGCAAAATGTATCTCTAGCTGTAACGAAACAGGCAATGGAGATGCAACAGCAAAATACAGAACAATTAGTTGAAATGTTAGATGCTCCACATCCGACAGCCGGACATACAATTGACGTTCAAGTATGATGAAGCAAAGGTAGCTTGAAATTGGAAGCTACCTCTATCTTTATGTCTAATGGTAGATTTAAAAAGTAAGTAAAAGCACTAAAATGTAACTTTTTGAATAGGAAAAACTACCAATAGTACGATATACTATATATTAATAACAATTTTTTAGGAGGCGGGATTTGTTGAAGAAGATTCCATACATACTAATGATTGTGTTACTAACGGTTCTCGGATATTCATCGAATAAAACAGCTCATGCTGCCCAAATGGTGACTGGAACCTTTGTTGATGTAACATTTTCAGAATATGCAAATGCTAACGGAGTAATAGAAAAAAAGCTTAGTAAAATTACTTTGCAAAATGAAAGCGGTCGTCAAGTTACATACAATATAAATGATAGTGCTCGCCTGTATATTAATAATACAGTGACAACAATCGAAGGCTTTAAGATGGGAATGCAAGTAGAAGCGGAAATTTCTCTTCGCAGTGTTGTTGAGCTGCGAGGTACTTCTAATTCTACAAGTGAAACAGAATCTCCAACAGTTGCACAAAATACAAAAACACTTGCTGGAGCAGTGACAAGTATTGATCCAAATGGACTATTCATTATGCTGAAACCAGATATTGGGGAGGAAACAACTTACTATATAAATAAAGATACAGAATATCAAAAAAACTCCTCAGCTGTCGATATTAGCGCCTTATATGTGGGGGATCGTGTTAAGCTTAGCCTTAAAAATCGAAACACATCCATTATCACAAAAATAGAAATTAGTGAGACGGGTACATTAGTTGAAAACCTATATAAAGGTGAGATACAGACAGTTAATGCCAATACAAATAAATTAACTGTCAAAAACCAACATGCTTTTATAAATTGGCAGTTTGGCTCTGACACAACAACGGCTTTATCAACAATGAATTTTTCATCGAAGGTTCCGATATTTGTTGGAAATACAAAAATTGAAAAAGGTCAGTTGAAAAATTACATTGGCAGTCAGGCATATTATGCAACTGTTAAACAATTTGGCAAAGAAGTGATTGAAAAGATTGTTGTATTGAAAAACAATGAGCGAACTTACTATGAGCCTATGCTTTCTGTAGATACTAAATATCAATTATTAAAACTTAAATCTGCCGGTACATTATACTTCCACGATGGAACGATTTTAATTAGAAATGGTCGTTTAATTGAACCTACTGGCTTATTAGCGTATGGTACAGCCTTTGTAATTTCGGACGGTGCTGCACGTGATCATTATGCCCAAGTTGTTCAAGTAACAAGTGATAGCTTTATGTCACCAAACTTATCAGGTCATGAATTATATTATGGACGTTTATCACAAGCAGATGGTTATTTAATCGAAATTGATGATGCGATGAAGATCGAGTCAAATGTCTTCAAGAAAACAGAGCGAACTGTACTATCTGTTAGTAATTCAACAAAAGCCATAGTAGATAATGGTAACAAAATATATAGTGTCATTCCTGATATTGAGCTTCATTTATATGAAGGCGAATATGGATACTTCTATGTAAAGGATGGTCATGTGCAGGCCCTTCATATGCTTAATAAAGCGAAGCCTGTTGCACCATTAATGTTAACTGGTAAACTACAGTCAGTTAAATCGAAATACCCGGCTGTAATTAATGTGAAGAGCGTTAGTCAATGGCAAAATGGTCGCTGGTATGAAGCTGGTGAAATGATTGATATGAATATTGACCAAGCTACAATTATTAAAGCTGGTAAAGTTATTCAAGCATCTGATTTAAAACCTTCTGATCGTTTAGTAGTATTATCAGATCGTTTTGTCAAAGCTCATTTAATATTAGTTGATTAATCAATTTAGAAGTCTGTGAGTCTTCTGTGAGTTTACGTTAGCACTGCACTTTTGCACAAAAAACAATTGCCGCTGCCGCTACGCTATCGCGCAAAAGACATCTGCAGGCCTAAGCACAAAGCCGATTCCGGACGCAATTATGCCGAGGCATAATTGACCTTGAATTTTCCAGGTGTGTTGATAAAAGCAGATAAGAATGGTAAATCAACACACCTGATTATTTTGTTAAGTGGAAGAAATTTATTGACAGCCCCAGATGCGGATATGTATGGAATGAAAGTGAGGAACAAAAAAAGAATGCGAAAACATTTATCTAAAATAATGTTAGTGGTTCTTGCTGTATTTATTATTGGAATTACTATCCCAGAAAATGCATCAGCTGTTTCATTAGAAACAACAGGTGCTGTAAAAAATGAATATACATATGAGGAAGCTGTTTTCATTACAGGAACACCCATTATATTTAAAGGTACTAGTAAAGACATTAAAATTACACAAAAAGAATCTAAAGGAAAGTTAACCGAAACACATAGTCTAAAGCTAACAGCAAGTAATGGTGCTACATTGACACGAAATATGACCTATGAATCTGATGTCGTAGATTATGCTACGATTGGTCAAAAAACATCGAATGGTGTAGTGAAAAAGTATACTGAGAAAATTGTTGTTGGGAAAATAACATATACATTGGTAGATTACCAATTTTCACAAGGGACTGTAGCGGACAATCGTGCAGCCTCTGATTATTACTCAGGTAATGTGATTTCAAGAAAAACATATGCCTATCAAACTGGAACTGGAAAAAATGCAGTTCAAAATACAGTAACAATTGATACTGATAGTCGTCATGCTGGCTATGAAAACTTCTGGGGAGCGACAGAAACGCAAATTACAGAAGCTGTTTATAAATATAGCGACGGTAAGACTAGCCATGTGAAAAATCGCTTATCAATAAGCAAATCACGTGTACTAAACTATGAAGAAAACTTAGGAAGTTTAGGTAGCTTTGATGGTGGATATGCGGTAGTAAGTGAAAAAGATGTTATTTCTGAATATACGTTTGATTTATCCTCTGGGCAAAAAGGTACTCTTGATTTAGATAAAGAATATATGCCGACAATAGAGCGTTTAATCATTCCTAAGTTCCGTGATTTATCAAAGCATTATGCAAAAGGAGCTATTGAAAAATTATACTCTTTAGGTATTTACTCTGATGCAAGTAACTTCTTCTCACCAAATACCCCTATGAAGCGTATTGACTTTACAACGGCGATTGGTAAGGCAGTTGACTTACGTGTTATGGAAGAACCGAAAACGAAAAAATCGACATCAGCTACAAGTGTTTTTAAAGATGTTAAACGTACGGTGAAAGATTATGCCTATATTGAGTCTGCGTATAAAAAAGGAATTATTAAGGGTGTAACGCCAGAGTACTTCAAACCTGATAATCAAATTACTCGAGCTCAAGCCGCTACGATTTTTGTACGTGCATTAGGGCTAGAAAATAAGGCGCCAAATCCAGGTTATATGACGAAATTTAAGGATGATGCGCAAATTCCGAACTATTCAAAAGACGGTATATACATTGCGAATGAGTTAGGATTAATGACTGGTGACCCTACAACAGGTCGATTTAATCCAGATCAACCATTAACGCGAGCACAAGCATCCGTAGTATTAGAACGTTTCTTGAATTATTTGGAAAGCGATTTAAAACAAAACTATCGAGATGACATATTGTTCTTTAATTAACGAAAGGGCTGAAAAATAAATGACCTATGCTAAAAAAGCATTTCTATCTTTGCTTTGTTTCGTACTAATTTTGGTGACAGCAGCTCCAGCTGTGACCCAAGCAGCTACGACAATTAATGATGTCCCAACAAATAACGGTAAATACAAAGCTATTTCGTGGGCAGTCGATAATGATCTACTCTCATTAAATAGCGCTAATAACTTTTTACCTAATGAGCAAATAACTGATCGAGAGCTTGTTGTAATGTTTACGAAGCTCGATAAGAACTATGCATTAACATATAACGAAAGTGTCGCATATAACTTTTACAGTGAGTTTTATTTACCGTTCAATGGTACTTACACAACAGCAAATCGTTCGAAAGCTGTTACACGTGGACAATTTGCGCGTATATATGCTGCCTTTAAAGGTTTAGATTTAGACGAGCCTCAGGCGGTTCAATATTTATACACAAATGATATTTCAACAGGAAGCACTGGTAAAAAGACATTTGCCGATTTCGATCCTTCTACAAAGCTGACTCGTGGAGATATTGCTGAATTTTTATATCGCAGTGTACAAAACGGCAACTTTGCTGTACTAGGATTAAAACGTGCAGCAGCAGGTCGTGATAATGATAAAATCACATTACCGCCAGGCTTCATGGGCTCAAACAACGCAGAATTTGAAGAGCCAAAAGATAATTCTAATGATTTTACTGGACCAGAGTATGTGAATAATGCTCTTCAAAGTATTGATGTAGAAAAACCAGATTTAATTGCAAATAATCAAGATTCAACGCTCATTACTGTATCTTTAAAAGCTTGTAATGGTGATCCAATACCTGATGATAAATCTTATACATTCCGTGTAACTTCGTCATATGGAGCAAAAATCGTTGACACATCTGGTGAGGCTGTTCGAAATGTACAATCAGATGGCTCTACTGTCTCTGCAATTGTTATAGCACCAAAATTAACAAAATCTGTACGTGATACAATTACATTTGAGCTTATTAACAACACAGATCCTGGTATGAAATGTCTTGTAGGTGAGAAATTGAATGCACATGTACGTTACTCACCTCAGCCAGAAATGCGCATTGATTATCAAGTGTATGATCCAGCAAACACGGATGATGAAAATGGAAATGTCACACCTCCATATGTACCGTATGAAAAATTACCAACGTTCTTTACTGAAAACATTATTAACGTTCATTGGATTAATCCAGAAGAAAAGCTATTTAGTATTGGACAGCAAACGAATGTAACGAATAGTTTAGGAAATGTTGAAAATAAATATTTACAATATGGTGGCAGTGATAAAAATTACCCTGCATTAGGCTATGAAAATGCCATCTTACAGTTTGAGAATTATAATATTTCAGCTTGGCTATTCGAAACAATTATTCAAAAACGCTTAAAGGATTCTATTAGTGATAAGATTGAAATCATGTATATGATTTCAGATGATGGGCGTCCTATTTACCGTATTCAAGGAATCGATGATGCGATCGCCTCACAGGTTGAGAATATTAATCCAGTCGGTTCTATTATTCAACTTATGGGCTATATGCCAGACGAAAAACAGCTGACGCTCGAGCATTATGATAGTGTCATGAAAATTTATGCAATTCTTACAAGCTTGAGTAACTACGACCGAACAGTATTATTAAAATACCAAGGTGGTAAATTACTCGGTCAAGTAGAGGCCTATAAAAAACGAGTGGAAGCATTAAAGGAAAGTGCAGATGCGGCATCAAGACCATCGGGTAAAGATCGTTATACGAAGGTTATGGTTACATTAGTAAGACCAGGTGGAGAAATTATTACTGACTACCAAGGAACAGTGAAAATTAAATTTGATGGTGTTGAGAAAACAGCTTCATTTGTGACAAATACTTCGGATTATTTAAATCACACAGGAAGCCCAGGGACGGCTGTAGCGTACTTTGATTCGGTTATTTATGGAAAATCAAAAGCTGAAGCAACATTAGTTAATAAAATAGATCCTCGTTATGCAACAATATTGAAGGATTTTAAAGATAAAACAATACCAAAGGAAATTTTCACAAATCCTTACTTTAGTAAAAATTCTTGTTCTTTAGCAACAGAAGTTGCTTACGTAGTTGATTACTCTGCTTCCATGAAAGCTTCTGATCAAACAAATTATCGTGGTAAGAAGATGATGGAAGTAATCAATCAAATTAAGGCTAAAAATAATATTGTTATTGAAACAAATACAAAAGCTACTGTTCTTGGAGAGGGCAGCACAGACAATGTCTTGAAAAAAGATCTATATAAAGCATCAAAAGAGAAGGGTGCTACAGATATTTTTGCAGGTATAGATCTAGCTCTGTCTAAATTCTCAAATGACTCGAAAACTTCAAAAGCTATAATTGTCGTATCAGACGGTAAAACAAGTAAATCTAAAATGACAAAAGTGCTGAACGATGCGAAAAATAAAGGGGTCAAGGTTTACACTGTAAGTATCGGTAAAAAATCACAAGTTAATGATGCCATTTTAATGCAACTGGCTACTGAAACTGGTGGTACTTATTACCACGCTAATGATAACTTACAATTACATCAAGTTTTCCAAAAAATTATTGATGCAATTTTATGTAAAACTGCGCCTTCAAGTTGCGTGAATCCTGAAGATTTATTTGAAGAAGCGACAGTCACTCTACGCAAAGGCAATATTACGATGAATGCAAGAATCGATGGTAATTGCTCAAATGTTGCAAAGATTAATGTACGTTTCCCTTCTTTAAGTGGAGATGTGCAATTTGAATTGACAAAGCGTAGTGATAATGTCTACATGCTAACAAAAACAGTGCAAACAATGCAGGACTTCAAAGTTAATAATGAGATTGAATTCGTAGCATATGATAAAGACGGTAAAATTATAGCTACTAAAACTGTGACAATTACAAATTAATAGATTAATACTCAAAATTAAGCTGAACTAATAGACAAAATTAGTTCAGCTTTTTTTGATTTTATATACTTATTACCATAACGTGGGGTTGATTTCCGTTGCACCTCCAATTCAATCAACTTATCTTCATCATATATGTCAAAAAAATTTATCCTAACCTTCGAAATGAAGCTTTTATTTAGTTAATTTATTAAATTTGGCAATAATACACCTAAAGATACTTTGAGGTGATGATTAATGTACATACAGAAATGCTTATCTTAATTTAGAATTAGGGAACAATAGTATAAGAAAGTAAATTTAGCCTTGTTAAAAATAATAATTCAACATAGGCATTTTTCTTACGTCAATAATAATTAAAAGAACAATAGAGTTGTAAGATTTGGTTTAACTCTATTGTTTATTTCGAAAGACATATTTACCTAAAAAGAATAAAATAATTGATTATCCTTATTCCAACGTGAAAGTAATAGTTTGTACGTATGAATAATTAGAAATTGCCTTTAGGAATCTTCAATATCAATCATCTTTTATTTGTTCATCATCGGAAGATAGGAATGCCTTTAATAAAACGTATATCATGTGAATAAGTTGATTGGAGTGGAGACTGGGCGACTCCTTGGGGATCAGCGATATAGAGGAACGAAGGCTAAAAACATCACGTCCTGTGATAACGCCTTCGTGACCAACATCCTGTTGGCCCGAGACCCTGCAGCGAAGCGAAGCGGCTCAACGGACGCCCCCAGGAAAGCGCCCAGTCGGAACGGAAATCAACCACACGTTTTGATAATGAGCCATTAAAGAAAATGTTCTGGAAAACATTAAATTTGAAACAGGAAGTATAATTTGTTACACTTAGTTTATAATAATTCTAATGTAGATAACGAATTTTAGTTCTTCATGACATGTTCACAAATTATTGATGAACTCTTGTCGAACTGTGCTATAATGAGATTTGTTAATTAGAACGTGAGAGGTGTTATTCATGCATACCATCGTAGTAGGCTTGAATTATAAAACGGCGCCAGTTGAGATTCGTGAAAAGTTATCATTCATAGAGAGTGAACTACCACAGGCAATGGAAGCGCTACAGAAGCAAAAAAGTATATTAGAAAATGTTATTGTTTCGACATGTAACCGCACAGAAATATATGCAGTAGTTGATCAATTGCATACCGGACGTCATTTTGTGAAACAATTTTTAGCGAATTGGTTCGACTTACCTGTGGAGACATTTTCTTCGTATTTAACAATTCGTGAAGAAGATGAGGCAATCGAACATTTATTTAAAGTGACTGCTGGAATTGATTCGATGGTACTTGGCGAAACTCAAATTTTAGGACAAGTACGAAAAAGCTTCTTAAATGGACAAGAGATTGGAACGACAGGTACGGTATACAATCAGTTATTTAAACAAGCAGTGACATTTGCGAAGCGTGCACATAATGAAACGGCTATCGGTGAAAACGCGGTATCTGTCTCTTATGCAGCAGTTGAATTAGCGAAGAAAATATTCGGATCTTTACAACGGAAACATGTAGCAATTTTAGGTGCAGGGAAAATGGGGGAACTTGCTATTGAGAACCTTTACGGTAGCGGTGTAGGAAAAGTAACCGTCATTAACCGTACGTTCGAAAAAGCAGAAAGTTTGGCAGCTAAATTTGACGGTGAAGCAAAATCTATGAAGGAACTACAATGTTCGTTATTAGAAGCGGATATTTTAATTACGTCTACAGGTGCAACAGATTATGTTATTGACTATGAATTGATGCAATTTGTTGAACGTTTACGTAAAGGTAAACCATTATTTATGGTCGATATTGCAGTTCCTCGTGATATTGATCCACGTGTTGGAGATTTACCAAATGTTTTCTTATATGATATAGATGATTTACAAGGCATCGTCGAAGCAAACTTAGCAGAACGTGAACGTGCTGCTGCTGATATTTCATCGATGATTGGCAAAGAGATTGGGCAATTTAAAGATTGGGTTGCAACTCTTGGCGTTGTCCCTGTCATCTCGGCTTTACGTAAAAAAGCGAATCATATTCAAGAAGAGACAATGATTAGTATTGAAAATAAAATGCCAGATTTAACGGATCGAGAACGTAAAATTTTAAGTAAGCATACGAAATCTATTATTAATCAATTTTTAAAAGAACCAATTTTACAAGCTAAGGAAATGGCAAATTCACCAAAAGCAAATGAACAGTTACGTTTATTCCAACAAATTTTCGGTATTGAGGATGCTGTGGAAGCTGAAGTTACTGCGATGACAGAACAAGAGCTTGAACGCAAAGAACGCGTACAGTCTTCCACTGAACCAAAGTATTCTTTCTAAAGATGTCTAGGTGTTCGCGGTGCAACTTTAGAAAAGTTTTCCTTCGAGCTTTTTCCCGCGAACGAGATTTTCTACTGATATTAAATGAGGCGTTTTCGTATCTGTGTGGTAAACTAAGGATACGAAAACGTTTTTTTCTAGGCTAAAGTACATTACTTTAGCACTCTCAAAATAAAGAAGGGATGTCTATTGGCTGATTTGACAATGACAAGGCTCTATGAAGTAATGATCGTCTTGTATGGGATCAGTCTAGTATGTTACTTTACTGATTACTTTTATAAACAAATAAAAGCAAGGCGGATTGCTTTTTGGCTTGTCTCATTCGTATGGGTAATTCAAAGTGCCATTATACTATTAACTTTTGTGGGAACGAAGCGTTTTCCGATTTTATCGTTGTCAGAAGGGATTCTCTTTTATTCCTGGTTGCTCGTGACATTATCAATTATTTTACACTGTATTGCACGGGTTGATCTACCGGTGTTTATTATTAATATACTAGGATTTTTATTCGCTAGTATCTTTACTTTTATGCCGAAACGGTCTACAGGAGTAGTTAGCGATACTTTAATTTCGGAATTGCTTTTTATTCATATATCATTTGCAATATTATCGTATGCAATGTTTTCGTTAACATTTGTTTTTGCGATATTGTATTTAGTATTATATCGTTTGCTAAAAAAGAAAAAATGGTCACATTTATGGACAAGGTTACCATCACTACAGCAGACGAGTAACTGGATGAATGTTTCATTTTTCATTGCTATTCCAGTGCTATTTGTAAGTTTAGTTTTAGGGTTTGAATGGGCACTACTAACGCTAGAGAGTTTTTCAATTTTTGATGCGAAGATTATTGGGTCCTTTATTATTTTAATTTTGTATTGCTTTATATTGTATGTGAATCGTAAGAGTAAGCTGACAGGGACAAGTTATGCGTGGGTACATATATACGCTTACCTATTAGTTGTTGTTAACTTCTTTTTAGGAAGTAGTTTATCACGATTCCATTTATGGTATTAGAAGAGAGGTTGGAGACTGTTGAGAAAAATTATTGTAGGTTCTAGGAGAAGTAAGCTAGCTTTAACTCAAACAAATTGGTTTATCAATGAGTTAAAAGCTGCTGGTGTACCATTTGAATTTGAAGTGAAAGAAATTGTGACGAAAGGTGATCAAATTTTAGATGTGCAGCTATCTAAAGTAGGTGGTAAAGGGCTTTTCGTAAAAGAAATTGAACAAGCACTTTATGACAAAGAAATTGACTTTGCTGTTCATTCTATGAAGGATATGCCTGCAGTACTGCCTGAAGGATTAGTAATTGGCTGTATTCCACCACGTGAAGATGCGCGTGATGCATTTATTTCAAAAGGACATGTGAAATTTGCCAATCTTCCAGCAGGAGCTGTTGTTGGGACAAGTTCTCTTCGTCGCAGTGCTCAACTTTTAACAGTCCGTCCAGATATAGAAATTAAATGGATTCGTGGAAATGTGGATACACGTTTAGCTAAACTTGAAACTGATGAATACGACGCTATTATTTTAGCAGCAGCTGGACTAAAACGCCTTGGCTGGAGCGATGATGTAGTTACTGAGTTTTTACCTGTTGAAGATTGTCTACCAGCAGTAGCACAGGGCTCTCTAGGTATTGAATGTCGTGGAGACGATACGGAGCTATTAACAGAATTAGGCAAGTTAACAGATAGCATTACATGGCAAGAAGCGCATGCAGAACGTGCTTTCCTAGCTGCTATGGATGGAGGCTGTCAAGTACCTATCGCAGGATACGCAAAGTCTAATGGGGAAGAAATTACATTAACTGGACTTGTTGCTGCTCCAGACGCTTCAGTTGTTTATAAGGAAACTGTTGTGGGCACTGATGCGGAAGCAGTTGGAAAAGAGCTTGCTGAAATTTTAACGAAGCAAGGTGCTTTTGAATTAATTCAACGAGTAAAGGCAGAGCAAGATGCAAAATAATTTACCTTTAGAAGGTAAAACTATTATTTTGACAGGTACATCTAAAACGACAACAATAATAGATGACATTACAGCTTTAGGTGGCCAAGCAGTAATTGCCCCATTGATTGAAACTTGCGAGCTGATCAATAGAAATGATGATATGCAACTAGAGTTTGCGCGTCAATTTGAATGGCTCATTTTTACGAGTCAAAATGCTGTAGAAGCTTTTGCTAGTAAGATGCGACGATTTAGCGTAAATGCAGCGCATTTTCCCGGGAAAATTGCTTCTATTGGTACTAAAACTACTACAGCCCTAGAACAGCTAGGATTCCATGTGAGCTTTATGCCTTCTATATTTAGTGCAGATGTATTTGTTCAAGAATTTCCGAGTGTAGCAGGTAGCAATCCTACATGTCTATTTATTCGTGGAGCAAGAGCGAAAAAGACATTGAAGGAAGGGTTGCCCTTTAAATTGAAGGAATGGACAGTTTATGAAACGATTGAGCGACACGACCAAAAGCAATTAATGATTGAATGTATCCGCGCGAATAGCGATGTCACAGTGATTTTTGCTAGTCCTTCCGCTGTTGACGTCTACGCCAAGGATGTAGCTTCGGTAGTTGGTTGGGAGGCAGTACGTGTAGCCGTAATCGGTCATATTACAGAAGCAGCTATTTTGAATCACGGTGCTATTGTGGATGTTATGCCGAGCGTATATACAATGCAAGCAGTCATCGAGGAAATAACGAAAGTAGGAGAAAGAAAATGACAAAATTACAATTTCAAAGACATCGTCGTTTGCGTGCAAATGCTGCCATACGATCAATGGTAAAAGAAACATACTTACACAAAGAAGATTTAATTTATCCAATCTTCGTTATTGAAGGCGAAAACATTAAAAATGAAGTATCTTCTATGCCGGGAGTTTTTCAATTTTCATTAGATAAACTTGAAGCTGAAATTGATGAAGTTGTTGCTTTAGGTATTCCTGCGGTTATTTTATTTGGCTTACCTGCAGAAAAAGATGCAGCCGGAACTGGTGCATTCCATGATCATGGTATTGTGCAAGAAGCAACACGACTTATTAAAGCTCGCTACCCAGAGCTTTTAATCATTGCAGATACATGCTTATGTGAATTTACAGATCACGGTCATTGTGGCGTAATTGAAGGCGATCAAATTTTAAATGATCCTTCATTAGATGTTTTAGCACGTACAGCAGTATCACAAGCAAAAGCCGGTGCGGATATCATCGCTCCTTCCAATATGATGGATGGATTTGTGGCTGCCATTCGTGCAGGTCTAGATGAAGCAGGCTTTGAAAATGTTCCGATTATGTCATATGCCGTAAAATATGCATCTAGCTACTATGGTCCATTCCGAGAAGCAGCTGATGGTGCGCCTCAATTTGGTGATCGTAAATCATACCAAATGGATCCATCGAATCGTATGGAGGCATTCCGTGAAGCAGAGTCTGATATTGCAGAAGGTGCAGATTTCTTAATCGTTAAGCCAGCTCTAAGTTATTTAGATATTATTCGTGATGTAAAAAATAACTATACATTACCGATTGTTGCATATAACGTTTCTGGTGAATATGCAATGATCAAAGCAGCGGCTATTAATGGCTGGATTGAAGAGAAAAAAGTAGTGCTTGAAACGTTACTTAGCATGAAACGCGCAGGCTCAGATTTAATCATTACGTATCATGCTAAAGATGTTGTACGTTGGTTGGAGGAGAAATAAATGACGCGTTCTTACGAAAAATCAAAACAAGCTTATGCTGAAGCAATTAACTTAATGCCAGGCGGTGTTAGTAGCCCAGTACGTGCATTCAAATCCGTAAATATGGATCCAATCTTCATGGAATCTGGTCACGGTGCTATTATTAAAGACATTGATGGCAATGAATATATTGATTATGTATTATCATGGGGACCTCTTATTTTAGGTCATTCACATCCTAAAGTTGTACAAGCAATTGCAGAAACAGCAGCGAAAGGCTCTTCGTTTGGAGCACCTAGCTATACAGAAAATCGATTAGCCAAATTAGTGTTAGATCGACTTCCAGGTATGGAAATGATTCGCTTCGTGTCTTCTGGTACAGAGGCTACGATGTCTGCTTTACGTGTGGCACGTGGTGTTACAGGACGCGATAAAATTTTGAAATTTGAGGGTTCTTATCATGGTCACGGAGATTCCTTACTAATTAAGGCAGGCTCAGGGGTAGCTACATTGGGCTTACCTGATAGCCCAGGTGTCCCAGCGGATATTGCACGTAATACGTTAACAGTAGCGTACAATGATTTAGAAGGAGCAAAACTAGTTTTCGAAAAGTTTGGTTCAGAGCTTGCGGCAGTAATTGTTGAGCCAGTCGCAGGAAATATGGGCGTTGTACCTCCACTACCAGGCTTCCTATCAGGCTTACGTGAATTAACAAAGGAACATGGATCATTGTTGATTTTTGATGAGGTTATGACAGGCTTCCGTGTTGACTATGGCTGTGCACAAGGTTATTTTGATGTAACACCAGATATGACAACATTAGGAAAAGTAATTGGCGGTGGACTTCCTGTCGGCGCATTTGCAGGGAAAAAGGAAATTATGGAGCAGGTAGCACCAGCTGGTCCAATCTATCAAGCTGGGACATTGTCAGGGAATCCATTAGCAATGACGGCAGGCTATGAAACATTATCTCGCCTTGATAATAGCTCTTATGAATACTTCAAAAAGCTAGGAGATCAATTAGAGGCTGGTTTCCGTGAAGCAGCAACGAAATACAATATTCCGCATACTGTAAATCGAGCTGGTTCAATGATAGGTTTCTTCTTTACGAATGAAGATGTTATAGATTTTGATTCAGCAAAAACGTCTGATTTGCAATTATTCGCTGAATACTTCCGTCTAATGGCAGAGGAAGGTATCTTCTTACCGCCATCTCAATTTGAAGGTTTATTTATTTCTACCGCACATACAGAGGAGCATATCGCAAAAACAGTTGATGCCTTCCATAAAGTATTTGCACAATTAGCAAGATAATAGGTTGTTACAAAATAGCATGCTAGAAGAATTTTCTGGCATGCTATTTTTTGTGGTTTACTAATGTAATTTGCCTTTGTCTACAATGGCTTATATTTTTGCGGTTCATCACCAAAAGTTGTGTATGACTTTTGTTAAAACGTCTACTATGTAAATTAGTTGATTGGAGTGGAGACTGGGCGACTCCTTGGGGATCAGCGATAGAGGAACGAAGGCTAAAACCATCACATCCTGTGATAACGCCTTCGTGACCAACATCGTGTTGGCCCGAGACCCTGCAGCGAAGGGGCTCATCGGACGCCCCCAGGAAGCTCTGCTCTGCGCGAAAGCGAAGCGTCAGCGGCAATGTTTTATCTGTGCAAAAGCGAAGCGACAGCAACAAATGTTTTAACTGTGCGAAAGCGTAGCGACAGCAACAAATGTTTTAACTGTGCGAAAGCGTAGCGACAGCAACAAAGTGCCCAGTCGGAACGGAAATCAACCACACGTTTTGGTGATGATCCATTTTTACCCGTTAAATGACAATGAATGTATGATCGCTTCCGCTTGAAAAAATTTTTATTAAAATTATAACTTTCAGCATAGCCAAATTGTGGGCGAAATCGTATATAATAGAGCTATTCGTAAAAGAAAGTAGTGAATTGATATGGCAACTGGCACACATATGGTCGAAGTACCCGTGGGAATTGAAAATGTATGGGATTTCGTCAGTGATATGGAAAAATGGGCAAAGCTTGTCCCAGGTTATAATGCACATGAAATGATTGATGAAAAACATTCAAATTGGACGTTTAAAGGCAATGTTGGTGTTTTGAAAAAAACAGTACAAGTAGAGATTACTATTTTAGAATGGGTAGCGCCTACAAAAGTAACATTCGAATTAAAAGGACTTTCTGATAACTTTTCAGGAAACGGTTATTTCCTAGCAGAAAGTATTGATGCAGAAAATACAAAAATGACAGGCTTTTTAGAAGTAACTGCAGGAGGATTAGCTGGTCCGATTTTAAATCCAATCTTTAAGCCGATTGTACCTAAAGCAACACAAATGTTAACAGACCGTGTAGCAAATAAAATTAAATTGGTGAATGTATAATAACGCTGTTAACTTCTTTCAGCGGATGTTCAAACACTCGCTAAAATAGGGGAACTCAGGCTAAAAACTTCACATCCTGTGAAAATGCCTGAGTGACCAACCTTGGTACCGCTGACGCTTCACTTTCCCACAAAAACATTTGTTGGCCCAAAGCCCCTGGCGGATGTCACGGAATCGGCTTTGTACAAGCACAAAGCCGATTCCAGACGCATTATGCTGAGGCATAATTGATATAAACAGTAAAAAGGCATGCTAGACGTTCTAGTATGCCTTTTTTAGGCTCATTATTGGGGCTGATTCCCATTACGGCCGGGGCGCTCCCCTTGGGAACAATACAAAATCCGAATGCATTGTATATCTTCACGAAAACAAAAAATTTTTACGCCAAGACGAAATTGATTAATCATCCTATAGCATACTATCCTTCGGAACTTCATATGATGCAAGGGGAGGGATTATTATCGAACAGAAAACTTGGAATATGAGTGAAACTTTTTGTTTTCCTGGTTATGGCAGTCCAACAGAAATAGCAGATGTACAAATTAAGCCACGGTGGCAGACGATGCAGTTAGAAGATTCTCTACGTTTAATGGGTATCTATCATATCACAGCGCATGTTCGTTTTGATTTTCAAGACATGAAAGCTTTCCTTGATGATGAAGAATTAGTACAAATTAATGCTCTCGATATTCAAGGGGATACTGGTTATTTTGAGTATGCAGTTCCTTTAAATGTGGATTTACCAAAGGAAGCAGCTATTGAAGATTTAACGGTAAAGGATGTTCGACCTAAATTGACGAATCAGATGTGTCAGCTCGAATGGACGGTTACAAGTATTTTTAATGAGCCTGAGCCAGTATTCGCTTTAGAAAAACAGCCTGTTACTGTCAATGCCTCAGCTCAAATAGAGAAGGGATCCCCTATAAAAGAAACGGCAGCTGTAGTAGCTTCGATTCAAGAAGAAAAACCTGCGGCTGTAGTAGCTTCGATTCAAGAAGAAAAACCTGCGGCTGTAGTAGCTTCGGCACAAGAAGAAAAAACTATAGCTGTAATGGCTTCGACACAAGAAGAAAAATCTGCAGTTGTAACAACTTCAGAACAAGAGGAAAAATCAAAGTTTGTAACATTTGCAGTAAAAAAGGAAAAGTCTGAAGCAATAGTAGCTTCAGACAAAAAAGAAAAGCCTGCACCAGCTGAGCAAAAAACAATGTTGAGGGAATCCTCAAGTCATATTGTAGTCCGTGAATCCAGCTCCTGGCATGAAGTTCCATCGATGATTTGGGATTTAACGGAAGATTATACACCGCTAAAGGTTCGTGTTTCAAATGACTTCATTCAAAAGTAAATAGCATAGAAGTAGCAGGAGCAATAAGATGATAAAATCTCCAGATGTTGGAATGATGATGACACGTATAAACTGAAAAACACAAATTGGTACAATTATCGTTTTGCAATAAAAACGAAATTGTCGTAACCATGGTGGTAAAAGCCAAGGATTATACTTACGTCGTCGCATTTGAATTTTCACTTCCTTTTCTAGTAGTGCTTCCTAAAAATGACTAAATCACTTGAAAAAATGCACGATTTTGCGGTACAATGTGAAAAAGTCGAATATAGATGCTATGACAGGGAAGAGTAAATTATTAGTACATTTTAAGAGAGGAAACGGTAGCTGAAAAGTTTCTATTTGTACCTAATTGAATGTAGCCCTCGAGCAGCTTTAGTGAACTAGCAGTAGTTAAAGCCGGTTAAACACCGTTACCGAATTGAGAGCCAGTAGTAAAAGGTTTAAGCGAGTAGTACATTTTTTTCTGATGAAATGTGTGGCAGCTTAACTCGCTTCTGCTGGAATTAAAGGTGGTACCGCGAATTTAAACTCCTTCGTCCTTTTAGACGTTAGGAGTTTTTTTTATTTTCATTAATCTTCTGGTACATGTGCCTCTAGCTGAGACATAAAAACAGAACGATTGGTACGATCTCACACCGGTAAAATTATTAAGTCAACAGGAGGAGTCAAAATGACAGAAAACATTTCAATGCCTACAAAATATGATCCGCAATCCATTGAAGCGGGTCGTTATGAATGGTGGTTACAAGGGAAATTTTTTGAGGCGCAGCCTACAAGTAATAAGGAGCCTTATTCTATCGTTATTCCACCACCGAATGTAACAGGTAGATTACATCTTGGTCATGCTTGGGATACAACATTACAAGATATTTTAATTCGTATGAAGCGCATGCAAGGTTACGATGCACTGTGGTTACCAGGAATGGACCATGCAGGTATTGCAACACAGGCAAAAGTAGAGGCCAAACTACGTGAAGATAATATGACACGTTATGATTTAGGGCGTGAAAAATTCCTAGAAAAAACATGGGAATGGAAAGAAGAGTATGCTGGGCATATTCGCGATCAATGGGCGAAGCTTGGTCTTGCATTAGATTATTCTCGTGAGCGTTTCACACTAGACCAAGGTCTTTCCGATGCAGTTAAAACTGTTTTCGTTCAATTATATGAAAAAGGCTTAATTTATCGCGGTGAACGCATTATTAACTGGGACCCTGCTGCAAAAACAGCCTTATCAGATATTGAAGTTATTTATCAAGATGTTCAAGGTGCATTCTATCATATGAAATACCCATTAGCTGATGGCTCAGGATATGTGGAAGTTGCGACTACACGTCCTGAAACAATGCTAGGTGACTCTGGGGTAGCCGTTCACCCGAAAGATGAGCGCTATCAACACTTAATCGGTAAAACAGTTATTTTACCAATCGTTGGCCGTGAAATTCCTATCGTAGCAGATGACTACGTAGATATGGAATTTGGTACTGGTGTTGTAAAAATGACACCAGCACATGATCCTAATGACTTTGAGGTTGGTAACCGCCACAACCTTGAACGCATTCTTGTAATGAATGAAGATGGTACAATGAACGAGCTTGCTGGCAAGTATAACGGTATGGATCGCTTTGAATGCCGTAAGCAAATCGTAGCTGATTTACAAGAATCGGGCGTGCTTATTCGTATTGAAGAGCATACACATTCAGTAGGCCACTCTGAACGTTCTGGTGCTGTTGTAGAGCCGTATCTTTCAGCACAATGGTTCGTAAAAATGCAACCACTAGCGGATGCTTCACTTGCTCTTCAAAAAGATGAAGAAGGAAAAGTGAACTTCGTACCATCTCGTTTCGAAAACACATATTCTCGTTGGATGGAAAACATTCGTGACTGGTGTATCTCTCGTCAGTTATGGTGGGGTCACCAAATCCCAGCTTGGTATCACAATGAAACAGGTGAGATTTACGTAGGAAAAGAAGCACCAGCAGATGCAGAAAATTGGACACAAGATGAAGACGTTTTAGATACATGGTTCTCGTCAGCACTATGGCCATTTTCTACAATGGGTTGGCCAGATGAGACAAATGAAGAATACAAACGTTACTATCCAACAAGCACACTTGTAACTGGTTATGATATTATTTTCTTCTGGGTTTCTCGTATGATTTTCCAAGGTCTTGAATTTACAGATCAACGTCCATTCAAAGATGTTTTAATTCACGGTTTAGTACGTGATGGTGAAGGACGTAAGATGAGTAAATCACTTGGCAATGGTGTAGACCCTATGGACGTTATTGATCAATATGGTGCCGATTCATTACGTTACTTCTTAGCTACTGGATCTTCACCTGGTCAGGATTTACGCTATACAACTGAAAAAGTAGAAGCAATTTGGAACTTCTCTAACAAAATTTGGAATGCCTCTCGTTTTGCTTTAATGAACATGGAAGGTATGACATTTGATGAAATCGACTTAACTGGTGAAAAATCAGTTGCCGATAAATGGATTCTAACTCGCTTAAATGAAACAATTGAACGTGTAACATCTCTTGCAGAACGCTACGAATTTGGCGAAGTTGGCCGCGAGCTTTATAACTTTATTTGGGATGATTTCTGTTCTTGGTATATTGAAATGGCGAAGTTACCGTTATACGGTGATGACGAAGCAGCTAAGAAAACAACTCGTTCTATTTTAGCTTACGTTTTAGATCAAACGATGCGTCTATTACATCCATTCATGCCATTCATTACAGAAGAAATCTGGCAGCACTTACCTCATGAAGGTGAATCAATCACAGTGGCAGCATGGCCAACTGTACGTACGGATCTTCATTTTGCTGAGGAAGCAGACAATATGAAGCTCCTAATGGATATTATACGTTCAGTACGTAATATTCGTGCGGAAGTAAATACACCTATGAGCAAAAAAGTGCCGCTATACATTTCAGCGAAGGATGTTGCAACGGCTACAGTGCTTGAAGCCAATAAAGCCTATTTAGAAAAATTCTGTAATCCAGAAACGCTAACAATTGGAGAAAGTTTAGAAGCTCCTGGTCAGTCAATGACAGCAGTAGTTACTGGAGCTGAGCTATTCCTACCGCTTGTTGGACTTATTAATCTAGAAGAAGAAATTGCTCGTCTTGAAAAAGAATTAGAGAAGTGGTCAAAAGAAGTCAAACTTGTAACTGGTAAGTTATCGAATGAAAAATTCGTGTCCAAAGCGCCAGAAGCATTAGTTAATGCAGAACGTGAAAAATTAGCCGATTACGAAAGTAAACATGCGGTTGTATTAAAACGTTTAGAAGAACTGAAAAATATGTAAGATTGGGACAGCGGATGGCGAAAGTCATCCGCTGTTTTTTGTATGCAACAAAAGATATGTGTTGTTTTAGGTGAAAATATTTAGTAATTAGATCATGTGGGAGCACTATGGTGCACAACAACTACAATAGTGTGAAATCAACTTAAAAACACATTGATTCTCACTTTTTAAAGTGTTTTTATGTGTGTTTTTTAGCTTTCATTCAAAGTATAAGAGTTTTTTTCGAAATGTATGTGTATTGGGCGCTACTTATACTAAAATAGAGATATTGTAGTAAGAGGGAGTGTTTCTTTTGTTTAAAACGATGCAAGAATGTACAGATTTTATTTTTACGTTAAAGGCAGTTGATTATAAACGTGCACCTCTCGTATTAATACGAGAGGTATTAGCACTTCTTAATAACCCACAGGATAGGCTACGAGCTATCCATTTAGCAGGCTCAAATGGAAAGGGATCAACAGTGAATGCGCTGAGAGAAATGTTACAACATGCTGGCTATAAAGTTGGCGCCTTTGCTTCACCCCATTTAGAGCGTGTTAATGAACGTATGACTATTAATGGAATTCCAATTTCTGATGAACAATTTTTACACTATATGAACAACGTTGCTGAGATTATTGAGACACATTATGAAGGTGACTTTCCGAGCTTTTTTGAAGTTGTAACACTTATTATGTTCCAACATTTTGCGGATCAAGAAGTGGATATTGCGCTGATTGAAACAGGACTGGGTGGACGTTTAGACGCTACGAATGTCATAACGCCCTTAATTTCAATTATTACAACGATTTCACTAGAACATACTGCGTTTTTAGGAGATACATTAGCAAAGGTAGCGTTTGAGAAGGCTGGCATTATTAAAGAAAATATACCTGTTGTAGTGGGTGTTAAAAGTGAGGAGGCACTTACTGTTATCGAAGAGGTAGCAAATGAGCGTCATGCCCCATGTTTTGTTTTAGGGAAGAACTTTACGGTTGAAAACATTGAACAAGGTACTAATATACAGCATTTTAATTACCGAAAAGAAAATGTGGAGATGGTAGCTGTCCCATTAAAAATGGCTGGGCAGCATCAAATAAATAATGCAAGCCTGGCGATTACAGCAATCCTGACGTTAAGAGAGAATGGAGCCATTGATATTTCAGATGAATCAATTCATCAAGCTCTGGCAAAAGCTCAGTGGGCTGGCCGATTTGAGCAATTGCCGGGCAATATTATATTAGACGGAGCACATAATTCTGAAGGAACTACCGCACTAATTCAAACGCTTAAAACGGTCTATCCACGCCAAAACTATCGATTTATATATGCAGCATTATCGGATAAAGATCATGCGAAAAGTATTGCTTTAATGGATAGTATTGCTACATCCATTGCATTTACACAAATTGAGCTCCCGAATGCTATGCCTGCTGATCAATTAGCTGCATTATCTACAAATACGAACAAAATGTATAATGCGAAATGGCGTGAAATGGTTCAAACGATGCTACACCAAAGAACTAATAATGAGGATGTTATCGTCATTACAGGCTCATTGTATTTTATAGCTGAAATACGACAATGGCTACAGGGGGAACAACGATGATTCCAAAATTGAATAGCTACAAGGAAAAGTGGAATGTTCAGAGTGATGATGTTATTAAACCTGGTCTAACTGCGATTGAAGAGGCATTGGCACGAGTAGGTAATCCAGAAAACAAATTGCAAGTCGTGCATTTAGCAGGGACTAACGGTAAAGGCTCTACACTTACATTGCTAGAATCTATCGCCAAAGAACATAGCTTACGTGTTGGTAAATTTATGTCTCCTTGTATTGTGGACGTACATGACCAAATTCAAGTAGCGGGTCAAGCTATTACAGAAGCGGAAATGAATGATGTATTTCAACAAATGCAGACTGCCGGACTAAGTGGGAAACTAACAGATTTCGAACTTTTAACGGTTGCAACATTTTTACACTTTGTCGCTAGTGATGTAGATATTGCCCTTATTGAAGCAGGAATGGGGGGCTTACTTGATAGTACGAATGTGGTTACACCAATTGTGTCGATCATACCGAGTATCGCATTAGAGCATACGAATTTTTTAGGAAATACGATTGAAAGTATTGCTCATCATAAAGCAGGAATTATTAAGCCGTATCGTCCAGTTATTATCGGGGATCTACCGTTAGAAGCGAAGAAATTAATTTATCAGGAAACTCAAAAAAAGTATGCATCCGTTCTTGAACTAAATCATCAATTTTATGTGGAACAAGAGAAAGATGGAGAGAGCTATATGCATAACGACAATGGCTTCCATATAACAAAGCTTACGCGCACTATGAAGGGGGCTCATCAGGCAAATAATATGGCACTAGCTATTACAGCTTTTTTTGAAGTGGCGACGGCATTAGAGTTACAAGTTAGTGAAGAAGCTGTTCAAAAAGCTGTGAAAAACGCAACTATTTTAGGACGTTTTGAAGAAATTATGCCTTATATTTTTTTAGACGGTGCGCATAACCCAGCGAGTGCTAAAGAATTAATAGCAACGATTAAGCAAGAGTTTCCAGATGAGCAGATTACTTTTGTAATTGGTATTCTTGCTGATAAGGCTGTAAAAGAGATTTTGCAGCAATTCGAGCAGGTAAGTGATTGTTTTTACTTTGTTGATTTCAATAATCCCCGTGCGATGGCTGCTCACAACATGCTTAAGCTGTCGAACGCTTCTCATAAAGCAATTTTAGAGGATTATGTGCAATTTTTAAAACGACAGTCAGAAAACAAATCGAGAACGATTGTATCGGGTTCGTTGTATTTATTAACGGAAGTACGTAGTAGATTAAAAAATATTTAACATCTAGTTGAGCGAACAATATATTTACAGTAAAGAATCAGGTACTCATTAAAAATGAGTCCTGATTTTTTTAATTTAGTGTGAATAATAATTCATTAATTTTTGAGTATTCCGCCTTCGATTCCCTCGAGCGCTTTTTTCTAGTGTATTCCCATTTATTCTCTTGCATACTAAACGAAAATTTTTTCTTGGTGAAAACGAATAAAAGCGCCCAGTCGGAACGGAACTCAACCATACGTTATGGTGATACTCTATTACTGTCTATTAACTCCTTTTTTTCTTGGAGCAAAATTAATCTTTGATAGAGGTACACATAATAGAGTAAAGAATCCACCTCTTTTTTTATAGTAAAACTTTCGTAGCAAAAATATTTAAATTTGAAGTGAAACATCGAAAATAACTATTAAATCAAAATATAGTAAATTCGCATTTACACATTCTTTTATACATATACTTATATATCAAATTGTAACAATACCGTCTTGTCTAAATTGACTTTGATATGTTAAAGAAAGAGGTGATGGTCGAATGAAAATTGTCAGTCATGTGATGAAAAAACAAGTATTTCGAGCGATGATTATTGGAGGAATAGTTGGACTTTTTGGTGTAGCCCTTTTTTTAGGTATTCTTCAAGCAAGTACTAAATTTTCTTTAAAAAATGATAACGCTGAAGTAGCCACTAAAAGTAATAATGGTAATTCATCAAAAGAAACAATTCCGACAGCAGGAGGAGCAACGAACGGACCCTTGTTTTTTGCAAGTCAAGCAGGGGTCTATTCAAATTATGAAAGTGCAAGCTCGTTTGTAGCTGAACATCCTTCATTAAAAGAAAGTGCCATTGTCGAGGTTGACGGAAAATTTTATGTTTGGACAAGTATGGTTACAGATGAAAGTCAGCTTGTCTTTTTAAAAGATCCTGCAACATTTAAAAAAGCATTTACTTTAAGCGGTGACAGTTGTAAGGAGGCAATGATTGCAGAACTTCCATCTGTGCTAGCTGACAAAAATGCAACAAAATTAAATTTTAAGGATAAATCGAAGGATTCTACGTTGCCTGCTGATTGGCAATCTATTGGAGCGGCAGCATCGTCTATTTCAACAGATATTAGCATCGTTCGCTTACAAGTTTTTGCCCATTACAAATCGAAAAATGCTTGTCTTCAAGTGAAATTTTAAGCACAAAAGATGGTGAAATAAGCATTATCTTGATATTTAGAAAATTTTCAAATCCAAAATTCTCCGTTATGATAACTAATAAGGAGGAATGGTCAGATAATGTTTAAAACAAATCACAAGCTAGTGCTAGCTTCAGCTTCACCACGACGAAAGGAATTGCTTGCTATGCTATCACTTCCATTTGACATAATAACTAGTGAAGTAGAAGAGACAAGCGTCCAGGCAACTACAATGCAAGATTATGTAAAAGGTGTAGCTCTATTAAAAACACGTGATGTGGCGAAAAAAGCCCCAAAAGCCACGATTATTGGAGCAGATACGATTGTTGTTTATGAGGATGAGTTACTCCATAAACCTAAAAATCGTGAGGAGGCGATTTCTCACTTATTGCGCTTATCAGGTAAGCGTCATGCGGTCATGACAGCTGTTGCCATTATTGAGCCTAACGGTAATGAAACTACATTCGTCGAAGAGACAAACGTTGTTTTTCATCATTTATCGCAAGAGCTCATCGAAGCATATGTAAATTCGGGAGATCCTTTCGATAAAGCAGGTGGTTATGGCATTCAAACTGCTGGAACCCTTCTAGTTAAACGAATTGAAGGAGATTATAACAATGTTGTCGGCTTACCACTTGCAGCGTTGTTTACGCAATTGATAGCACTCAATATTATCCAATTTGCGAAGGAGTGAGGCTTTTTTGCCAAATGATGTTTTACCAAGGACGATGATACGAGACGTTAATATAGAGGATCGACCACGCGAAAGACTACGGAGACAAGGAGCTATGAGTTTATCGAATCAGGAGCTGCTGGCGATTTTACTAAGAACAGGCACGAAAGAAGAATCTGTTCTTGTACTTGCAAATCGCGTTCTAAGCGTTTTTGAACGTTTACATCATTTGAAACATGCAACAATAGAAGAAATGGTTGCTATTAGAGGGATTGGTGAGGTCAAAGCCATTCAATTATTAGCGGCAATTGAACTCGGTAGACGTCTCGCACAGAAATATAACGATGAAAAATATACGATTCGTTCACCGGAAGATGCAGCTGCCTATTTAATGCCTGATATGACCTCACTGAATCAGGAGCATTTCGTAGTTCTTTTTCTAAACGTAAAAAATCAAATTATTCATAGACAGACGATTTTTATAGGCAGTCTAAATGCTTCAATCGTCCATCCTAGGGAGATTTATCGCGAAGCTGTAAAAAGATCTGCGGCTTCTATTATTTGTGCTCATAATCATCCTAGCGGTGTTCCAACACCTAGTGATGAGGATATTGAAGTGACGAGAAGAATTTTAGAGGCTGGTTATATTATAGGCATAGATTTAATTGATCATCTTATCATCGGTGATCATCAGTTCATTAGTTTGAAAGAAAAAGGATATTTTTAACTTCTTTTTGCGGGTGTCAAACATCCGCTGAAAGAAGTTCAAGCCTCCGGAGGATGTCACGCAATTATGCCGGGGCATAATTGAGCTCTGCAATGTATTTTGCAGAGTTTTTATATTTCCTCAAATTGGATAAAATAATCAAATCGCTTTATTATTTTAAAAATAAATATTTTGTAATATTTTGCGGAAAACTAAAAATAATAGCGAACCTTTTCTGATAGAAAACGTTACTGTATTCGTAGAAATGTCTATAATATTCACAAAAATTGGTAGCCTATTACACGTTGTCTTACAAGAATAAAAATTATATGCTAATCTATACATACTATTTTTGTTTGGGTGGGAATTAAAATAGTATCTTTTCCGCGAGAAGAGGTATGTGGCACTACAAATTCTTGCGTTTTTCCGTTATAATGAACGGTATGATTTTATTTTTATTCAGAAAAAGACTCTCACTCCAACAGGTGTGAGATAAATGAGTGTGTGTAGTTTTTTTCAGTAGGTGTCTAACACTGGGTGAATGAAGATAGAGGCTCGGGGGGAAATACGCCTGGGTGCAGTTGATGTCAACGAAAGTATGGCTTAAATAGAAAGGGAGTACACAAATTGTTTGGATTAGGAAGTAAAGATGTCGGGATTGACCTTGGCACAGCGAATACATTAGTGTTTATAAAAGGGAAGGGAATCGTTTTACGCGAACCTTCAGTTGTAGCGAAAAATACAAAAACGGGAGATATTGTCGCAGTTGGTAATGATGCGAAAAATATGATTGGTCGTACACCTGGGTCAATCGTAGCAATCCGTCCTATGAAAGATGGCGTTATTGCTGATTTTGATATTACTACAGCAATGATAGAATACTATTTAAAAGAAGCTTGTAAAAATTCTGGTGGCAATTGGAAAAAACCGAATGTTATGATTTGTGTGCCTTACGGTATTACATCGGTTGAACAACGTGCGGTTATTGATGCTGCTCGCCAAGCAGGTGCTAAAGAAGCATTTACAATTGAAGAGCCATTTGCAGCGGCAATCGGTTCGAACTTACCAGTATGGGATCCAACAGGGTCAATGGTCGTTGATATCGGTGGTGGTACAACAGAGGTAGCGGTTATATCATTAGGTGGTATTGTAACAAGTGAATCCGTGCGTGTTGGCGGGGATGCAATGGACCAATCTATCATTTCGTATATTCGTAAATCATATAACTTAACAATTGGTGAACGTACTGCGGAAGCAGTAAAAATGGAAATTGGTACAGCATTGGCTGAGGGCCCAGAAGAAAGAATGGAAATTAGAGGACGCGACCTTTTAACAGGTTTACCAAAAACGATCGAAATTTCTTCACAGGAGATTTCTGAATCTTTACGTGAAGCGGTAGCATCTATTATTGATGGTGTTCGAAAAACCCTTGAACAAACACCTCCTGAATTATCTGCAGACGTAATGGAACGCGGAATTGTACTAACAGGTGGTGGTGCGCTATTAACGAATTTAGACAAAGTCATTAGCCAAGAAACTAATATGCCAGTATTTATCGCAGAAGATCCACTGGACTGTGTTGCTATTGGTACAGGTAAGGCTCTAGAACATATTGATTTAATTCGTCAACAACAAGTTAAAGGGTAAGGGGGTTTGGCAATGCCACATTTTTTTTTCAATAAGAAATTAATTTTGCTACTCGTAGGCATGGTTTTTCTTGTGGCATTGATTAGCTTCTCATTACGTGAACGGACGAATGCAACTTTACCAGAGCAAATTATTAAAGACACTGTCGGCGTCGCACAATCTATTGTTGCGAAGCCGGCGAATTATATTACTGGTGTTTTTAATAGTATTGATTCCCTCTTAAACACGTACGAAGAAAATAAACGTTTAAAAGCACGCTTAGATGAATTTGCAGCCGTACAGGCTGAGGCATCGGACTTGAAATCTGATATTAAAAAGTTTCAAGAGCTTACGGACAAATCGGAAAGTTTAAAAGCTTATGATCCGATTCATGCCACAGTTATTGCTAGAAATCCTGACCAGTGGGAACAGAAGATTATTTTAGATAAAGGATCTTCACACGGTGTAGAAAAAAATATGGCAGTTATGACAGCAAAAGGGTTAGTTGGTAAAGTTATTTCAGTGACACCCTTCACGTCTGAGGTAGAGCTTTTATATACTGATAAATCAAACTATCGTGTTTCTGCGATGGTTCAAGGAGATAAACAAGCATACGGTTTAATTGAGGGCTATGATAAAGAGCGTAATGAACTCATCATGAAGCGAATCGATTCAAGTTTAACAATTAAAAAGGGTCAGCAAGTTGTTTCATCAGGACTCGGCGGTATTTTCCCTAAAAATGTGCCAATCGGAGAAATAACGGAAGTAAGTACAGATGATTTTGGCTTAACAAAATTGGCCTATGTTAAACCAGCTGCTGATTTTTCAATTTTAGACTATGTTGTTATTGCTAAACGGTCCGCTACCGTAATAGATGGATTTGATGGTAATACATCTGTTGGTAATACATCGAACAAGGATTTAACACATCCACAAAAGGGTAAAGAGGAGGCGGAATAATGGTTCGGTTTCTCATCCCCTCTGTGGCAGTTTTACTATTTTTGGTAGAACCGGAGTTTGCTATGTTTTCACCGATTGAAGTGAAAGGGCAAATCTTTTATTTAGTTCCGAGATTTTTAATCTTATATTTAATATTTATATCCATCTATTACAGCCGTCAGCGAGCGGTAATGTATGGACTTTTTTTTGGTGTCTTGTATGATGTGTTTTACATTGATATTATTGGATTATATTCAGTACTGTTTCCGCTTATTTGTTTTTTAGCAGGGTCTATTGTGAAAGTTATTCATCAGCACTTAGTTGTGACAACGACGATTTCAGTTGTTTTAGTAGCAATTTTAGAATTTATACTCTATCAATTCTTCTATCTTATTGACTTTACAACGATCCCATTATCGGAATTTTTACGTTCACGACTGCTGCCAACGATCATTGCAAATGCACTGTTTTTAATGATTCTTGGTTGGGCCTTCAAGTATCTAATTAATGCGCGTGTCTTGCAGAGAGCACGTGAAGTTTCTTAATAAAGAACAACGTGGGGTGAGGCATTCATGAAAAAACAGTTAGTTAATATGAAGGGGACAAAGGATGGATTTGTTCTTCGTTTAGACGATCAATGTTCGTATGTCGATTTAGTAGAAGAGCTTAAAAAGAAAGTGTCAGAAAGCGGTATCGATAGTAAAGTAGATGTACAATTATATTTGGGCTATCGATACTGTTCTGCTGAACAAATCAAAGAGCTTATTAAAATTGTTCAGGAAACTGAGCAATTAATTGTTTCAAAGGTGCAAAGTGAAGTACTGACTGTCCATGAGAGCAACCAGAAAAGGATTGAAAGTCAACAAGATACATATATTGGTGTGGTCAGATCGGGTCAAGTTCTGCGTTCGTCAGGAGATATTATTATCGTAGGGAATGTCAATCCGAACGGACGTGTAGAAGCGGGTGGCAATGTGTATGTCCTAGGTAAACTCAAGGGCATTGCGCATGCTGGTGTTCATGGTAATAAGGAGGCAATCATTGCAGCATCTCTTTTTGAAGCCACACATATTATGATTGCTGATCAGGTCCAAGTAATGTCTGACGAACATGTAAAAGCAATTAAACATGAAGAGATGACTTGTGCATTTATTGGCTTGGATGGACGCATTACGTACGATCAAATTCACTCGTTAAAAAATATTCGACCATTATTAAATGTGTCTAAGGGAGGTAGCTAGTGTGGGAGAAGCGATCGTCATAACTTCAGGTAAAGGCGGTGTCGGAAAAACAACGACAACAGCTAACCTGGGGACTGCATTGGCTCTACAAGGTAAGAAAGTATGTTTAGTAGATACCGATATTGGACTTCGTAATTTGGACGTAATTTTAGGTCTTGAGAATCGGATTATTTATGATTTAGTAGACGTTGTTGAAGGGCGCTGTAAGATTCATCAAGCGTTAATTAAAGATAAACGTGTAGATGAGAAACTATTTTTATTACCTGCTGCTCAAACAACAGATAAAAATGCTGTTAAACCTGAGCAGATGAAGAGGTTAGTAGAAGAATTAAAAAGAGACTATGACTATGTTTTAATAGACTGTCCAGCGGGCATTGAACAAGGCTATCGCAATGCTGTTGCTGGTGCAGATCATGCAATTGTTGTAACAACACCAGAAATCTCTGCCGTTCGTGATGCAGATCGAATTATTGGCTTGCTCGAACAGGAAGAAATTACTGCACCTAAACTAATTATTAACCGCATTCGCCAGCATATGATGAAAAGCGGTGATACGTTGGATGTTAATGAAATTACAACACATTTGTCTATCGATTTATTAGGGATCATCGTAGATAATGAAGGGGTTATTTCATCATCCAATAAAGGTGAACCAGTAGTAATGGATCCTACTAATAAAGCATCTCTAGGCTATCGTAATATTGCCCGTCGAATACTTGGCGAATCTGTGCCACTTATGGCCATTGAAGATGAAAATAGAGGTGTATTTTCAAAACTAAAAGCGTTATTTTCTAAATAATCATCAGCCTTTTCGTGCATTTGTACGAGAAGGTTTTTTTCTTGTGCATGAATGGACATGCAATCTCATATAGTGTGAAAAAAGGATGAGGGCTTGTTTAAAAAATGGAAATGGTTGGTCACAATAATGCTTGTGGCCGCAATTATACTTGTAATACGTTTAGAGGATCAAGGTGTATTGGAAACACCTGTGAGGAAACTTGTTACAACATCAGCGGATTTAACCTACTTAAGTGAGCTCGGACAAAGCTGGCTAAATAAAGAGGATACAACAATTTTAGTTTCGAGTGATGTTGGGCAAACTGAACTATTATCATTTGCCAATGCGCAAGTTTTTAAGGAAGGTTTTTTATTGCAATATGACATGGGCCTACCGGTTTATGCTGGAAAGAATGGACTTGTCGTTTTTACAGGGCATACAAAGTATACCGGTAAGACAATGACAATAAGCTATGGTGATGGTACAACAGTATCCTATGGTATGCTGGATAGTTTAGCACAACTTCCATATACAACGGTGCAGGCAAACGATTTAATCGGCATGAAAGAGGCGGGACAACTCTATATTTCGATTGAAAAAGATAAGACACAATATAGCTTAGAGCAGATTGTACAGTGGCTTGAAACAGCGGCGTCCAATGAAAATTAAACTACATCTTCTATGCATCCCTCTCGTATTTTTAATGATTTTTACTGGCCAAATCGCTTATTACGCCATTATTTTATCTTCGTTATTATGGCATGAAGCTGGTCATTTGTTAACGGCAATGTTTTGTGGCGTAAAAGTAAAATCATGCGTTATTACACCTTACGGAGGGGAAATAGAATTTGAAAATCCAGCGGTTGTGCCTGCAACGTCACTCCTTTGGATTGCCTTAGGGGGACCAATCGCTACAATATTAGGGATTGGCCTCGCTTTTTTTATGCCAGAACTGCTTGCTACTAAACTTATTAATGTGCAACTTGTGCTATTAGCAATCAATGTTTTACCGATTATTCCGTTAGACGGTGGTAGAATATTTTTAGCATGCTTATTTTTATTCAATCCAAGTGTTCGTGCATTTGAATATTACTACTGGTTTTCTCTTTTAATTGCCTTTATACTATTCATGGTAACTTTATGTTACCTTCCACAATCTATTTTTTTAGCAATTTTATGTTTATTTATATGGCTTCAAGTGTTTAAGGAATGGAATTATCGAAAATATCGTTTAGCATTCGAGAAATATGTAATGAATAGATTGACTTAAAAAAAATCTTGTGGTAATATTTTAATGTTATTGTTTGTAGCACCTGTGCTACTGCAACCGCACTGGAAAGGTTTAAGTATCGTAGGATCACCTTTATAAACAGGCGAGTCTGAGTCTAAGAGGAGGTGCAGTAAAATGTACGCAATTATTGAAACTGGTGGTAAACAAATCAAAGTAGAAGCTGGTCAAGAAATCTATGTTGAAAAATTAGGTGTAGAAGCTGACGAGGTTGTAACTTTCGATAAAGTTTTATTCGTTGGTGGCGAAAACGTTAAAGTTGGAGCTCCATTCGTAGAAGGCGCTACTGTAACAGCTAAAGTTGTTAAAGAAGGCCGTGCGAAAAAAATCGTTGTTTTCAAATTGAAAGCTAAAAAGAACTACCGTCGTAAACAAGGTCACCGTCAACCTTACACAAAATTAGTTGTTGAAGCTATCAACGCTTAATTGTGAGGTGTAGCGAATGATACAAGTTACGATTCATCACGATGAAAATAGACATGTGTCAGCATTTGAATTTTCAGGACATGCAGAATACGATGAATCTGGTAAGGATTTAGTATGTGCTGGGGCATCTACAATTGCCATTGGTACAGTAAATGCTATTTATGCACTATTACAATTACAGCCAGAAATCGAACAAGCTGCTGAAGGTGGAGGTTATCTTAAGGTAAACTTACCGTCAGAATTAGAGCCTGAGATTGATGCGAAACTACAGTTAATTGTCCAAGTAATGACTGCCCAAGTGTATTCGATGGTGCAAAATTACGGACAATACATCCAAATCAACTACAACCAAGTAGGAGGTGGAACGGAATGAAATTATTATTAACTTTAGACTTACAATTTTTCGCATCGAAAAAAGGTGTAGGTTCTACTAAAAACGGACGTGACTCTGAGTCAAAACGCCTTGGTGCTAAACGTGCTGATGGCCAATTCGTAACTGGTGGTTCAATTCTTTACCGTCAACGCGGTACAAAAATTTACCCAGGTACAAACGTAGGTCGTGGTGGTGACGATACACTATTTGCTAAAGTTGACGGCGTTGTTAAATTCGAACGCTTAGGTCGCGATCGCAAACAAGTATCTGTATACCCAGCATCACAAGAAGCTTAATCTTTTAAAAAGATAACATAAAGCGGAGGACTGCATTTATTGCAGTCCTTTTTTTGGCTAAATTTCAATGAAGAATTAAGGGAAAAATACAGCAAAACTTGTTATACTAGTAAGGATAACTTTATTGGAGTGAATGGGATGAACAATCAATCACTAACCATTAGTGAAGTATTACGTTTTGCAAATCATGATTATGTGAATCAGCTTCAGCTTATTCGCATGAATTTAGATTTAGGTAGAATTGATGAATCAAAAAAACTTATTAAAGAGTATTCAGAGCAATTACAAGTATTTTCTATCCTTAATCGTCTACAATTACCCCAAACAATAGAATGGCTGCAAACAGCAGGCTGGCGCTACCCTTCATTACCAATGAAGTTAAGCGGTGAGATAAAAAAGCCTGTCACAAATACTATTGATTTGGAAGTTGTAGATTACTTAAACAAAACAGTTATGCATGTTTATGATACATTAGATCCATTTACAGAGCAGAGCTTTGTGCTCGATGTACGTGTTGACGATCATACATTTGCCGTGACATTCACGTTAAATGGGCTATGGAGTGCTGAAGCATTCACCGAAAAAGGTTTGAAACAATTCGACATTCAAACAGTGGAAGAGACAAATACGTCTTGGATATATGTATTGAGTGCAAGTAGGGAGTGAATTAAATGTTTGTCGATCACGTCAAGATTTATGTAAAAGGTGGCGACGGTGGGGATGGAATGGTAGCCTTCCGTCGTGAAAAATTTGTACCGAATGGTGGTCCCGCTGGTGGCGATGGAGGTCACGGTGGGAATGTTGTATTTCAAGTTGAAGAGGGTCTGCGTACGTTAATGGATTTCCGCTACAAACGCCACTTCAAGGCTGACCGTGGTGAGCATGGTATGAGTAAAGGAATGCATGGTAAACGTGCAGACGATTTAATCGTTAAAGTGCCACCAGGTACAGTCGTAATGAACGAAGAAACAGGCGTTGTTATTGCGGATTTAGTCGAGCATGGTCAACAAGCGATTATCGCAAAAGCTGGTCGCGGTGGCCGCGGGAATTCCCGCTTTGCAACACCAGCCAATCCTGCTCCAGAACTTTCTGAAAAAGGTGAGCCAGGACAAGAATTAAATGTTATATTAGAGTTGAAAGTACTAGCAGATGTAGGATTAGTTGGCTTCCCAAGTGTAGGTAAATCAACATTATTATCTGTTGTTTCTGCGGCAAAGCCAAAAATAGGTGCTTATCATTTCACTACAATCGTACCGAACTTAGGAATGGTTGAAACAGATGATCATCGTAGCTTTGCAATGGCCGATTTACCAGGTTTAATCGAAGGTGCGCACGAAGGTGTTGGTCTAGGTCACCAATTCCTCCGTCATATTGAACGTACACGTGTTATCGTACATGTAATTGATATGTCGGGTATGGAAGGGCGCGATCCTTATGAAGATTACTTAACAATCAATGATGAGCTAAAACAATATAATCTTCGTTTAACAGAACGTCCACAAATTATTGTGGCAAATAAAATGGACATGCCGAATGCAGAGGAAAACTTAGAAATTTTCCGTGAAAAAGTGGGAGAAGATACGAAAATCTTCCCAGTATCAGCGGTTTCTCGCCAAGGTTTAAAGCCGGTATTATTTGAAATTGCCGACTTACTGGAAGTGACTCCTGAATTCCCATTATTCGACGATCTAGATGAAGAATCAGATGCAACGGTACTTTACAAACACCAATCTGAAGCAGATTCAATCGAAATCTCTCGTGATCCTGATGGTACATTCATTCTTGGTGGATATGCGATTGAGCGTATCTTCAAAATGACAGACTTCAGCCGCGAGGACGGTGTACGTCGTTTTGCACGTCAATTACGTGGTATGGGCGTCGATGAAGCATTACGTGAACGTGGTGCACAAAATGGAGATATTGTACGCTTATTGGAATTCGAATTTGAATTTGTCGACTAAGAATAGGTTTTAGGGGGAAGCGTATGAAGAATGTTGCGAATCAGCGATATTATTTAGTTCGTGAAGATGTTTTAACGGATGCTATGCAAAAAACTTTGGAGGCGAAACACTTACTTTCAAGTGGTTCGGTATCTTCCATTTGGGATGCGGTAAAGCAGGTGGATTTATCGCGTAGTGCGTTTTACAAATATCGTGATGCTGTATTTCCTTTTCACTCAATTGTGCAGGAACGCATTTTAACAGTCTTTTTACAGCTTCAGGACCGTAAAGGAACACTTGCAAAGCTTTTAGAAACAGTGACGATTACACATTGTAATGTACTGACTATTCATCAAACAATACCGATTCAAGGACGTGCTAATGTTACATTGTCATTAGATGTAACTAGTATGACATGTGAACTTGATGATTTAATACAGCAACTCAAACGTTTAGATTTTGTAGAGTCAGCGGAAGTAATTAGTTCTGGTGCACTGTAACTGAAGGCAAGCTTGAATTTTTGACAGAATGTAAGTAAACTCAAAAGGAGCAGTCCCATGTGGTGTAGTGATATCGCTTCATGGGACAGCTCCTTATTCTATGCTAAGAGCATATAGGAAAGCATCACATTCTGTCTCAATCTAACATTTGATGGAGAAATATAAAGTGGTTTTTAAAGATTTAAAATTCCGAATTTTTCATTAGTTAAATTTAAGAAGCTCATTATCAAGAAGTTGAGGATACTATTTGATAGAACGTTGTCATGTATATAAGTTGATTTCTGTTCCGACTGTGCGACTCCTTGGGGATCAGCGTCACAGATGAGATTCTGGAGCGAGCAAAGCGAGTGAAGCGGCTCATTGGACGCCCTAAGGAAAGGACGCAGTTGGAACGGAAAACAATGCCACGTCATGGTGATGAGCCACTTTAATATAAAATCAAAAGCTACAAGTTGTAGTGAAGGAGGTAAATGTAATGACAGAACAACAATGGGAAAAACGAATTGGCTATTTAGGACCAGAAGCATCATTTACATACTTAGCAACAAAGGCAACTTTTCCGAATGAGTGGCTTGTCCCTTGTTCTACAATTCCAGAATGTATAGAGGCAGTAGCTGAGGGGAAGGTAGATTTAGCGGTTGTACCACTAGAAAATGCTTTAGAAGGATCTGTATCGCTAACGCTTGATTATTTATTCCATGAGGCGACCCTATATGTTACAGGTGAGCTTCTATTAAAAATACAGCAGCATTTAATGGTCAATAAAGCGCAAAAGGACAATTGGGAATCGATTACAGGTGTTTATTCACATCCACATGCTTTAGCCCAATGTCATAAATACTTATTTTATCGTTTCAGCCATGTTCCGTTACATCAAACGACATCTACAGCAGCAGCTGCAAAATATGTATCTGAAAATCCAAACGAGTGCATTGCGGCAGTTGGAAATGCAGCAGCAGCAGTTAAATATGGCTTAGAAATCGTTCAACCTGATATTCATGATTTCCATTTTAACCATACACGCTTCTTCGTATTATCAAAGCAAAATAGACGATTGCCACAAGAATTATCTGATGGACAGGCGAAGACAACTTTCATGATTACATTGCCAACGGACCGTTCAGGAGCATTACATCAAGTATTATCAGTATTTGCATGGCGACAATTAAATTTAAGTAAAATCGAATCACGACCATTAAAAACAGGCTTAGGTGATTATTTCTTTATGATTGATGTATTAGCAGATGAAAAGGAGCCTATGATGCGTGGAGCTATGGAAGAACTAGCTGCACTTGGTTGCAAGGTGAAGTCACTTGGTACATACTTTACTTATCTAACATCGGACGAGTAATAAAAGTGGCTAGGAGGGATCATTGTGGGAGGCATTATTTTGTTTGACGGAGTGTGCAATTTTTGTGATAGTAGTGTGCAATTTATTATCAAATATGATAAGGTAGAGTATTTTCAATTTGCGTCCATCCAAAGTGAAGCTGGGCAGGCATTACTTGCACAATATAAAGTACCAGAAAATATTGATAGTGTCATTTTAATTGAACAGGGAAAGGTATATTTTGAATCCACAGCAGCACTTAAAATCTGTAGGAGATTAGATAGTTTTTGGCCTGTTAATTATATTTTCATCATAATTCCTCCATCTATACGAAATAAAATGTATCGATTATTTGCCAAAAATAGATATCGTCTTTTTGGACGAAAAGAAGTATGTTTATTGCCGACATCTTCACAACGAAAAAGATTTCTCTAACTTTGAAGCTATCCAAGTAAAGTGGATAGCTCTTTTTGTATCTTTTGAAAACCCCTTGCTATGCGAGGGGTTCTAAAGAGCTTCTAGCTATGGACAAGAAAAAAAACCCAGTCGTACAATGAATTCAGGTCTGGTCAACCGACTTCGTACGAAAGGGGATCCAAATGGATAATAAAAGTTTAGCACACACAACATGGAATT
>NZ_JBIWFC010000026.1:0-60021 GCF_044762845.1 Lysinibacillus sp. NPDC096382
CACACCCGTTCCCATACCGAACACGGAAGTTAAGCTCTTTAGCGCCGATGGTAGTTGGGGGCTTCCCCCTGTGAGAGTAGGACGTCGCTAGGCACAAAGTAGCCACTGAGAAATCAGTGGTTTTTTATTGTTTAAAAAACGCAGTATTAAACCCCTAAAAAATGTTAGAATTTAATTGAACAAATAAAGGGGTGTGTTGAAATGGCAACAGGGTTATATAGTGAAAATATTCAAATTGAGAAAGCAAAGCTACAAGCGTTTATTCAAAATAAGGAGCAATGGGCTGTACTAATACCCGGTTATTTACATCATGAATTTCCAAATGAACAAAATATGATTTGGGTATTTAAAGGGGACTTTGGCATTATCCAAAAAGCTGTAAAGGTTGAGCTTGAGGACAAGGAATCGAACCCTAATCAAGTTATGTTTGATTTGGTAGGCTTATCAGACCCGATAAACGGTGATGGTTATTTTGAAATTACACAAGATCAGGATGGTATATGTCAGTTAATAGGCAATTTAACAATGAAGGCAAGTGGTTTCTTAGCAGGGATGATGAATCCGGTTTTAGAGAAGTTTGTACCACAATTAGTTGAACAGCTAGTACAAGAGATGGCGGTAAAGGCTAGTATGTTGTAGAGAAATTAGAGTTAAGTACATTTTAAAATAGTTTTACTGTTAAACGTAGAATATCATGTAATATAAAAGAAAGTTGCTATTAGGTGCAATGATCCTTTTATGGTTCATCACCAAAAGTTGTGGATGACATTGTTAATACGTGTGCAGTTGATATAAGTTGATTGGAGTGAAGATTGGGCGACTCCTCTGGCATTAATGTCACAGAGAGTTCCTGCAGCGAAGTGGCTTATCGGACGCCCCGAAAAAGCGCCCAATCGGAAACGGAAATCACTTTATGATGAGGAGCTTTGGGGGAAAAGGAGGAACCATCATGGAACAATGGGTAGGTATCCAAACACTTATTTGGTTATTTCCTATTATGTTTATTCTTCATGATTTTGAAGAGATTATTATGGTTGAAAAGTGGCTAAATAAGAATTCTACTATTTTGTACGAAAGATTGCCGAAAAAAATTGCTGATCGAATTATGAAACAGTTTTCGATGTCGACAGCGCAGTTTGCGGTAGCAGTCATCGTAATATTCACGTTTGTAAGTAGTTCCACTTTTGTAGCAAATCAGTATGTGAATCATGGGCCATATGGAGAAATCTACTTTTTTACTGTTGTTACGCTAACCTACTTTCTACATGCGTTCACTCACCTTACACAGTCTATTTTTCTTCGTTCCATTACACCCGGTGCACTCACATCTTTGATAATCGTTATTCCATACAGTTTAGTTTTGTATCATTCGTTATTAGTCAATAAAGTCATAACATGGAACATTATTTTTGTATGCTTACCATTTTGTCTTTTATTGATACCTATTGCATTACTAGCACATTGGATCGGGAAAAAGGTTATATGAATTTCACTTTATTTATATCCAATCAGCAAATGTTTTCGTACCGTAAGTGTTATAATTAACTGAGAATATAACGGAAATGGGTGTATTGTTTTGCAAAAGAAAAGGCCGATTGTAGAAGGATTAGAGCGCTTTCGACAACAACAAAATATTTCCTTTCATGTCCCAGGGCATAAGCATGGAGCACTCTCCCATCTTCCTCAGCCATTTAAAGATGTAATGCGATATGACGTGACAGAATTATCAGGACTTGATGACTTACATCACCCAGAGGAAATGATATTAGAGGCGGAAAATTTGTTAGCAGATACATATGGGGCGATGAAAAGTTTCTTTTTAGTAGGGGGATCTACTATTGGAAACTTAGCGATGATTTATGCCACATGTAAAAAAGGGGATAAGATTATTGTCCAACGTAATGCACATAAGTCTATATTTCACGCAATAGAGCTTGTTGGAGCAAAACCTGTATTTGTTTCCCCGCTTTGGGATGAACGTACATTAACTGCAACACATGTTTCTTATAAAGATTTAAAAGATGCAGTTGATAATTATCCGGGGGCCCGTGCTGTCGTTTTAACGTATCCTACTTATTATGGTATGGCATCTCAAGAAATGCAGCAGCAGATTGCGTATTGTCATGAGAAGGGTATTCCTGTTTTAGTGGATGAAGCACATGGAGCCCATTTTAGTGCATGTACTTTATTTCAACCATCAGCATTGACATTTGGTGCAGATATAGTAGTACAATCTGCACATAAAACATTGCCTGCTATGACAATGGCATCCTTTATGCATGTTAATTCTGATTTAATCGATGTCGACAAAATAAATCACTATTTACGTATGTTACAATCTAGCAGCCCATCCTATCTTTTATTGGCTTCATTAGATGATGCACGCAATTATATACAGACATATATGGAGAGTGACGGTGCATATATAATAGAAAAAAGAGATCAATGGGTAGAGGCATTACAAGCTATTGGCTCTTTGGAAGTTATTGAGGTAGACGACCCTATAAAATTATTGTTACGTGTTAATGGCTATAGCGGTTTTCAATTACAAGAGGCATTAGAAGCAAAGCATGTATATGCAGAACTAGCAGATGCAAATCAAGTGTTGCTTGTGCTACCTTTATTGAAACAGGGACATAACTATCCATTTGCAGAAATACGTGTTCGTATTAAGGACGCTATAACATTGTTAGTAAGTACACCAAAGGCAGAAATAATAACAGCTTCACAAACAGCTTATAATTTTGTAGCTATTACGGAACCAGCCTACACATTTGATGAAATTGATAAGGCGGAAAAAGAATGGTTACCGTATATGCGAACAATAGGACATATCTCTGCTAATATGATTATTCCTTATCCACCAGGCATTCCATTGCTTGTTCCAGGAGAAAAAATAACAGTAGCAAAGCTAAGTCAGCTGGAGGAATTACTGGCTTGTGGTGCAACGTTCCAAGGAAATCACCGTTTAGAAGAAAAGATAATTGAGATCATTAAATAGTTGGAGGCAATAACAGCATGAATTGCAATTTATTTATTACATTTGAAGGTCCAGAGGGTGCCGGAAAAACAACAGTTATTCAAAAAATAGCCGAGCGACTTGCAGAGGAAAATATTGATGTATTAGCAACGAGAGAACCTGGTGGTATTGAAATTGCTGAGAAAATTAGGAGCATTATTTTAAACCCAGAACATACAGCTATGGATGAGCGTACAGAAGCATTATTATACGCAGCAGCAAGAAGTCAGCACTTTTTTGAAAAAGTACGACCTGCGTTGGATGCTAGTAAAACTGTTATTTGCGATCGATTTATCGATTCTTCATTAGCATATCAAGGATATGCGCGTGGTATCGGCGTTGATGAAGTATTATCTATTAATGAGTTTGCAATCGGTAAGATGTTACCTGATATGACAATATTATTTGACCTTGCACCAGAGGTTGGCTTGGCACGCATTCATGCTCATGGAGAGCGAGAAGTAAATCGCTTAGATGTTGAAAGTTTAGCTTTTCATAAGAAGGTTCGGGAAGGATATTTACAGTTAGTGGAGCGTTACCCTGAGCGTATACATGTCGTCAATGCGGATCAAAATATTGAGCGTGTTGTTGAAGATGTATGGTCATTAATATATGAAGCAATACAGTAAATGCATGAAGTTGTCTACCACAATGTGATATAATGGTAACATCTATAATCATTCAGCAAATGTTTTCTGCGCGAAAGCGAAGCGACAGCGACAAATGTTTTCTGCGCGAAAGCGAAGCGACAATAGCTGAATGCGGATATTGTTCCTATTCAGGAGATATCCAAACACCTACTGAAATAGAGGAACTCTGGCGTATACCATGGAATCGGAAAGGAGTACTTTGTGCAAGTACGAATCCGAATCCGAACACAATTATGCCTTGGCATAATTGAAAAGGTAATAAAGTTTATTTAGATGAATTTTATCAAAGGGGTGAGTGCGAATGAAGTTAGTCGTAGCTGTAGTGCAAGATCAGGATAGCAGCCGCTTATCGAATGCTTTAACGAAAAATCAGTTTCGTGCAACTAAGTTAGCAAGCACAGGAGGATTTTTACGCTCTGGAAATACGACGTTTCTTATTGGGACGGAAGACTCTCTCATACCCAAAGTTTTAGATATTATTCGTGATAATTGTCGAGCGCGAGAACAAATGGTTGCTCCTGTTTCGCCATTAGGCGGGAATACAGATTCCTATATACCGTATCCTGTAGAGGTAGAGGTAGGAGGAGCGACAGTTTTTGTATTACCAATTGAACAGTTTCATCATTTTTAAATCAATGCCACGTTAAATGAGAAATACAACACATTATATATATTTGATAGCAAGTGGGGGCGAACAGCTTGAAGATCAATCAAGATATACGTGTCGGGTTAAATACTAATCGTAAAGAGCCGCTGCATAACAATAATCAAAATAACCGATTTGGAGATATGGTCGTCAAGCAAGGAACCAAATTACAGACTGAACAGCTTACACGATTGCTAGGGGATATTTCTACAGCAGGTGATCGTGTTGCAAGATCACGTAATTTACGAGAACTTGCTCGTTTTAAAATGCTTGTTAAACGATTTCTACAAGAAACGGTAGAGCATGGTATGGATTTAAAGCAATCACATACTTGGAATCGTTTTGGTGAAGGAAGACGCTTGAAAATAATCGAAACTATTGATACGCGTCTTGTAGAACTTGCACAAGATATTTTAGATGAAGAAAAGGAAGCAATTGACCTTCTTGATAAAATCGGTGAGATTAAAGGCTTATTAATTAATTTGTATATGTAAAACCCGTGTCTCGTTCTCTTGTAGGCGCGGGCTTTTTTCGAATCTATTCAGCAGCCAAATTTATTTGTTGAATGACATAAAACCAATCTATCTGCTCTAAAGCCACAGATATTTCTGTACTAAAATTGAGCAATAGGAAACAATTATGCTAAAAGTGTAGTTTAGGAAGGAATTTAAATATATGGCCAAGAATGTTGAAGAGCTATTCACACTACAGCCAGTTGTAATGAAGCAGCTTCAAACGATTTTTGACAAAAATAGATTAGCGCATGCATACATTTTTGATGGCGAAAAAGGGACAGGCAAAGTAGATATTATGCAGTTTTTTGTCAAATTAATGCTATGTGAGCAACCAAAGCAAAATGTTCCATGTGAAACATGTCGAAATTGCAGACGTGTTGATTCGGGTAATCATCCAAATATTCATCAAATTTATCCAGAAGGTCAATTTATAAAAATTGATCAAATACGTGAATTAATTGCAGAAATGAAGATGATGGGTGTGGAAGAGGGACGTAAAATTTATGTACTTCATCATGCAGATCGTCTCAATATTGCATCTGCAAACATGATACTTAAATTTTTAGAGGAACCAGAGGGTGAAGTAACTGCAATTTTGTTAACGGAGCAAATGCAGTCAATTTTACCAACGATTCGTTCTCGCTGCCAGCACATTAAATTTCAAAAAATGCCTCGACACATATTGTTAAAGCATTTGCAAGATAACAACATTTCTTATTCGATGGCTTCTACAGTGAGCATGATGACGAACGAACTCGAAACAGCTATGATTTTAGCAAATGATGAGCAGTTTGCACATGCTCGAAAAACAGTGTTAAAATTAGTAGAGGCAATTCGCCAGAATGTACATGAGGCAATGCTTGTTGTACATGAAGAATGGTTGCCACTGTTTAAAGAAAAAGGCGAGATGGAGCAGGCATTAGATTTACTACTATTTGCTTACCGTGATATAGTGTCAATAAAAGCTAATCCCGAAGCAACTTGTACTTATCCAGACATGTTACAAACATTTAAAGAAGCTGCGCTACATTCGACTTATGAACGTCTATCAAGTCAAATGGAGTCAATTTTACAGGCACGTTCATCTTTACAACGTAACATGAATAGGACGTTAATGATGGAGCAGTTAATGCTAAATCTGCAGGAGGGATATACATTTGTATAATGTAGTGGGAGTCCGTTTTAAAAAAGCGGGTAAAATATATTACTTTGATCCAGCATCATATCTACTTGAGGACAGCCAATATGTCATTGTAGAGACAGCTCGCGGTGTAGAATATGGTAAAGTAGTTGTCCCCCAAAAGGTTGTTGGGGATAATGATGTTGTATTACCACTTAAACAAGTTCTACGACCAGCGGATGAACGTGATCGTATCCAAGTAGAGGAAAATGCAGCCGAATCAAAGCACGCATTTGAACTAGCAAGCGCAAAAATCATTGAGCATAATTTAGAAATGAAGCTCGTTGATGTTGAATATACATTTGATCGTAATAAAATCATCTTTTATTTTACGGCTGAAGGACGCGTTGATTTCAGAGATCTTGTAAAAGATTTAGCTTCAGTTTTTAGAACACGTATCGAACTTCGTCAAATTGGTGTTCGTGATGAGGCGAAGTTGTTAGGTGGAATTGGCCCTTGTGGCCGAATGCTTTGCTGCTCAACGTTTTTAGGAGATTTTGAGCCGGTTTCTATTAAAATGGCTAAAGATCAAAACTTATCTTTAAATCCATCCAAAATTTCAGGTCTTTGCGGTCGTTTAATGTGCTGCTTAAAGTATGAAAATGATGAGTATGAGGAAGCAAAAGAGGGCATGCCAGACGTTGGTGATATGACGATGACACCAGATGGCCGCGGTAAAGTTGTAGGTTTAAATGTACTAGAAAGACTCATTCAAGTATATTTACAAGAGCAGGAGCGCACAGTCGAGTATACATTAGAAGAACTGCTAGCATGCGAAAAAAATCTTATTTAAGATAGAGGATTGGACGAGGTGGCTTGGGTGAAGGACCGTAATTTCTTAGATACCGTTATGGAGTTCGAACAACAGCTCGAAGCAATGCAGGAGCAATTTAGTGCATTGAAACAATTTGTAGCGTTAATGATGGAGGAGCATAAGGCACTCGAAACAGAAAATCAACACCTTCGTACACGTCTAGAAGAACTACTTTCTAATGAAAACTCTGTACAAGCTTCTGATGAGAAGAAAGAGAATCCGTTAGATATTGGCGAAGGTTATGATAATCTAGCACGTTTATACCAAGAAGGCTTCCATGTTTGTCATGTTCATTTCGGAAGTTCCCGTAAAGGTGAAGACTGTCTGTTTTGTCTATCATTTTTAAATAAACAAAATGTGTAATAGAAGGCTGATTCCCACTATAGTGGTGTCAGTCTTTTGTTTTGTATAGTAGGAGGAAGAAAAATGGAAAATTGGTTGAAGGGTGATGAACGATTAGACTATTTATTAGCTGAGAATTTGCGTATTATTCAAAGTTCCTCCGTCTTTTCGTTTTCATTGGATGCAGTGCTACTTTCTAAATTTGTCAATGTCCCATATCATAAAGGGAAAATTGTTGATTTGTGCTCAGGCAATGGTGTTATCCCACTTTTTCTAAGCGCCAAAACGAAGGGACATATTACAGGAGTAGAAATTCAACCACGTTTATTTGATATGGCTGAGCGAAGTATCCGTTACAATAAGTTAGAAGAACAAATTCATATGGTCCTTGGTGATGTGAAGGAAATTCCTAAGGAGCTTGGTATTGAAAAATATGATGTTGTAACCTGTAATCCACCATATTTTTTAGGACATGAAGCTAGTGATAAAAATTTAAGTGAGCATTACGCTATTGCACGTCATGAACTATATTTAACGTTAGAGGAAGCAATACAATCAGCAAGCAAATTATTAAAGCAAGGCGGAAAGGCAGCTTTTGTTCATCGTCCTGGTCGGTTACTAGATATTGTTACGGCAATGCGCGCAAATCGTTTAGAGCCTAAACGTATGCAACTTATTTACCCAAAAGAAGGTAAGGAAGCCAATACACTATTAATAGAAGGAATTAAAGACGGTAAGCCCGATCTGAAAATATTACCGCCCTTGTATGTTTATAATGCGAATAATGAATATACAGCAGAAGTGAGAGAAATCCTTTATGGAAAAGAGCAATAGCCATTATTTTTATGTGTTAGAGTGTGCCGATCAATCCTTTTACGCTGGCTACACGAATAATGTAGACAGGCGTGTTGATGTGCATAATGCTGGTAAGGGAGCAAAATATACGAGAGCACGAGGTCCAGTGGAATGTATTTATGTAGAGGAATTCGATACAAAACAAGAAGCAATGCGTGCAGAATACGCTTTTAAACAGCTAACACGAAAGCAAAAAATGAAATATATAGGGAGGGATGACGCATGAAATCTCAGAAAAGTACAATGCACGGTCATACAGGTTGTTTATATTTAGTGGCAACGCCTATTGGTAACCTAGAGGATATGAGTGTACGTGCGTTACGTATTTTAAAGGAAGCAGATATTATTGCTGCCGAGGATACACGTAATACAAAGAAACTATGCAACTACTTTGATATAGAAACACCACTGATCAGCTATCATGAGCATAATTTAGAGGTAGGGGGGGAAAAGCTATTAGCCTTCTTACGTGAAGGAAAAACAGTCGCATTAGTTAGTGATGCTGGTCTACCTTGTATTTCCGATCCTGGTGCAGATATAGTCGAAAAAGCAATTGATCAAGACTTTCCAGTTGTGCCGGTACCAGGTCCCAATGCTGCAATATCAGCATTAATCGCTTCTGGATTAACACCGCAGCCATTTTTCTTTTATGGATTTTTAAATCGAGGAAAAAAGGATCGTCGACAGCAATTAGAGCAACTAAAAAAACGTCAGGAAACTATATTGTTTTATGAGGCTCCTCATCGTTTAAAGGACACTTTAAAAGATATGGAATCCATTCTTGGTAATCGTCGAATCGTATTAGCTCGTGAGTTAACTAAAAAATTCGAAGAGTTTTTACGTGGTACGTTGGCTGAAGCAGTGGAATGGTCACAAACAGAGGAAATTCGAGGGGAATTTTGTATTGTCCTTGAAGGAAACGAGAATGCCGTGGAAGAAATAAACGAAGAAGCCTATTGGATGACAATGTCTGTCGTTGAACATGTCGATTATATTATTAATGATACAGGCATTACATCAAAAGAAGCTATAAAGGAAGTAGCAAAACTACGTCAAGTAGCTAAGCGAGAAGTCTATAATGAATACCATAGTTAATGGAAAGAAAGAGGTTGCCTTAATAGGGCGACCTCTTTCTTTCCATTAACTATTGAAATGGAGGCTACTCACCAATAGTCTTCGGAATGATATTTGTTAAAACATGCCATGTGAGGCTGGGCGACTCCTTGGGGATTAGCAATAGAGGAGCGGAGGCTAAAACCATCACGTCCTGTGATAATGCCTTCGTGACCAACATCGTAATGGACGAGACCCTGGAGCGAGCAACACGAGTGATGTGGCTATCGGACGTCCCCAGGAAGCTTTGCTTTGCGCGAAAGTGATGCGTCAGTCACAAAAGCGTCAGCAACAAATGTTTTAACTGTGCGAAAGCGAAGCGTCAGCAACAACAAAACGCCTAGCCGGAACGGAAATCAACCCCACATTATTAGAGATGAGTCTATAAATCATATAAATTGATAATAATTGTAAAAAATAGTATCCTTATTCATAAAAGGTCTGACATGGACATTATAAGGGATTCAAAAATTGGGCATATTATAGTTATCTTCTATTGAATGAAGATAACGCCTGTGAACCCAATTAAGCCAAGGCGAAATTGATAAAAAAACACCTAAATCACAGTGCTTGATTTAGGTGAGTATATCAAATTATTTTTTTAAGTTAGATTGGATTTCTTTCACTAACATTTCTGCGCCTTCAGGGCTTAAAATTAATTTGCCTCCAACTAGACGGAAGTTATCATCAGAAACTTCACCAGTTACAGCACATGTCATGTTTGGCATATATTTTTTTAAGATGATTTTGTCATCATCCACATAGATTTCTAAAGCATCTTTTTCTGCAATACCTAATGTACGGCGAAGTTCGATAGGAATTACTACACGTCCTAATTCATCGACTTTACGAACGATTCCTGTTGATTTCATAATTATTTTTCCTCCTAATGTTAAAAAGTTATATTGGTATTTCGTCAAATTTCGACATAATTTCCTTGTCTGATAGTTATCATACCAAGTAATGCCATAAACGTCAATTAATTAATGCACTAAGATTATTGTTTTTAAAAAAATTTTTGAGGAGAAAACAGATATTTTGGTTATTTTAAAAGGTTTTTATTATATATTTTAATTTCTAGTAAAAAAGCTTCTCATTTAAGACATTAAATGGATTGATTCTATCATTCGACATTTTTCGCGTCCGGCATCGCCTTTGTGCTAGGTCAGTTAGCCGTTATCGCATGGATGCGATGGTTTTAGGCTAACTTCCTATATAAGAGCTCCTTTCCGATTCCGTGATATTCGCCGAGGCTTTAACTTCTCTGGAGCGAGTGTTTGGATACCCGCTGAAAGAAGTTGAAACGAATTTCGTACTTAGTTAGAATAGATAGTATACTGTGAAACAATGGAGGCAGTTCTTGTGAGCGAACAAAACAAAACATTCTATATAACAACCCCTATTTATTACCCAAGCGGGAAATTCCATATCGGTACAGCGTATACAACTGTAGCATCAGATACAATTGCACGTTATAAACGTTTACGTGGTTATGATGTACGTTTTTTAACTGGAATGGATGAGCATGGGCAAAAAATTCAAGAAAAAGCTGCAGAAGCGGGTAAACATCCCCAACAATACGTGAATGAAATTGCAGATGCTGCAAAAAAGCTTTGGGCATTAATGGACATTTCATACGATGACTTTATTCAAACGACGCAAGAGCGTCATACGAAAACTGTCGAAAAGATTTTCCAAAAGTTTTTAGATAATGGTGATATTTATAAAGGTGAGTATGAAGGGTCGTACTGTACACCATGTGAATCATTCTTTACTGAGACACAATTAGTAGAAGGTAACTGCCCAGACTGTGGTCGTCCAGTACACAAAGTTAAAGAGGAATCCTACTTCTTTAATATGAAGAAATACGCAGATCGTCTATTAGCTTATTATGAAGAAAACATTGATTTCATTGAGCCTGAATCTCGAAAAAATGAAATGATTAATAACTTCATTAAACCGGGGTTAGAAGATTTATCTGTATCAAGAACTTCATTTGATTGGGGCATCAAAGTTCCTGGAGATCCTAAACATGTCATTTATGTATGGGTAGATGCCTTAACTAACTATATCACGTCATTAGGTTATCTTTCAGAAGATGAAACATTATTCAATAAATATTGGCCGGCAGATGTACATGTAGTTGGTAAAGATATCGTTCGATTCCATACTATTTATTGGCCAATTTTCTTAATGGCACTAGATTTACCACTTCCGAAAAAAATATTTGCCCATGGTTTTATAATGATGAAAGACGGTAAAATGTCTAAATCAAAGGGCAATGTTATTTATCCTGAAATGTTAATAGAACGTTATGGGTTAGATGCGACACGATATTTCCTATTACGTGAGTTACCATTCGGATCTGATGGTGTATTTTCGCCAGAATCTTTTGTTGAACGTACAAACTTCGACTTAGCAAATGATTTAGGCAATTTATTGAATCGTACTATTTCAATGATAAATAAATATTTCGACGGCATGATTCCAACTGAAAGTCTTCAGTCGACAGAATTTGATGCGGCTTTAAAAGAACAAGCTGAATCGGTACGTATTAAATATGAAGAAAGTATGGAAAAAATGCAGTTTAGTGTCGTATTAGCAGATGTATGGACACTTGTTTCAAGAACGAATAAATATATAGATGAAACTCAACCGTGGGTACTAGCAAAAGAGGAATCAGATAAGCCAAAATTAGGAGCTGTTATGCGAAATTTGGCGGAGAGTTTACACCAAATTGCTGTCATGTTACAACCATTTATGACATCTACTCCCAAACGAATGATTGAACAATTAGGTTTGGATGACAAATTCTTAGCATGGGAAACAATTGAAACATTCGGCAATACTATTCCAGTAAACATTAAAGTGGTAGAAAAAGGTATTCCGATTTTCCCTCGTTTAGAGAGTGAAGTTGAAATTGCGTATATTCGTGAAGAAATGCGAGGCTCAGTGAAAACTCCACAAGTGGAAGAAACAAAAAATGAGCAAAAAGACGCAGAAGTTCCAGAAGTTCCTGAAATTACTATCGATGATTTTATGAAAGTTGATTTACGAGTAGCTACTGTAACAGCGTGTGAAACGATTCCGAAGGCAGACAAATTATTAAAGCTTCAAGTGGATCTTGGATATGAGCAACGACAAGTAGTTTCAGGTATTGCAAAGTTTTATTCTCCAGAAGAATTAATTGGTCAAAAAGTGATTGTAGTCACTAACTTAAAGCCGGTTAAATTACGCGGTGAATTATCACAAGGAATGATTCTAGCTGGTGAAAAAGATGGGATTTTAAAATTAGCATCGGTTGATCCGAAACTAGAGAACGGCGCAAAAGTAAAGTAATAAATTTTGAGGAAGGCCTGCTGAATGTAAAAAGTTCAGCAGGCTTTTAAAATCCGTTTCGAAAAGGAGTAGTTTATTATCTTGAAATAATTTATGCACACTATTCATTGGGTTTTTTTAGGTATATAGTAACAGGTGTGGTGTCTGAGGTTGTGAGTAATGTTATAAAACAAAATTGTTTGTAACATAATTGTAACACTGACGAAAAATATGAAATAATAATTTTTAATAAAATCTATGTTAGGAGAATGACGATGTTCATTGATACACATGTACACTTAAATGCAGATCAGTATGAAGAAGACTTACAAGAGGTTATAGATAGAGCTCTTGAAGCCAAAGTAGAAACAATGGTTGTTGTTGGTTTCGACCGCAAAACTATAGAAAAAACAATGCAACTGGTTGAACAGTATGATTTTGTTTATGGTGTCATTGGTTGGCACCCTGTTGACGCCATTGATTGTACAGAAGAGGATTTAAACTGGATTGAGGAATTGGCAGCACATCCGAAAATAGTAGGTATTGGTGAAACTGGATTGGATTACTATTGGGATAAATCCCCGAAAGATGTTCAACAAGCGCTTTTCCGCAAGCAAATTCATTTAGCGCAAAAGCTGAATTTACCAATTATTATTCATAACAGGGATGCTACTGGAGATGTTGTACAAATTTTACGTGAAGAAAACGCGGCTTCCGTGGGAGGCGTTATGCATTGTTATAGTGGCAGTGTGGAAACCGCACAAGAATGTATTGCTATGAATTTTATGATTAGTCTTGGTGGGCCGGTGACATTTAAAAATGCACGAATGCCGAAAGAAGTGGCGACAGAAATACCTTTAGAACATTTGATGATTGAAACTGATGCACCGTATTTAGCACCTCACCCATACCGAGGAAAACGTAATGAGCCAGCTTTAGTGCCATTAGTTGCAGAAGAAATTGCCCGTTTAAAAGGATTAACAATTGAGGAAATTGCACAAGTAACGACAGCCAATGCGAAAATTTTTTTTAGGATTGACAATTAACTAGCTGAGATGCCTCCAATACTGGGTTTGTGGTTGGCTAAAAAGGTAATGTCAATTTTCTTTGAAATACATTCGGGTTGACAGTGCCAAATCTAGTACGTATAATCCAACTTTGTATTAAGGAGGCGTTTTTTCATGTCAAATAATTCCATGAAAAACTTGTTCTTAGGATCATTGAGGAGTAAGCAAACAGTGATAAGCATTATTTCACTTGTCCTGTTTGTATCTGTAATTTCATTTGTACTTTATCAAGGTACTAAAAAGTCCGTAACGCTTGATGCGAACGGAGAAACAATCGAAGTAACAACACATGCCAAAACTGTAGAACAATTATTACAAGATCAAAATATAGACATAGCAGAGCATGACAAAATATCACCCTCTCTGAACACCAAAATTGTTAATGGATTAGCAATTTCATGGGAACAGGCAAAAGAAATAACTATTTCAGTTGATGGAAATCAGTCAAAAGTTTGGACAACTGAAACACAAGTGAAAGACATTTTGAAAGAAGCAAATATTGAAGTATCAGAGCATGACTCATTAGTACAAAGTCTAGATACAGAAATAGGAGCAGACAACAAGATTGATATTCAAAAGGCGTTTCAAGTATCGCTTGTCGATGGCGTAAACAAGAGACAAGTATGGTCCACTTCGACTACGGTCGCTAACTTTTTAAAACAACAAGGAATTCAACTAAATGAATTCGATCGTGTCGAGAATAACCTGAAGGACGTAATCACTCCGCAGAGTAAAATCACAGTAGTTCGCGTAGAAAAGGTTATCGATGTAGTGGAAGAATCTTTAGATTTCGCAATTGAAAAGAAGCAGGATGCTTCATTGCAAAAAGGAAAACAAAAAGTTGTAACAGCAGGCCAAAAAGGATTAATGACTAAAACGTTTGAAGTTGTGAAAGAGAATGGCCAAGTTGTAGCTAAAAATTTACAATCAGAAAAAGTTGTAAAAGAATCGCAAAAGCAAGTGGTTGCAGTAGGTACTAAAACTGTAGTAGCTAGTGCTGCGACTGTATCACGTGGTTCATCAGAGCCAGCTAGTGGTAAAGAATTTTATGTAACGGCAACCGCTTATACACCTAATTGTAACGGCTGCTCGGGGATATCTGCCACTGGAATTAATTTAAAATCAGGATCGGGGTTGAAAGTAATAGCTGTAGACCCTTCTGTTATAAAGCTTGGTTCAAAAGTTTGGGTTGAAGGCTATGGAACAGCTATTGCAGGAGATACTGGTGGTGCAATTAAGGGTAATCGGATCGACATACTTGTACAATCTGAATCCCAAGCTAGTAATTGGGGAGTAAGGAAAGTGCGTGTAAAAGTATTAAATTAAAAAAATTGTAAAATTAATCAAAAATGTTTTTCGCTATTATTAGCTTTCCTGTTTTGACTGGCGGGAAAGCTTTTTTATTTTTTTCCGTAATTTGTTTTGGAGAATCACCGATAGCAAAATTAGGGGGGGAATATTATAAAGGTGAATAGCCGTGTATTTCTGTACAATCGTACAGGGCAGTTGTAAAATGGTCTGAAGATAAGGTAGAAAAGAGGAGCCTTTTTGCAAATAAAAGAAATCATTGTTGTTGAAGGAAAAGATGATACAACAGCTATTAAGCGAGCTGTACAAGCAGATACTATAGAAACGAATGGATCGGCTATTTCAGAGGAAACACTGAAGAGAATTCAACATGCACAGGATAAAAGAGGTGTTATTGTTTTTACTGATCCAGATTATCCAGGACGTCGAATTCGTTCCATTATCGAGGAGCATGTAAAAGGTGTAAAACACGCTTTTTTACCGAAAGCCAAAACAATTGCGAAAAACGGTAAAGGACTAGGCATTGAGCATGCAGCAGATGAAGATATACGTGAGGCGCTGCAACATGTCTATACCCCAAATGAGGTTGAATCAACCACAGATGATATCACTCTCGAAGATTTAATGACGGCACATTTAATTGGCCATCCACGGGCGAAGACTCGACGTGATCGTCTTGGAGAAATTTTGAATATCGGTGCAACAAACGGCAAACAGCTTCATAAAAGATTGAAAATGTTTCAAATTACAGAAAAGCAATTTGGTGCGGCAATCGCACAGTTAGATCAGGAGGAAAACGATGCATAAGGATATTGCAACACCAATTAGAACACAGGAAATTTTAAAAAAATATGGATTTTCATTTAAAAAAAGCTTAGGTCAAAATTTTTTAATAGATCCGAACATTTTACGAAATATTGTTAGTCATGCAAATTTAACTGAAAATAGTGGTGCAATCGAAGTTGGTCCTGGCATTGGAGCATTAACAGAGCATTTAGCAAGAAGTGCAAAAAAGGTTGTATCTTTTGAAATTGATCAGCGATTATTACCTGTATTAGAAGATACACTTAGCCCATATAATAATGTAACTATTGTACATTCAGATGTTTTAAAGGCGGATGTTGCTAAAGTGATTCAGGAAGAGATGCCGGGTATTGAGGATATTATGGTTGTAGCGAATTTACCTTATTATGTGACGACACCGATTTTAATGAAATTACTCAATGACCGTTTGCCGATTCGCGGTTTCGTTGTCATGATGCAAAAGGAAGTTGCAGATCGTATTACAGCTAAGCCAGGAACGAAGGAGTACGGTTCTTTATCAATTGCGATTCAATATTATGTAAAGGCGGATATTGCCATGACGGTACCGAAAACTGTTTTTATGCCGCAACCAAACGTGGATTCTGCAGTGATCCGTCTTATTAAGCATGATGAACCTCCAGTAAACGTAATTGATGAGGATTTTTTATTCGTTGTTACTCGTGCGTCGTTTGTACAACGACGAAAAACGATCTTCAATAATTTACAATCAGGTTTACCAAATGGGAAGGTACACAAAGAAAAAATTATGGATGCTTTAAAAGCGGTAAATATTGAACCGACACGTCGGGGAGAGACCTTAACCATTCAAGAGTTTGGAAAATTAGCCGATGCACTATACCCTACATTTGCAAAGTAAAAAAATTTTGTTAACATTTTTGGGTATAAGTAAAAAAAACATGCCCTTTTTATGAAAAATAAGTTGACAAAATTTATTAGAGGCTGATAAAATATTATATTTTGTTGACATTTTTGGGCGAATCGCTTATACTATTTATTAGTGAGGTGTAAGCGAAAATGCCAAAAACTTTAGCGGACATTAAAAAGTCGTTGGATTGTCATTTGGGTAAACGTTTGCAGTTAAGAGCAAACGGAGGTCGCAAGAAAACGGTCGAGTGTGCAGGGGTATTGCGTGAGACATATCGCGCTATCTTTGTAGTTGAGCTTGATCAAGAAGACAATGCGTGCAAACGCGTATCGTATAGCTACACAGATATTTTAACTGAGGCAGTAGAGATTACATTTTTAGACGAAGCAAAAGCTGCTATCGCAAAATAGTTTCTAGTACTTTTTCTATATTTTGAAACACTCATGTAAAAACTACATGAGTGTTTTGCTTTTTCTGGGGCATACTAAAATCGTCAGTTGTTAAGGAGGAGTTTATATGCCTAGAAAAGGTATCATGTCACCTCGTTTAAAGGAAGAGATCGCTAAAGAGCTTGGATTTTATGATGTTGTGCAACGAGAAGGCTGGGGCGGCATAAAAGCTCGAGACGCCGGTAATATGGTCAAACGTGCCATCGAAATGGCTGAAAGAGCAAGTAGTGAGCAAGAGCATAATAAGTAGCCTCTTTGTGAAAATAGACCACTTATTATTTTGAAACTTCAATTACAGGATGAAAACTTCCTGTATACACAACAACACGACTGACGAAAGAGAACCGTTACACCAAATAGGGGTATACGGTTCTTTTTTTCCATTTTCACATTCCCATTATGGTAAAATAAAATGAATAATCTTGTGAAAGATGAATGAAAGTTTATCTTCATTCAGAAAATGTTTTATATAGCGAAGTGAACGCCAGTTACTGATGTTTTGTAACAGTTACAGAAGACTCCTACATCTAAAGGCAGAAGGAAGTGTAATTTTTATTCAGGGTGTATTAAAATATCAAACTGAATGATCTGTCAGATGTTACGGTTTTAAAGGACAAGCTAGGAGGTTAGCCTTAACTCTCCATGCGTGCGATAAGGCTTACTAACCTGCAATTTAAAATTAGGAGCATTGTTTATCTGTGCGAGGCGAAGTGTCAGCAAATTGCGCTAATGCGTAATTGATAAGTGTAGCTATAAGGAGGAAGAAAGATGCTTTATGTAAAGGCGCCTGCAAAAATAAATTTAACATTAGATGTGCTTTATAAAAGACCAGATAATTTCCATGAGGTAGAGATGGTCATGACAACTGTGGATTTAGCAGATCGTATTTGCCTAGAATCTCGAGAAGATGGCGTAATTGAAATAATTTCTACTGATAATTTCGTGCCAAATGATCACCGGAATTTTGCTTATCAGGCAGCGCGTCTAGTTAAAGATACATACGGCATTGGACAAGGTGTATCCATTACTATAGAAAAAGAAATACCGATCGCAGCAGGATTAGCAGGTGGCAGTAGCGATGCAGCTGCTACACTAAAGGGTTTAAATGAGCTGTGGAATTTAGGATTATCTATAGATGAGTTAGCGGAATTAGGTGCGAAAATTGGTTCGGATGTTTCATTTTGTGTCTATGGTGGCACAGCATTAGCAACGGGGCGTGGAGAAAAAATTCAGGAATTGCCTGCACCACCAAATTGTTGGGTAGTCTTAGCTAAACCTAAAATAGGTGTCTCTACTGCAGAAGTGTATGGAGGATTAAAGGTTGAAGGGTTAGAACATCCAAATACGAAGCAAATGATTCATGCTATTGAAACGGAAGATTATGACCTACTCTGTGCATCATTAGGGAATGTTTTGGAAACTGTAACTTTTAAGCTACATCCAGAAGTAGTAATGTTAAAGGAACAAATGAGGCGCTTTGGCGCAGATGCAACATTAATGAGTGGAAGCGGTCCGACGGTGTTTGGTTTAGTGGATAGTGAAGCTCGAGTGAGCCGAATTTATAATGGTTTACGTGGTTTTTGTGAAGAAGTATATGCCGTTCGGATTTTGGGCGAGCGAAATACACTTGCTTAAAACCGCAAATTTATGTTAATTTTACCTATAAATATTCGTGTTTAGGAGAGGGTCGCATGAAATGGAAGCGTAGTGAACGACTAGTTGATATGACGTACTATTTACTAGAACATCCACATCAGCTGATCCCGCTAACTTATTTTTCTGAACTATATCAATCTGCAAAGTCTTCTATTAGTGAAGATTTGACGATTGTAAAAGAAACTTTCGAAGAAAAAGGAATCGGGTTATTGATGACAGTACCGGGCGCTGCAGGAGGAGTTAAATATATTCCTAAAATGTCCGAGGCTGAGGTCCGTTTAGTTATTAATGATTTAAAGGCGGAGCTTGAGCATTCAGATCGTTTGTTACCAGGCGGTTATTTATTTATGACGGACTTACTCGGCAATCCAGATTTAATTAATCGGGTTGGAAAGGTATTTGCATCCGCATTTGCTGATCAACAAATTGACGTCATAATGACTGTCGCAACGAAGGGAATTTCTATTGCCCACGCGATTGCAAGACATTTAAATGTACCAGTTGTTGTTGTCAGAAGAGATAGTAAGGTAACTGAAGGCTCTACAGTCAGCATTAACTATGTATCGGGTTCTTCCAGAAGAATTCAGACAATGGTATTATCAAAAAGAAGCATGAAGAGTGGGCAACGAGTGCTTATTACTGACGACTTTATGAAGGTCGGTGGTACAATGAATGGCATGAAAAATCTATTAGAGGAATTTGATTGTCAGCTAGCTGGTATTGCAGTGCTTGTAGAGGCTGAGCATGCAGACGAAACTTTAGTAGATGATTATTATTCACTAGTAAAGCTTCATGAGGTCAATGAAAAAGACCGTACAATTGCATTAAGTGAAGGTAACTATTTTTCTAAAAGGGGAAATGACAAATGAAAGTAGTAGCAACAACAAATGCACCAGCAGCAATTGGACCATACTCACAAGGGATTATTGTAAATGGCATGTTTTATAGCTCAGGTCAGATTCCGCTAACAGCAACAGGCGAATTAGTGGAAGGCGATATCACTGTTCAAACAAATCAAGTATTTGCAAATTTAAAAGCAGTTTTAGCTGCTGCTGGATCATCTTTGGACAATGTTATTAAAACAACCGTTTTTATGAAGGATATGAACGACTTTGTTGCAATGAACGAAGTATATGCTAGCCACTTTGGTGATCATAAACCAGCTCGTTCAGCAGTAGAGGTTGCACGTCTGCCAAAAGATGTGCGCGTAGAAATTGAAGTTATTGCCATCGTTAAATAAGAATTTTTTAAAGCTCACTAGAAGAGAAGCTCTTTTAGTGGGTTTTTTTATTTTCATTCAGCAAATGATTGTTGTAACGTCAGCTACAAGTGTTTTCTGCGCGAAAGCGAAGCGAGTGGCGATCGCTGATAAAGACAAACCTGCTAATAAAACTCTGAAAAGTAAATCCGTTTTACTGTGAAACGTTGAATGGTTAACCCACAATTACGTTCAAAGTCATACCAATCTGAAAGGGAGACTGACAAAAAATTGTCAAATTTAAAGTAAATTAAAGGAAATATTATACTGTTGAGTATTCAAATTTTTTAGATAATTTGGTAGACTAGAAAAAGGAAAATATTCGGTAATAAAGAATATTATATTTTCATTTAGACATCTAGAAGAGAGGTGGTGAGAAAATGGAAGTTACTGATGTAAGGTTACGTCGTGTACAGACGGATGGTCGCATGCGTGCGATTGCTTCCATTACACTCGACAATGAGTTCGTAGTTCATGATATTCGTGTGATTGATGGCAATACAGGTTTGTTCGTTGCTATGCCAAGTAAACGAACGCCAGACGGTGAATTTAGAGATATTGCACATCCTATCAATTCTACTACTCGTAATAAAATTCAGGAGATAATTTTAAACGAGTACCATAATTCAAGCGAGGTAGAAGCAACAGAAAAACCAGAAGAATTAGAAGGAATTGGCGTATAGTTAAAAAGAGCTCTTCTTAATTGGAGAGTTCTTTTCATTTTGAGAATAAGAGAAAACGAGCAGTTTTAGGACATACATATTAACATTCGAGCAAAAGGTGCATTTGATTTGGAAATTCATCTTTTTGTCAAGTCAACATGCCTTGAAAATAGATGGATTTTGCTATATAGTCATAAGAGAAAATGAGCGTATTGGAGGACTTACAGATGAGCAACATTTTTGCTGTCATTTTGGCTGCAGGTCAAGGTACACGTATGAAGTCCAAATTATATAAAGTGCTCCATCCAGTATGTGGGAAGCCAATGGTACAACATGTGGTGGATCACATTCAAACGTTAGATGTGAATCGCATTGTAACGGTTGTAGGACATGGTGCAGAAAAGGTGAAACAACAGCTTGGCGATAAAAGCGAGTATGTTTTACAGGCTGAACAGTTAGGGACAGCTCAAGCTGTACAACAGGCTGAGGCAATTTTAGGTAGCGAGGAAGGGACAACACTAGTTGTTTGTGGCGATACACCACTTATTCGCCCTGAAACGATGCAAGCTTTGTTCGAGCATCATCAAGCAAAGAATGCAAAAGCAACAATTTTAACAGCTATTGCTGAAAATCCAACAGGCTATGGTCGTATTTTACGTGGCGACAATGGACAAGTGGAACAAATTGTTGAGCAAAAGGATGCTTCAGCAGAGCAGCAATTAGTTAAAGAGATTAATACGGGCACATATTGCTTCGATAATAAAGCGTTATTTGAGACATTAAAGCTTGTGAAAAATGACAATGCTCAGGGTGAGTATTATTTACCTGATGTGATTGAAATTTTACAAAAACAAGGCGATGTCGTTGAAGCATTTGTAACGGAAGATTTTGAAGAAACACTTGGTGTCAATGATCGTGTTGCTCTGTCTCAAGCAGAGACGCTAATGCGTACAAGAATTAATGAAAAGCATATGCGTAACGGTGTCACAATTATTAATCCAGAAACCACATATATTAGTGTAGATGCAATGATTGGTCGTGATACTGTCATCCAACCAGGTTCTATGATTGAAGGTACAACTGTTATCGGTGAAGATTGTATAATCGGGCCTAACACACAAATCGTAGATAGCCGTATTGGTGATCGAACAACTGTGCATTCTTCTGTTGTGCGTGAAAGCGTTGTAGCAGAAGAAACAGCTATTGGACCGTTTGCACATATTCGACCACTTTCTGACATTGGTAGCCATGTGAAGATTGGTAACTTTGTAGAAGTGAAGAAAAGTAAACTAGGTAATGACACGAAAGTATCACACTTAAGCTATATTGGCGATGCTGATATCGGAAGTAATGTCAATATTGGCTGTGGTTCCATTACAGTAAACTATGATGGGAAAAACAAGTTCCAAACAGTTATTGAAGATGATGTATTTGTAGGATGTAATACTAACTTAGTAGCGCCAGTGAAAGTTGGAAAAGGTTCATTTATTGCAGCAGGATCTACAATTACAAAAGAAGTTCCTGAGGATGCACTTGCAATCGCTCGTGCAAGACAAGAAAACAAACCGAATTACGTAAGTAAATTAAATTCAAAATAATTATCAACTAAACAGGAGGCCATCATGCCGTATCATTATGCAAACTCACAATTAAAAATATTTTCACTTAATTCTAATAATCCACTTGCTCAAGAAATTGCTCAAGAAATGGGTGTTGAATTAGGTAAATCTTCTGTTAAGCACTTCAGCGATGGTGAGGTTCAAATTAGCATTGAAGAAAGTATTCGTGGTTGTGATGTGTTTATCGTGCAATCTACTTCTGCACCTGTAAACGAACATTTAATGGAGCTTTTAATTATGGTAGACGCTGTAAAACGCGCATCTGCTCGTACAGTAAACGTTGTAATGCCTTACTATGGCTATGCTCGTCAAGACCGCAAAGCAAAAGCACGCGAGCCAATTACAGCTAAATTAGTAGCAAACTTACTTGAAACAGCTGGTGCAACACGTGTGATCGTTTTAGATTTACATGCACCTCAAATCCAAGGTTTCTTCGATATTTTAATCGACCACTTGATGGCAGTTCCTTTATTATCTGATTACTTTAAAACAAAAGGTATCCCAGAAGATGAAATCGTTATTGTTTCTCCAGACCATGGTGGTGTAACACGTGCTCGTAAAATGGCAGAACGTTTAAAAGCACCTATTGCAATTATTGACAAACGCCGTCCGAAACCAAATGTTGCAGAAGTAATGAACATTGTTGGTAATGTTGATGGTAAAGTGGCAATCTTGATTGATGATATTATTGATACTGCAGGTACGATTACAATTGGCGCGGATGCATTACGTGCAGCTGGTGCAAAAGAAGTTTATGCTTGTTGTTCTCACCCAGTATTATCAGGTCCGGCAATCGAGCGTATCGAAAACTCGTCGATTAAAGAATTAGTTGTAACAAATACAATCCAACTTCCTGAAGAGAAAAAATCTCCAAAAATTACAGAGCTTTCAGTCGCTAAATTGATGGCAGATGCAATCTCTCGTGTCTATGAAAATAAATCTGTAAGTACTCTATTTGATTAATATAAAGCAAGTTTACCTTGGCGTAATTGCGTCCGGATTTTGAATTGCGCGCGCACAATTTATTCCTTTCAAAATTCGTGATATTCGCCGGGGGCTTTATCTTCACTTAGCAGATGTGATGGAACACATCCGCATTCATCTCTCTACCTTCAAGATGAGAGTGTTCTGTTGAATGAAGATAAATAAACACCACATGCAGTAAGATGTGACGTATTAAGGACAAATCTACGTTTGCAAGTAGATTTGTCCTTTTTTATATGTCCTATTTGTTTGAATTTTCTTATAAAAGGGTATAATAGAAATTGTGACTTAATAATATTTACTCTACTTTATAAAAAATAGTTTGCCGCCTAAGGTTGGGATACATTTTGTTAAGACGTAAGTTATATGAATAAGTTGATTCGAGTGGAGGCTGGGCGACTCCTTGGGGATCAGCGTCACAGATGAGAGCCTGGAGCTCAAGCGAAGCGGCTCTCGGACGCTTCTGGTCGAAATGAAGATCAACCCCACGCCATGGCGATGAACCAAAAAAATAAAGGTAAATATTATTATAGCCTTAACAAATGTCATTAATTTAACTTATGTAGCGAAAGCAAAGCAGCAGCTACAAATGTCTTTTGTACCGAAAGCGTACAGAAGTCTCCTACCTCTTTAGGTGGTGAGATGAATGCGGATTTAAGCTGCTTTTCAGAGGGTATTCAAGCACCTGCTGAAAGAAGTAATAATTCGAAAGTAGTGACATTCTAATAAGGCGTAAATAATTTTTCTTGGAAGGGGAAGATAGATATGAGTACAGTATTAAGTGTTAAAACGCGCGAAGCTGGGCATCGTTCGACATTAACCCAACTTAGAAAAGGGGGAGCCATTCCTGCGGTTATTTACGGCTATAATTTAGATTCGACCCCAATTTCTATTTCAGCGAATGAATTCAGAAAATCCATTCAAAAGAATGGGCAAAACGGTGTGTTTTTGATGGAGTTAGATGGGAAAAAAGTGAATGTTGTTGTGTCTGAAATTCAACAATGTTCTATGAAAGATGAAGTAAATCATATCGACTTTTTAGCAATTAATATGTCCGAAGCGATAGAGTCTGAGGTGCCTATTAAACTCGTTGGAGAGTCAGTTGGTATTAGTTTAGGTGGCATATTAATGCAGCCTAACTTAGACGTAAAAATTAAAGTAAAGCCAGCAGATATCCCAGAAGCTATTGAAGTTGATATTACTGAGCTTAAAATTGGTGAAACAATTACAGTAGCAGATATTCGAGATACGATTGATTTTGAGATTATCAGTGAAGATGATCATACATTGGTAACAATTATGGCTCCAGTCGCAGCTGTTGAAGAAACGGCAGACATTGCACAGGAACAAGAGTAAAAAGATATGTTAAGGAAAGGCTACTAAGGAAGACTAAAAACTTCTTTAGTAGCCTTTTGAATTTAATGGTCGACATTATTCGTATGTTTGCTTTTGCTTCTTTAATTACGGCATGTATTATTTTACCGATATGTATGGTTAAAGTGAGGATTTCAAATAATATCAAGCCATTATTGAACTTTTACTTTCAAAAACTGTACAAACTGCTTTCTTAGCGTATGATATGGTAAAATAATGACTATTAGATTTGAAAGAAGAGGAGTACTTATGAAAATTATCGTTGGTTTAGGAAATCCGGGTAAGCCTTATGAGCATACAAGACATAATATTGGCTTCGATGTTATTGATGCATTAGCTGAAAAATGGGGTACACCTTTAACTAATTCAAAGTTTAATGGTATGTATGCAACGGTACATCGTCCAGAAGGAAAGGTTCTACTTGTTAAACCTTTAACATATATGAATTTATCGGGGGAGTGTGTTGGGCCCCTTATGAACTATTTTGATATTGATGTGGAAGACTTAATTGTTATTTATGACGATTTAGATTTAGAAACAGGAAAATTGCGCCTGCGTCAAAAAGGAAGTGCGGGTGGACATAATGGTATTAAATCATTAATTCAGCATTTAGGTACACAAGAATTTAATCGCATACGTGTTGGGGTTAATCGCCCACCAGCTGGTATGAAGGTAGCAGATTATGTGTTATCAAAATTTTCAAAAGAAGATCAAGCTATTGTTGGCGAAGCTGTTGAAAAATGTGTAGATGCTGTAGAAGAATCTCTTTCAAAGCCATTTCTTGATGTGATGAATCGCTTTAACGGGTAATAATGGATTAAAGCGTAGTGTGGATATTACAGTTGTTTTACGCCTAAAGCTGGGGAAATATTTTGTTAAAACTTATGTTATATAAATAAGTTGATCTTCGTTCCGATTGGGCGACTCCTTGGGGATCAGCAATAGAGGAACGAAGGCTACAACCATCACGTCCTGTGATAACGCTTTCGTGTCCAATATCGTGCCGCTGCGCTATCGCACAGAAGCATTTGCCGCTACCGCTGCGCTTTCGCGCAAAAAAACATTTGTTGACCTAAGCGGCTCATCGGACGTCCCTAGGAAAGCGCCCGGTTGGTACGAAAATCAACCCAAGTTTCTATATTCTAAATGGCGCTAAGGCGGAATTGGAAGTGCATAATCTGTTTTAGAAATGTCTATACTTTAAGTAGTAAGTTGCTTAAAGGAGGATGATTTGGAGATGTCAGTTCGCTATCGATGTCGTCATTGTGAAGTAGAAATAGGAACACTACCATTTGATGCAGATGATACAATTCGAAAACTACATATTTTCGAAATGGGTGAAGCGGATGATTATGTTGAGAAAGATCGGCATGGTCACACGACGGTGCACTGCATTTGTGAGCAATGTGAGGATTCACTGAAACAATATCCAGATTATCACGCACTCAATAAATGGATTCAATGATTGGAAGGATGCTTTGGCGCACATCTAGTGCGTTCAAAGCTTTTTCCATTTAAGTTTTATGTACTGAAAGCGTAGCGACAGGTACAGAAGTCTCCCACCTTTATAGGTGGTGTGATGAATGTGGTTTTAAGTCACTTTTCAGCGGGTTCCAAACAGCCGCTGAATAGAGGAACTCAGGAAGAACTCATATCCTGTGAAAATGCCTGAGTGACCAACATCGTGCTGCTGACGCTGCGTTAGCACTACGCTTTCGCGCAAAAGACATCTGTTGGCCAAAAGCCTCCGGCGGATGTCAAGGAATCGGAAAGGAGTACCTTGTGCAAGCACAAAGCCGATTCCGGACGCAATTATGCCGAGGCATAATTGATAAAAAATACAATAAAGATGCATATTATAGTACTAGATTACTAGTAATGGTGAATAGAATTATGCGCTGAGAGGAGCTTTTGACATTGGAAGTTTTACGACAGCTTGTGATGCAGGACAAACATATCACATCATTTTTACAGGAGATTCAGAGCGGTCATTCTGCAACACAGCTTATAACAGGATTAACAGGAAGCGCGCGCCCGGTAATGGTCGATGCGTTATTTGAATATGTAAAAAAACCTATTTATATTGTATCTCCTAATCTATTGCAGGCACAAAAAATGGTTGACGAGCTGGCGGGACTTTTAGGTGAGGAGCATGTTCATTATTATCCTGCCGATGAGTTTATTGCTGCAGATTTGTCTGTTGCCTCTCCAGAGTTACGAGCTGAGCGTATTGCAACGCTTGATTGCCTAGCAAGAGGCGAAAAAGCTGTTTATGTGATACCAGTTGCGGGCTTACGCAAAATAATGCAGCCTAAAGAGCATTGGCAACAGTATTTTTTACAAATTTCAGTAGGCGAAGATATTCAGATTGATGAATGGCTACAAACGTTAGTAGAGATGGGGTACGTGCGTAATTCGATGGTGACAACACCTGGAGAGTTTGCGCTACGTGGAGGGATATTAGATATATATCCACCATATTTAGAGGAGCCGATTCGTATAGAATTATTTGATACGGAAGTTGACTCGATTCGAACATTTTCTGCGGACGATCAACGTTCCATTGATAAATTGCAGAAGGTTCGTATTCTACCAGCGTCAGAAGTTATTTTGACAAAGGAAGAAAGAATGACTTTGGCAGGCCGTTTAGAAGCTGCATTAGCGACAAGTTTAAAGAAAGTCAAAAAGCAGGAGACGAAGGAATTACTGTATCAGCATATTCAATATGATATTGAATTGTTACAACAAGGGAATTTACCGGACTATGTAAATAAATATGGTTCGTTATTATATGAGAAAAAAGCCTATTTAGGAGATTATTTTGTACAGGATGGCATTGTGCTGTTTGATGAGCTAGGACGTATTCAGGAGGTTATGGATGCCTGGGAGCGTGAAGAGGATGAATGGTTTTTATCATTAATTGAAGAAGGAAAAATGGTGCATGATGTAAAGCCAGCATTCTCCTTGAAAGAAATTCTAGCAATGCTGTCTCAACAAAAACTATATTTCTCATTATTTTCACGAACTTTTGCAGGTGTATCCTTTAATAAGACGACGAACTTTTCTTGCAAGCCAATGCAACAATTTCATGGCCAAATGTCATTATTACAAAGTGAGATTGAACGCTGGCTGCTTGGTAAATTTACAGTACTAATTGTTGCGAGAGATAAAGATCGTGTTAAACGTGTACAGCAAATGCTCGGAGAATATGATATTCATACGACAATTGGTAAGCCGACAGAAGCCGGTATTTATATTGCGGATGGCTCACTATCTAGTGGCTTTGAATTACCACTACAACGCTTGGTGATTGTCACAGAGGATGAGCTATTTAAACAACAGGCGAAGAAAAAGGCACGTCCTCAAAAAATGACGAACGCAGAACGTATTAAAAGCTATACAGAAATTAAACCGGGCGACTATGTTGTACATGTACATCACGGTATTGGGAAATATATAGGCTTAGAAACATTAGAGGTAAATGGTACACATAAGGATTACTTACACATTCGATACCGTGCTGATGATAAGTTATATGTTCCAGTAGAGCAAATAGATTTAATCCAAAAATATGTAGCATCTGAAGACCGAGAACCGAAGCTACATAAATTAGGTGGAGCAGAGTGGAAAAAAGCTAAAGCAAAGGTATCCTCTGCTGTGCAAGATATCGCTGATGATTTAATTAAGCTGTATGCGAAACGTGAAGCAGAGAAAGGCCATGCATTCGCGATTGACAACGACGATCAGCGTAATTTTGAGGCTTCTTTCCCTTATGAAGAAACAGAGGATCAGCTACGGTCAATTATCGAAGTAAAACGTGATATGGAGCGTGAGCGTCCGATGGATCGTCTTGTATGTGGAGACGTAGGGTACGGTAAAACAGAGGTAGCGATTCGCGCGGCATTTAAAGCAATTCAAGATGGCAAGCAGGTAGCGTTCCTTGTGCCGACAACGATTTTAGCGCAGCAACATTACGAAACGATTTGTGAGAGATTCCAAGACTTTGCTATTAATGTAGGTCTCTTGTCTCGTTTCCGCACAAAAAAAGAGCAAACAGCGACGTTAAAGGGTTTAAAAGAAGGGCAAGTTGATATTGTCGTTGGAACGCATCGGATTTTATCTAAAGATTTAACATTCCAAGACCTTGGACTGCTGATTGTTGATGAGGAGCAACGTTTTGGTGTAACGCATAAGGAAAAAATTAAACAACTAAAGACGAATGTTGATGTATTAACGCTAACGGCAACTCCAATTCCAAGAACACTTCATATGTCGATGGTAGGTGTTCGTGATTTATCGGTAATTGAAACGCCACCAGCGAACCGTTTCCCTGTGCAAACTTATGTAATGGAGCATAGCGGTGCATTAGTGCGGGAAGCTATTGAGAGAGAAATGGCGCGTGGTGGGCAAGTATTCTACTTATACAATCGTGTAGAAGATATGGCTCGTAAGGTTGATGAAATTCAAATGCTTGTCCCAGAAGCGCGTATTGGGCATGCACATGGCAAAATGAAGGAATCAGAATTAGAATCTGTTATATTAGCCTTTTTAGAAGGTGACTATGATGTGCTTGTAACGACAACCATTATTGAGACTGGCGTGGATATACCAAACGTTAACACATTGATTGTTCATGATGCGGATCGAATGGGCTTAGCGCAACTTTATCAATTGCGGGGACGTGTTGGGCGTTCTAATAGGGTGGCGTATGCTTACTTTATGTATCAACGTGATAAAGTTCTTACGGATGTAGCTGAGCAAAGATTACAGGCGATTAAAGAATTTACAGAGTTAGGTTCAGGATTTAAAATTGCTATGCGTGACTTATCTATTCGTGGTGCTGGAAATCTACTTGGAGCGCAGCAGCATGGCTTTATTGATTCTGTTGGTTTTGACTTGTATTCACAAATGCTGGAAGAGGCGATTGCTGAGCGCCAAACAGGTGTGAAAAAAGAAGAGAAGCCTGACATTGAAATTTTATTGAGTGTGGATGCGTATATCCCGGATGTATACATCCCTGACGGCTATCAAAAAATTCAAATGTATAAACGTATAAAAGCAATGGATCAAGTGGAGGAGTACAGCGAAATCATAGAGGAATTACAGGATCGTTTTGGTGATCTTCCAATTGAAACAGAGCGTTTACTGCGAGTTGCGCGTATGAAGGTATGGGGCTTAGGTACAGGTGTTTTGTCTGTAAAAGAAAAGCAAAAAATCATCACAATATTGTTGTCAGAAGAAGGTACAGGGCAAGTTGACGGCGGTAAAATTGTGGAAGAATCTATGAAATTTGAACGTGCTGTCGGGTTTGGTATGGATGGTATGCAATTGAAATTAACGATTGATGAACGAAAGTCTGGGAAATATCAACCCTTCGATATTTTAGAAGAAATGATGCATATTATTGCTGACGCAAAAAAACAACAATAGAAGAAAAGCTGATCTTATCTCCTAGGATAATGATCAGCTTTTTATTATTAAAAACAAAAAATTACAAGGAAAACTCTGTGAATGTTGTGGCGCTTTATCTCCATTTGTTAGTTTTACTGTAGACTGTGTGGCTCCTTAGAGATCAATATTACAAATTGAGACTCAGGAGCTAGATAGTAGGGAAAATAAGGGTAAAAGTATCACTTTTTGTTATGGTTCTTTTGTGATAAACATCCTTTTGTCTTATTGACGCAATGGTGAATGTTGAATTATTATTATTTCTTGTTAAAAATATTTTATAAATTATTTATAAAAATTTGTTTTTGTGGTTAATCTAAGATAAGTTGATTGAAGTTGAAAATTCTACAGGTATTTGTTTAGGTTTTAAGGCCTTTTTTGAAAATATTGTTGGATGTGAAATCCTTTTTCTTCAGTTTTTGCATAGATTGCTTCATAAAAAACCATACTAAAATTGAAAAAATTTCATTGTAGCGAAAGCGAGGATTAAGAATGAAGGCAACAGGAATTGTTCGTCGTATTGATGATTTAGGGCGTGTGGTTATTCCAAAAGAAATTCGTAGAACGTTACGTATTCGTGAGGGAGACCCGCTAGAAATTTATACAGACCGTGAAGGTGAAGTCATTTTAAAGAAATATTCTCCAATTAACGATTTGGGGGAATTCGCAAGAGAGTATGTGGAAACATTATATGAAACGTTAGGTACTCCAGCTTTTGTAACTGACCGAGATGAAGTAATTGCTGTCTCAGGGATCGGTAAAAAAGAGTATATTAATCGTCGTATTACATCCTTTGCGGAAAGTTTTATGGACGAACGTTCAACAAAAATAGAAAAAATGGAAACAACTATCGAGATTGTTCCTGGACAATATGAGCAAGTTAAGTCTTATTGTGCAACGCCTATTATGGTAAACGGTGATCCGATCGGCTGTATTATCGTTTTGTCTAAAGTACATTTTATCGGTGAAGTTGAAGTGAAAGTTGCTGAAACAGCTGCTAACTTCTTAGCTAAACAAATGAATAGTTGATGAGAATTGAAAGTTATTGCGCTGACCTTTTTAGGCTGAACAATAACTTTTTTTCGTACATAGTTTTACGGTAGTGCTACCCGCGCGCGTCAAACTTTGGAGATATGCTATACTATTGGCATTGTTAAAGAAGGAAAGAGGGCAATTTATGTCGGAACGTTTTGGCATGAAAAGCTACATGAAGGGAGCGGCCTTACTTACAATTGCTGCTCTTGTTGTGAAGGTTCTTAGTGCAATTTATCGTGTGCCTTTTCAAAATCTTGTTGGTGATGAAGGGTTTTATATTTATCAGCAGGTGTATCCGGTTATATCTATTTTTGTCGTATGGACAGCTAGTGGATTTGCAGTAGCTATTTCTAAAATGCTTGCAGATAATGATTGTATTTTAGACCCGCTAGAGAGGGATCAGAAACGAAGCGGTATTATGCGTATTGTCTTTCGTTATTTAACAGTACTATCGTTATTGTTTTTTGTCGCTTTATTTAGTGGTGCTGAAATAATTGCACAGCTTATGGGCGATACTCAGCTTGCGCCTTTAATACGGACGGGTTCATTTATAGTACTTGTTATGCCAGCACATGCTATTTTAAAGGGCGGGTTTCAATCAAGAGGCATTATGGAGCCGATTGCTTATGCGCAAGTCCTTGAACAGGCTGTGAGAGTATCAGTCATTTTAGCAGGAACATTTATCATTATGAAGACGACAGAATCACTATATAGTGCTGGACAAATGGCTATCATAGGTACAGTTATTGGCGAAATTGTAGGCTTTGTATTACTTGCGTTTATTTTTAAAAAACGTTTTGGTTTATTTAATGATAAGAAACAACAGCGGCGTATCGAAAGTTTCCCCATTATTAAAGAGGTAACATTGCTAAGTTTAAGTGTGAGCATGAGTGGTCTATTGTTACTTGGCTATCAGTTAGTTGATTCCTTTACAATTTATTCGCTATTAATAGATGGTGGAATGAATCAGACGGTAGCTAAGGCAACAAAAGGCGTTTATGATCGCGGGCAGCCATTGGTACAGCTCGGAGTTGTCATTGCTTCTTCACTTTCACTTGCTATTGTGCCCCTTGTCGCGCATATGTCCAGACAACAGGAAGGTCGTAGTGCCATTCCGTTTATTCAACTAACGTATAAAGCGTCTGTATTATTTGGCTGGGCGGCATCTCTAGGTTTAATACTCGTTATGCCGTATATTAATGCCATGCTCTTTAAAACAGATGCACTGTCGGAAGTACTTATGGTATATGTATTACAAATTGTGCCATTGTCGGTTATTTTAACATTTACAGCTATTTTGCAAGGCTATGGAAAATTAAAAAAGCCAGCTTTATTTTTGATTATAGGTTTTATGTTAAAAATAATAGTGAATGTGCTGACAATTGGTTTATTTGGTGTATTAGGTGCAGCTATTGCTAACAATGTGGGTCTTTTGTTTACTGCTCTAATGCTTATTTTTTATTTAAAGAGAATGACTGCTATTCAATTAGCGTCAGCCAATTTTTATAAAAAAGTTGGAATTGCATCACTCAGCATGGCAGCTGTAGTGCTAGTTTGGCTGCAGTTTATACCACCGTTGTTAAACCAATTTTTATCACCTCGATTTGTCGCGGTGGTAGCCGGTTTTTCAGCCGTGTGTTTAGGAGCGTTTGTAATGATCACCATAATTGCTAAGTTACGAGTACTAGTCGAAAAAGAGTGGTACTTACTACCGTTTGGGCGCAAAATGGCAGTTTATCAATTATGGTTAAATCGGAAAAAGTAGGTGGATTGATTGAATACTTTAACAGTTATAGGTCTAGGTGCGGGTGATTTTAATCAGTTGCAAATGGGTGTCTATAAAAAACTAAAAGCGGCAAGAAAATTATATGTTCGTACAGTGGATCATCCGGTATTAGAAGAATTATCTGCTGAGGGCTTACAATTTGAAAGCTTTGACGCAGTCTATGAAAAACATAATTCGTTCCAGCCTGTGTATGAGGAAATTGCAGAAAAGCTTGTGGCTGCTACAACAAATGAAGATGTCATGTACGCTGTACCGGGGCATCCACTTGTCGCAGAGCAGACTGTACAATTGCTTATTGCTGCTGCGGATGAGGGAAAAGTAAAACTAGTCATTGAAGGTGGGCAAAGCTTTTTAGATCCAATATTTGGCGCGTTAAAGATCGACCCAATTGAGGGTTTTCAACTGCTGGATGGCACTAGCTTTTCTATGCATGACATTAACATGCGTCAACATATTTTAATAGCCCAAGTATATGATACATTTAGTGCATCAGAAGTAAAGCTAACGTTAATGGAGAAATACAATGACGAATACCCTGTTACAGTCGTTACAGCAGCAGGCTCGTCACAGGAAAAATTAGTGACAGTACCACTTTATGAGCTCGACCAAAGCGTTGAGGTGGATAATTTAACAACGGTATATGTGCCGCCTGTGAAATCACAAGAGGATGCTTTACGAGACTGGACAACTTTCCGTCAAATTATTGCTGTTTTACGAGGTCCGGATGGCTGTCCGTGGGATCAAAAGCAAACACATGAGTCACTGAAAAAATATTTACTAGAAGAAGCACACGAATATTTGGCAGCAGTAGATGCAGAGGATGACTTTGCGATGATCGAGGAGCTTGGAGATGTACTGTTACAAGTGTTCCTTCATGCACAAATCGGAGAAGATCAAGGTTACTTTACGTTGGAAGATGTATTGGCTTCGATAAGTGAAAAAATGATTCGTCGACACCCGCATGTATTTGGAGATGTATCGGTGGAAGATGCAGAGGGTGTTGTAGCAAACTGGGAAGTTATAAAAGCGGAAGAAAAGGGTATAAGTGATAAGCCACTATTAAAAGAGGAATACCGGGCGTCCTCTGCTCTACAAACAGCCTATAATTATCAGAAAAGAGCTGCGAAGGTAGGATTTGATTGGCCTGATGTAGAGGGCGCATGGGACAAGTTTGCAGAGGAATGGCAGGAATTTCGTAATGAAGTGACGAAAGGTACAAATGCGTCACGTCTTGATGAATTTGGGGATGTCTTGTTCACACTTGTGAATTTAGCGCGTTTCTATAAGCTATCTCCAGAAGAGGCTATGTTACATGCGAATGAGAAGTTTGCGAGACGCTTTGGTTACGTGGAAGCAAAGGTAAAGGAAAGTGGAAAGCCATTTTCTAATTATACATTAGAACAATTAGATGCTTTCTGGAATGAAGCGAAGCAGCAAGAAAAGGAGTAAAAATATGCGATTAGATAAATTTTTAAAAGTATCACGTTTGATTAAACGTCGTACATTAGCGAAGGAAGTAGCAGACCAAGGCCGTATTACGATTAATGATAAGGTCGCGAAAGCTAGTAGTGCTGTTAAAGCTGGGGATGAGCTAGCTATTCGTTTTGGACAAAAAATTGTGACAGCACGTGTAGAGGAATTACGTGATACTGTGAAAAAAGAAGATGCCGCAAAAATGTTTACTATTTTGAAGGAAGAGCGTCTTGAAAAAATTGAACCTGAATTTATTGATGATGAGGACTAATGAATAATAGTGTAGGAGTCTTCTGAAGTTGTCGTTTAGCTTTTGCCATAAAGGTGCTGAAGTGGAGATAAAAGTGTAACAACTTTAATAAAGTTGTCATGCTTTTAAGGTTGTCCGCATAAAGTGAACAGAAGCTAGGACGACTAAAGGAGGAAAAAAATGACGCTACATCAAGAAAGTAACCGTTACACAATTCCATCTGGAGAACATATTTTAACGATTCGTAATCGTAAAAGAATGGACATGACTTCTGTAAAATCAATTGAACGCTTTGATCAGGAAGAATTTTTCATCAAGACGTCCCAAGGGCATTTGTTAATCCGTGGAGAAGAACTGCATATCGTTCACTTAGATGTTGACAAAGGGTTATTGACGCTTGAAGGAACTGTAAAAACTTTGCAGTATGACGAGGAGGAAAGTGGCTTCTCGAAAGGTTTCCTTCATAAATTGTTTGGATGATTGTTAGTGAACAATTTGTTCAGCTATTAGTCATGGTTTTGAGCGGTATAGCAGTTGGGTTCATTATTGATAGTGTAAGACTCATTGTTTTTTCAACTCCAAAAAGGTCAAGCCTTCGAAGATGGATGATGGTATTTGAACTACTTACCTGGATTCTGCTTGGAGGTCTGACATACTATTTGTTATTTTGGCTAAAAGATGGCGCTTGGCGGGCTTATGACCCGCTAGCGCAAATAGCCGGAATTTTTTTGTATCAAACGTTTTTTCAAACTTTTTTACGTTTCGTCGCAAGGGTTTTGGTGAATATAACATGGAGACCCCTGTGGTTCATCATACGACTAATAAGTGCTATTATTCGACAAATTTTTAAATTCTTAATAAGTATTTGTGCGTTTGTTTTAAGACCTTTTGTCAAAATTTATTCGTATTTGTCCAACACTTTTTTTAAAAAAGTTCGATTTATCAAGTATAATAAAAGACAACAATAATTTTCGGAGGTGCGGGCATGACTATACGTCGTTCATCAAATGATGATCAACAAAACTATACTAAACTTGATAATGACTATGTCCGTAACACGGATAAAGCTATAAATCGTAAAATTCAAGCGCGAAAACGGAAAATGCGCCGTATTGCCTTTTTTGCGATTGTGCCAGTCGTTATTATTGCCTTTCTCTTAAATATACTTTTGAATCAAAATGAAACGCTAGCTGCAAAAGAGCAAGAAAAGGTTGAAGCGAAGAAGCATCTTTCTGAATTGAAAGATGAGCGAGATTCGTTAAATCTTAAAATTAAACAGTTAGAGGATGATGAGTATATCGCAAAATTATTACGCAAAGATTATTTTCTATCCGAAAAAGGTGAAATAATTTTCATTATACCGGACGAAAAAGGGCAAAAAGGCGATATACCGGAGAAAAAAGATAAAAAAGACAGCATATCAGAAAAGAAAGGTAAAAAAGAAGACTGAAAAGCTATGTATTGTTGACACTCTTTTATTGTTATATATAATGAAAAGAGAAACTTATTGTAGTAAAAAGTTTGATTAAATTGATTACATGACTCAAATGAGTCGCTTAATTTTTAAGGAGGAGCATTTTTTTTATGTCAATTGAAGTAGGCAGCAAGGTACAAGGTAAAGTAACAGGAATCACAAATTTTGGAGCATTCGTTGAGCTGCCAGACGGCAAAACAGGCTTAGTACACATCAGTGAAGTTGCTGACAATTATGTTAAAGATATCAATGAGCATCTAAAAGTTGGAGATGAAGTTGAAGTAAAAGTGATGAATGTTGAAGCGGACGGGAAGATCGGTCTTTCAATCCGTAAAGCAAAGCCTCAAGCAGAGAGACCAGAGCGTCCAGAGCGTCCAGAGCGTCCTGCACGTCCACGTCGCGATAATCGTTCTAATGATCGCAACGATCGTCATCAGCCGAAAGAGAATTTTGAGCAAAAAATGGCACGTTTCTTAAAAGATAGTGATGAACGCCTAGCAACACTTAAACGTGCTACAGAATCAAAACGCGGTGGTCGTGGAGCTAGAAGAGGGTAGTTTGCTGACTGTTTTAATCGTAGAAAAAGTGTATTAAATAGATTTGGGATTAGCTTTTTAATAAAGCTAATCCCTTTTTTTAATAATCTTTGCATACACCTCATCTAGCTATAAGTCGTAAAACCCTTCTAGTAGGATCTATGTGTCCTCCTAAAACGTGGATGTCGGTCTTTTCTTCTTTTTAGGAGCTTGTGCGGATGCTTGTTCTGTTAGTGTTTCTAAAGACTTTTCGGGTGGCTTAACGACCATTTTGACAAGTAAAAACACACCATAAACACTAACCGCTAATCCGGTGAGGAGTAAAAATGTTTGTACGGCAAATGGTAAATTAATAAGAATGGATACGAGAATAATCATAGAGCCACTTCCACAAATTAAAGCAGCTTTAGTTAATGAACCCAAAGGAAATAAACCTCCTAGTTTACACGCTTTTTTCATTATTAGTATGCCATATTTTTATTCTTATCACCATAACTTGGGTTAATTTTCGTTTCGGCTAGGACCTTCCGAGGGGACGTTAGGAGCAACGAGTGTTTTTTATGTGCGAAAGCGAAGCGACAGCAACAACGGGGTATTGTCTGTGTGAAGCGGTAGCAACGCAACAACAGCTGCAATAACAGAGGGAAACTGCTCATGTAACCATTATCGCAGGATGTTCCTAAACTGAATGCTCCGGGGTCTCGGGTAGTAAAAAGAATAAATAAATTCGATGTTTCTAGTATCCAACTAAATGTGCAAAAAAAATAGGCGCCTCAGAAATCGTTCTGAGACGCCTATTTGAGATGACCCCTACGGGATTCGAACCCGTGTTACCGCCGTGAAAGGGCGGTGTCTTAACCACTTGACCAAGGGGCCTACTATGGTGGCGGCCGAGGGGATCGAACCCCCGACCTTACGGGTATGAACCGTACGCTCTAGCCAGCTGAGCTAGGCCGCCATTAAATATTATGGAGCGGAAGACGAGGTTCGAACTCGCGACCCCCACCTTGGCAAGGTGGTGTTCTACCACTGAACTACTTCCGCATTTTGTCTTAAGCAACAAGTTATATAATACATGCCTTTGTAACTAACGTCAAGAGTTTTTTATAGAAAAATTAATAAAAATATATGGTTTTATAAATTATTTAACCTATTTTATACGAAAGTGAAACGGCAGTTACAAATGTTTTGGTAGCGAAAGCGAAGCGTCAGTTACAGAAGTAGTCTTCTACTGAATGAAGATAAATAGAATAAGTTTAACAAATGTCATCTACTACTTTTGGTAGTGAGCCTTGTTTATCAAACTTTTTGTTCTTAAGTAGAATATCGGTGTAATTGTTGTCTATAGTATTTTGACGAAATTGGGAGCATCGATCAATGAAAAAGAAGGGCCCAACATGCACTAGACCTCTCATGTAAAAAATTTGCAATGTTTTTATGTAGCGAAGGTGGGACTGGGTTATGTAATTTTCGTAATTTTTAAACAAATTATATAGAAAGCGATGTTTATAATGATGTGCAGCTTCTCGTTTTCGTAGATATTGTTGCCATTTCTCGTATTTATGCATATGTATTCGTCGAAATGTTTATATTTTTTTCTGTCACCGTCAGACAATCTTTCCATACATAATTTTTTATAATAGTTCCAAACGTGCAGAAAGGGGATAGTGAAATGACGAGTATTGAATGGTATAACACGGCAAATGTAGACGAACAGAAATTAGGAGTGAGAAAAAGGCAATTGTTAATAGGCTCTTTATTTTTTTTAACATCCTTCTTTTTAGCTCAGTCTGTGGTATTTGAAGCGGCCGTACCTTTCTCAGTCCCTTTTTGGGCAATTATTCGAACGAAATATAAAGAATATGCCAAATATGTTTTGTTCGGTGGTTTAATAGGGTGTTTTTTCCTCGGTTTTGGACAAGTCTTCATTTTAGCATTGCAGATCGTCTTGTATGAATGTATTATGCGCTTCCGTTATTGGCAGCTACCACAAAGTATAGCAGTATCTTTAGCGGTACTACTCGTGCAGATATTGTGGCAGGGAGCTATGTATCAAGGTTTACCTCCGATGCTTGTACAATTTTATGTAGGCTGTGAAGCGGCTTTAGCTCTTATTATGACGCTGTTCATGCAAGTGTTGTTTGTCAATTCTCATGAATGGTTTACGAGTCATTGGACTTATGAGAAGCTAGGCTCTGGATTAGTTGTATTTGCTGCTATGCTTACAGGGATGCAAGCGATTGTCATTAGCTATTTTTCACTTCCCACTTTTTTATTACAACTATTCATTTGCTTCGGTGCGTTAGTAGGAAGTGTACCATTAGCGACGGTTATCGGAGCCGTGCTCGGGACTCTCATTGGGGTTGCAAAACTTTCATTTACGGGTATGCTGTCTGTAGCCACCTTAACAGGATTGTGTGCCGGGATGGGGGCTCGTGTTGGACGATTCGGTGTAGCAATTGGCAGCATTTTGCCAAGTGTGTTTTTTTTATTTTACGATGCAACATTGCCGTTAGATAGCGTTTATTTTACATCGATTGTTGTTGGGAGTATCGTTTTTATAACTATCCCTAGTAAATATTCTGAAAAGGTGCGGGACAAGCTGTTTCCACAGCGTGAGGAGATCTTACTCGCTCGTCAAAATTGGTTAACGGAGCATGTTACGTTTAAATTGGAGCATTTTCAACATTTTGTACAGTTTATGAAGGAGCTTGTGTTTGAGCGTTTTATGACAACCCCTATAGAAGAGGCGAAGGAAGTGTCGCCGATGAATACATGCTTAAGTTGTTTTCGCTATGATCGCTGTTGGGGAGCGCAAAATAATGGAATGGACAAGCTCGTGACAGACTGGTTTCATATGAAAGGTGTAGGCAAGGATTCTGGTATTCATCGTGTCGAAGAACAAATACGCTATAAATGTGTGAAATCAACGAAAATTTTCGAGGAATTGGAAACGGAGCTGTACAGAGAGCGCATTAATGGTCAGTATTTTCATGGTAAGAAAATGATAGCGCTTCAGCTACGTGATATGAGTAATCATCTAAATCAGTTAATAGCGGAGATGCAAGAAGAGACTATTTCATTCGTTAGTGTGGAGAAGGACATTACTCAACGATTAAAAGATGCTCATATTGAATGTTTTCAACTAGATGTGCTTAGTAATAAGCCTGGAGCACGAAAAATTGTCTGTGCTTTAGCACCAGCACGAGTCAATTGGGAGGAAGACACAACAGTAGCTGAGCGGATGATATTGCCGATTTTATATGATATTTTTGAAGAACCATTTGAAATTGAAAAAGTAGTAGCAAGCGATATACCATTTCGTCACATTCAAGTAAGCTTTAGATCAGCTATTAGCTTTGAAGTAGAGTATGATATATATAGCATGTCTAAAGATGCGACGTTATATTCCGGTGATTCCCATGCATTATTTCAATTACATCCAGGACTATTTGCAATTTTATTGTCAGATGGTATGGGTCAGAGTAAAGAAGCACAGCATGAGAGTAGAAAGTTAATACACTTAATGCGAGAATGTTTAAATTACAATATGAACCCAGAGACTGCGATGCATACGTTGCATTATGTCATGTCCTTGAAGCAACAAGATGATATGTATGCAACGCTTGATTTTGCACTTGTCGATTTACAACACGGAGATTTATGGTCGTGGAAGGCTGGGGGTATGTCTACGTATATTTTACGTGGAAAAGAGGTGCTGAAGGTTGAAAGTAATGCAGCGCCTGTAGGTTTTTTATCCATTTCAGCAGTCGAGGCTGAAAAAAGAAAGCTTAAAGCTGGCGATGTAATTTTAATGCATTCTGATGGATTATTTTCAAGTGTTGATGATTGGGACGAGCAGGAAGAGATATTTTTAGCGAATGCACAGCAAGTAGCTGGAACTACTAAAACCATCCAAGAAAAACTAACAACGATTATGCAATCTTTCCAAGCTTACTATGCTATTGAAGACGATTGCACTGTATTAATGCTAGAGGTTACACATGTTGTACCTACGTGGGCTGTATTTAAGCCAGTTCAACACTCTATGAGCAATTCATCATAAAAGAGAACGAAAAGGGGAGGAGAAGCGTTTGTCACTTGAATTAAAGGTCAAAAAATTTATCGAAGAAGAGCAATTATTGCAGCAAGACGACCATCTTCTCATCGCCGTTTCGGGTGGAGTGGATTCAATGGCTTTGCTCCATTATTTTGTCAAAACAAAAGAGCAGTGGGGAATTACGATAGGAGCCATACATGTTGATCATATGCTAAGAGGTGAAGCGTCTGCTGAGGACAGAGCTTTTGTCCAAAAATATTGTGATGAGTATGGTGTATACTTATATGCAAAGGCAATTCCAATACCAGAGATTATGGCTTCAGAAAATGGGAATACACAGCTTATTTGTCGTAGAGAGCGGTATCGATATTTTAAAGAGGTCATTGAAAAAACAAATGCTAGCAAGCTTGTAACTGCACATCATGCGGACGACCAACTGGAGTCAGTATTAATGGCCCTGACAAAAAATGCAACGATAAATGGTATGCAAGGTATACGTTCACAACGTATTTTTGAAGGAAAAACATTAATTCGTCCGTTTTTAACGGTTACAAAGTTAGAAATAAGGGAATATTTACTTAAGCAAGGTTTAGATTATCGGGAAGACGCTAGCAATGCTAAGGATACCTATGTACGCAATCGTTTTAGACATCATGTGGTGCCTTTGTTGGAGGCAGAAAACCCAAGAGTAACAGAGCAGGTAACCCATTTTACAAAACAATTGCAAGAAGACGATGCCTATTTAATGACATTAGCGGAGGATGTATTTTCTAGAATAGTAAAAAGAAAAGACGGAAATACATATAGCATGGAAATTAAGGCTCTTCAATTGGTACCACTTGCTTTACAAAGGAGGCTCATTTTAATACTATTAAACTATCTTTACAAAGATTCAAATACGATACAAAGTTATGCTTTATTGACTTCAATTTCAAAGCTTTGTGATACGACAGCAGGGTATGCTGAAGTTCACTTGCCAGAAGATTTTATAGCAGTTCGCCGTTACGGAAAATTAACGATTCAGAAGAAAGAGCCATTAGAAGGTCACGCTTCTCCTGAGAAAAAGATTATTTCGACTGCTAATGGGTGGACAACACTGACGAATGGTGAACGTTTATGCGTAGTCGAGTTGCCTGATTTATCGTCTGAAATGCTGACGGATACTGCACAACTTTTTTATTTTAACGCTAGCAAACTCAAACTTCCACTCTATGTTAGGGCGCGTAAGGAAGGGGACAGAATACTGTTAAAAGGAATGGGTCAGCCTAAACGCTTATCTCGCCTTTTTATAGATGAAAAGATTCCTTTAAATGAGCGAAATAGCTGGCCGTTACTGATTTCTCAATCTGATGAGGTCGTAGCGGTAATTGGTGTGCGTATGGGAATGTTTTTTTCAACCTTTCCGCAACCAAACGATGATACAGTGCTCATCGTAGACTAAGGTCTTTGTAAAATTTCACCGCTAATGGTTGAATATTTTTTTATACACACGAGGAGGAATCGCTATGTTACAAAATGACATCGAAAAAGTTATGATTACAGAAGAACAATTACAAGAAAGAATCGCTGAGTTAGGGGCACAATTGACAGAGGAATACAAAGATTCATTCCCGTTAGCTGTTGGTGTTTTAAAAGGGGCAATGCCTTTTATGACAGACTTGATGAAACGTTTCGATTCTTTCATTGAGCTAGATTTTATGGATGTTTCTAGCTATGGCAATGCTACAGTTTCATCAGGGGAAGTTAAAATTCTAAAAGATTTAAATACAAGCGTTGAGGGACGGGATGTATTAATCATCGAGGATATTATTGATAGCGGCTTAACGTTAAGCTATTTAGTAGACTTATTTAAATACCGCAAAGCAAAATCCATTAAAATTGTTACATTGTTAGATAAACCATCAGGTCGTAAAGTAGACTTAGGTGCTGATTATGTTGGTTTTGAAGTGCCAGATGGCTTTGTTGTAGGGTATGGTTTAGACTACGCAGAAAAATACCGTAATTTACCGTATATCGGCATTTTAAAGCCGGCAGTTTATTCTTTCTAACAAGTAAGAAAGTAACGAAAGAACACCAGCTATGAAAAGTAAGAGCCTCCAGTGAAGGTCATAGATTTTTATTTTTTAACTTCATTCAACAAAGAAAGCAAAGTGTCAGCTACAAATGTTTTCTGTACCGAAAGCGCAGCGACAGGTACAGAAGTCTCCCGCCTCTATGGGTGATGAGATGAATGCGGTTTTAAGTCACTTTTCAGCGGGTTTCCAAATATCCGCTGAAATAGAGGAACTTAGTCTAAGAACGTCACGTCCTGTGGCATGAGGCATAATTGATCATAATTCAAAGATTTAGGTACATTGTTAGATACAACTACGCTGGAACATACTTGATAAATGCATAAATATTTTTCGATTTCGACAAAAATGGGACGAAACTTTTTTTATGTAGGGCTTTTCGTTGTATGATGAAATCATGATATGTTAAGATTTTACTTATAATTTTTCTGTTTGTAATGAGGAGGCTGGAGATGAATCGAATATTTCGATATACCATATTCTATTTACTGATTTTCTTAGTGATTATCGGTATATTTGGTACTTTCAATGGTGGAAAGGCGCCAACGAAAGAGTTAACTTATTCTGAGTTTCAAGATGCTCTAGATAAGAAAGAAATAACAAGTGCTACAATTCAACCTGATAAATCAGTATACATCGTTGAGGGTACGATGAAGGGGTATGAGAAGGGTCAAAGCTTTACAGCGAATATCCCTCGTGATAACCAATCTTTATTGAACCGCATCGATGAGGCTGCTAAGGATAAGAATAGTAATATTAAATATTTAACAGCGCCAGAAACAAGTGGATGGATTCAGTTCTTTACAGGGATTATCCCTTTCATCATTATCATTTTCTTATTCTTCTTCCTAATGAGTCAATCTCAAGGTGGCGGTAATAAAGTGATGAGCTTTGGTAAAAGTAAAGCCAAACTTTATGACGATCAGAAGAAAAAAGTTCGTTTTACAGATGTAGCGGGTGCTGATGAAGAGAAAGCAGAGCTTGTAGAGGTTGTTGACTTCTTAAAGGATCACCGTAAATTTACTGAAATCGGTGCCCGAATTCCAAAGGGTATCTTGCTTGTAGGTCCTCCTGGTACGGGTAAAACATTACTTGCACGAGCGGTAGCAGGTGAGGCAGGCGTACCATTCTTCTCGATTTCAGGTTCTGACTTCGTAGAAATGTTTGTCGGTGTCGGTGCATCACGTGTTCGTGACTTATTCGAAAATGCAAAGAAAAATGCACCTTGTATCATCTTTATCGATGAGATTGATGCAGTAGGTCGTCAACGTGGCGCAGGTCTTGGTGGTGGTCATGACGAGCGCGAACAAACACTGAACCAATTGCTTGTTGAAATGGATGGTTTCGGAGCAAACGAAGGTATTATTATTATCGCTGCAACAAACCGCCCAGATATTTTAGATAAAGCGTTATTACGTCCTGGTCGATTTGACCGTCAAATTACAGTAGGACACCCTGATGTAAAAGGTCGTGAAGCAATTCTAAAAGTACATGCGCGCAACAAGCCTTTAGCTGATACAGTAGATTTAGCAGCTGTTGCACAACGTACACCAGGTTTCTCAGGTGCTGACTTAGAGAACTTGTTAAATGAAGCTGCACTTGTGGCGGCTCGTAAAAGTAAACGTACAATTAATATGGCAGATATCGATGAGGCATCTGACCGAGTAATTGCAGGTCCAGCAAAAGCTAGCCGCGTTTACTCAGCGAAAGAGAAGAAACTTGTATCCTTCCATGAAGCCGGCCACGTAGTTGTTGGTTTAGAGCTAGATGAAGCGGATACAGTACACAAAGTAACAATCGTCCCTCGTGGCCAAGCTGGAGGTTACGCGATTATGTTACCGAAGGAAGAACGTTTCTTCACAACAAAACAAGAACTATTAGACCGTATTGCAGGCCTACTGGGTGGTCGTGTTGCAGAGGAAATCGTACTTGGCGAAGTATCTACTGGGGCACATAATGACTTCCAAAAGGTAACAAGTATTGCGCGTGCTATGGTCACTGAATATGGTATGAGTGAAAATCTTGGAGCAATGCAGTTTGGTTCAAGTCAGGGTGGGAATGTATTCCTTGGTCGTGACTTTAATTCAGATCAAAACTACTCTGATTCAATCGCTTATGAAATTGATAAGGAAATGCAAAAAATTATCGATTCGCAATATGAGCGTACTAAACGAATCCTAACTGAAAAACGTCATTTACTTGATTTAATTGCTAACACATTAATGCAAAAAGAAACATTGAATGCGCAAGAAATCGAGCATTTACGAGATCACGGTGTCTTACCTGAACCAGAGGTAGAAACGGTTGTGGAAAAAGCTTCTAAAGCTGAAGTTCAACCAATATTAGATGTAGTTGGTGAACAGGCAATTAAAAAAGAATTGCTTAGCAATGAGCCAGATCCAACAACAGCTGATTTACCTAAAGAAGGTAGAGAATCGAATGATACACCAAAAGGTATCGATGAAAAGCGTGATTAATATGAGAAAGACTGTTTACGATTTTAGTAAGCAGTCTTTTTCTTTGCCTTTTCTCGGTAATAGGTATTACGATGGAATCTATATTACGCAACTGCGTATATAGATTCTTAAATTTTTTTAGGACCAAAATAGATAGGAGTGTTGTAACGTGGGAAATGTAACATTGAATAATGGTTTAGAGATGCCGTTAATCGGCTATGGCGTTTTTCGAGTACCTGAAGGGGATGACTTGGCTGAGGCAGTAAAAACAGCTATTGCAAAAGGTTACCGTAGCATTGATACAGCTCAAGTATATCGCAATGAAGAAAGTGTTGGGCGAGGAATTCGCGCAGCGATTGATGAGGGCTTAGTAACACGTGAAGAACTATTCGTAACATCAAAGGTATGGAATGATGGACTCTCCTATGAAGAAACACTTGCAGCTTATGATAGTAGTTTAGAGAAATTAGGACTAGATTATTTAGATTTATATTTAGTTCACTGGCCGGGAATAGATACAAATTATATTAATGTTTATAAAGCGCTTGAAAAAATCTATCAGGATGGACGTGTACGCTCAATTGGCGTTAGTAACTTCCATGTTCAACATTTAGAAAATTTATTAAAGGAAACATCAGTTGTTCCCGTTATTAATCAAATTGAATTCCATCCTCACTTAACTCAAGAGGAAGTTCGTGCATATTGTAAGGAAAAAGGAATACAAGTAGAAGCGTGGTCGCCACTAATGAATGGTTCTTTATTGGAAGAATCATTGATTCAGCAGCTAGCTTCTAAATATGGCAAAACACCTGCACAAATCGTTTTACGCTATGATGTGCAGCATGGTGTAGTCACAATTCCAAAAACAATGACTCCTACACGAATGACTGAAAATCTAACGGTCTTTGACTTTGCGTTAACAGAGGAAGAAATGGCTCAGTTAGATGCACTAAATGATGGCTTACGTTGCGGACCAGACCCAGAAAAATTTAATTTTAAATAATTTGAAAGGAGCTACCTAATTTGAGGGTGGCTCCTTTAGTACGGTTCTTCGGCAAAACGAGGGGTTGATTTCCGTTCCGGCTGGGCGCTTTGTAGCTGACGCTTCGCTTTCGCGCAGAGCGGGGTGCGTCCGATGAGCCGCTTCACTCGCGATGTGATCTGCCCCCCAAGGAGTCGCCTAGTCTCCACTTCAATCAACCAATTCACAAAGATGTATTTTCTGGCATGGCCTAATTTATAGTTATAAAACGAAACTTCAGCAATATTGTTTATCTGTGCGTAAAGCGAAGCGTTAGCAATAACAGTTGAACAATTTCTTCTCTGTTATAAGTCGCAATATTATACACTTTTGAAATGAATAAGATTTATAAAAATTTACACTATCGCTGATTGGAGTGGAAGGCTACTCGACTCCCGTGGGAAAGCGAGACAGGCGAGACCCTGCACGGAGCGCAAGCGGAGGAAGCGGCTCGACGCTCGCCCACAGGAAAGCGAGTAGCCTGGAACGGAAATCAACTTCACGTTTTAATATGAGATTTAATTTGAAAGAGCTATCTAATATGAGGGTGGCTCCTTTTTGGAGTGAGATGAATGTTATTTCATAGAAATAAAAGTGTGGTATCATTTTCTAAAGTGTTTTAACTTCTTTCTGATTCCGGACGCAATTATGCCGAGGCATAATTAATTTGATTTTTTGTGCATGAATATGCATTGTTTTAGTTGTATCAATCGCATAGTGACAGGTACAATTACGATGAAGGGCAATAAATAGGAGGCATCAACCATGATTTTAGTTTTAGATGCAGGAAATTCGAATATCGTATTAGGTGTCTATGATGACAACGATCAATTGGCCTTCCATTGGCGTATGGTGACTGACCTTCATAAAACAGAAGATGAATACGCAATGCAAGTATTATCTTTCTTTAATCATGCAGGCATTTCATTTGAACAGGTTACAGGCATTATTATATCCTCTGTTGTACCACCAATAATGTTTTCGTTAGAAACGATGTGTCAGAAGTATTTTCGTAAAAAACCGCTCGTTGTAGGACCAGGTGTGAAAACAGGACTGAATATTAAATATGAAAACCCGCGTGAAGTTGGCTCAGACCGCATAGTGAACGCTATTGCAGCTCTTGATGTTTATAAAGCACCACTGATTATTGTTGATTTTGGAACTGCTACAACATATTGTTACTTAAACGAAAAGGGCGATTATATGGGCGGTGCTATCGCTCCAGGTATTTCGATTTCAACGGAGGCGCTTTATACACAGGCAGCTAGATTGCCGCGTATTGAAATATTGCGCTCTACACATATTGTTGGAAAGACAACCGTATCTGCGATGCAGGCCGGGATATTTTATGGCTTCGTTGGGCAAGTTGAGGGAATTGTTAATCGCATGAAAGCACAAAGTAAGGAAGAGCCTTTAGTAATTGCTACTGGAGGATTAGCAAATTTAATTGCTGGTGAGACGCAAGCTATTGATGTAGTCGATCCGTTTTTAACATTAAAAGGCTTATATAAGCTATATAAACGCAATCAATAAGAAATGAGGGACATTTCATTTATGAAAGACTATTTAGTACGAGGTTTAGGGTTCAACGGACAGGTTCGTGTTTTTGCAGCTTGTACGACAACAACTGTAGGAGAAGCACAACGTCGTCATAATACATGGCCTGTTGTGTCGGCAGCCCTTGGTCGTTCTATGACTGCTGCGGTGATGATGGGTGCCATGTTAAAAGGTGAGGAAAAAATCACTGTAAAGATTGAGGGGAACGGTCCAATCGGTCCGATGGTAATTGACAGTAACGCGCACGGTGAAGTACGTGGTTTTGTAACAAATCCCCACGTTCATTTCGATTTAAACGAGCACGGTAAGCTTGATGTTCGAGCGGGTGTTGGGGCAGAGGGTTCATTAACAGTTGTAAAAGATCTTGGTTTGAGAGACATGTTCTCTGGACAAACGCCAATTGTATCGGGTGAAATTGCTGAGGACTTTACTTACTATTTCGCTACATCAGAGCAAGTGCCTTCATCAGTTGGATTAGGGGTTTTAGTAAATCCTGATAACACAATTCTAGCGGCTGGTGGGTTTATCCTTCAATTAATGCCAGGCTGTGAAGAAGAAACAATCGACGAAATTGAGCAGCATCTTGCTTCTATAGAGCCTGTTTCAAAAATGATTGAAAAAGGTTTTACGCCGGAGCAAATTTTAGAAGCTGTATTAGGAAACGGTCATCTGCAAATTTTAGATTCCATGCCGGTAGAATTTAAATGTCAATGTTCAAAAGAGCGATTTGGTGCAGCGATTTTAGGGTTAGGGATACACGAGATTCGAGAAATGATTGAAGAGGATGGCGAAGCAGAAGCACAATGTCACTTCTGTTTAGAGACATACCACTTCTCAAAAGAAGAGTTAGAAGGATTCATCGATGAGCTCAACGCGTAATCGACGACCTTTATCCGCTGAAACACCCAACCAAACGCCCTTATTGCAACGTCGTCTGAAGACAAAACCTGCATTAACAGTTATGGCAATCTTATTATTAGGAAATATTTTGTGGTTTATAACTTGGCTAATTCCTAATAAAGACCAGGAAATTGGTAGCGACGAGCAAGTCGCTGCCGTTGACGGGGATATTATTACACGTCAAAAGTGGATGGTTGCCATGGAAGAACGCTATGGTAAAGAGACGCTACAAAATTTAGTGAATGAATCAGTGATGGAAAAGGCAGCTGAAAAGTTTAAAATAAAAGTAACGGATAAGGAGATTGATTTAGAGTTAGCCTTAATGCGTTCTGCTCAAGATAAATTTGATACTGCAATGCAAAACCTTTCATCAGAGCAACTGCGACAAAAAATTCGCTCACAGCTTATATTGGATAAGGTACTGACAAAAGATGTGGTTATAAAAGAAGGTAGTATTGAAAAATATTATGAGGAAAATCAGGCACTGTACAATACGAAAACAAGTTATCGTACGAATTTTATAGAAGTGAATTCAAAAAAAGCTGCTGAGGAAGCATTAAGTGAAATAAAAAATCCCGCTGATTTTTCGGTGCTAGCACGTGAGGTTTCAGTAGACAGTGCTTCAGCTAGCTTAGGTGGAGATATTGGTTTCCTCACAGAAAAACAGGAAAATGTCGATCCTGCCATTTTAAAAGCAGTGAAGGCTTTAAAAGCGGATGAGGTTAGTAAAGCATTTAAGCTTGCTAACGGTCATTACGGAATTGTACAAGTTCAAGAGATAACAGAAGGACAATCCTTTACATATGACGATGTGAAAGAACATATTGAACGTGAGCTTGCGTTAGAACAATTGCCACAACATGTTACACCGGAATCATTCTGGTCTGAATTCAATGCGACTTGGTATTACGGAGAAGCGAAAAAAGGTAAATAACAGATTGCTCTGAAATGAGTATCAATTATGCCTCGGCATAATTGCGTCCGGAATCGGCTTTGTGTTTGCACAAAGAACTCCTTTCCGATTCTGTGACATCCGCTGGAGGCTTTGACTTCTTTCAGCTCACCATCTATAGAGGTGGGAGACTTCTGTCGCTTCGCTTTCGCTACAAAAAATATGTGCTGAAAGAAGTTAAAGAATCTGCAAGATATCTGCGGGAAAAGTGAGCCAGGGAAACCCTGCAGACGTTAGCGTCAACAGAGTAATGGCCACCCCGGGGTATTGAGCAGATTTTTGTTTCCCTTCATTCGCCAATGTTGGCCAATAACCTTTGACGTAGGTGAAGCAATAAATATTCTGAAAATATAAGTTATATTTATTGACAATCGAATGGAAAAATTGATAAAATCAAAAATAAGTAAAACCTATAAAATTAGTAGGGATTAGGAGTGGATTGATAAATGAGTAGATTAGCAAACTCGGTAGCTGAATTAGTAGGTAAAACGCCAATTGTTAAATTAAATCATGCAACAGGTGAAAACGAAGGTACTGTTTATGTAAAATTAGAATATTTTAACCCAGGTAGCTCAGTGAAAGACCGTTTAGCTTTAGCGATGATTGAAGCGGCAGAAAAAGACGGTACATTAAAGCCTGGTGGTACAATTATTGAACCTACTTCTGGTAACACGGGTATTGGTCTAGCGATGATTGCTGCGGCTAAGGGCTATAAAGCGATTTTAGTAATGCCCGAAACAATGAGCTTAGAGCGTCGTAACTTATTACGTGCATATGGTGCAGAGCTTGTATTAACACCTGGGCCAGCAGGTATGAAAGGTGCGATTTCTAAGGCGGAGGAATTAGCTGCTGAGCATGGCTACTTCTTACCACAACAATTCACGAACCCAGCAAATGCAGTTGTTCACCGTTTAACAACAGGTCCTGAAATTGTAGAAGCATTTGAAGGTTTAAAATTAAATGCATTTGTTGCTGGTGTTGGTACAGGTGGTACAATTACGGGTGCGGGTGCTGTGCTAAAAGAGAAGTATCCAGAGCTTGAAATTATTGCTGTTGAACCAAAAGATTCACCAGTACTTTCTGGCGGTCAACCAGGGCCTCATAAAATTCAAGGTATCGGAGCTGGCTTCGTACCTGAAGTGTTAGATACAGATGTGTATTCTTCTGTATTCCCAGTTGAAAATGAAATTGCTTTCGAGGTAGCTCGTAAAGTAGCGCGTGAAGAAGGTATCTTATGCGGTATTTCATCAGGTGCAGCTATTCATGTTGCGATTGAAGCAGCAAAACGTTTAGGTAAGGGCTCAAATATTCTTGCGATCGTACCTTCTAATGGGGAACGTTATTTATCAACACCTTTATATCAATTTGAAGACTAATCCAATTATTTGAACGTAAAGGCTCCTTAAACGAGGAGTCTTTTTTATTTGTTAAAGAATCTAATTCTATTTTCAAATTATGGATTAGGAGGTGTTTCGTTCGCAAAAGAGGTGGAGCGCGTATTGTTCCTTCGGTTCTCCAACTTTTTTTGGATGTAAATATGCGCTTTAGCATATTTGTTCATCACCGATCGGATGTAGAAACATTCGGTAATTAAATTTTAAGTGGCTACCTGAAAATATTCGCTTCCAAGCAATATTCAAGTTAAGATGGAATCACATCATATGACTTAAAGGGGAATAGCGACTTGAAGACAATACTGACGAAAACAATATCGATGGATGCAGACTCGTTTTTTTATAGTTATAAGAAGCAAACAGAAGCAGAACAAGCACATGTATTTTTAGAAAGTGGACGTGGAGGGAATTTTACAATAGCTGCTTGGAATCCACTAGCTACAGCACAATCGATCGAGAATGGTTTACTTGTAAATTGGAGAAATGGTGAGACTGAAAATTTAAACGGTGAACCTCTTGCTTTGTTAGAGAAATTAGTAGAGAACTATCACATTGCATATAATTCTGAGCTTCCTGTTTTTCAAGGTGGGGCTATTGGGTTTGTAGCATACGATTACGCTCGTAAAATTGAAGTGTTACCTAATACTGCTGTGGATGATTTACATATACCAGATATTTATTTTTATATTTTTGATTGCTGGGCAGTACACGATGTGAAAACAAATAAAGTAACGCTTATGAAGCTAGCTGATTGTCATGTAGATTTGGAAGAATGGGCTAATGTGTGGCAAGGGGCAGCGCAAGAAGGATTGCTTACACGAAAATTTGAAAAAACAAGCGCTGTCGAAATAGTAAATGACGAAAGTGAATTGTTAGTATCATTTGCTGGGACTGCCTTTGAGGAAGCAGTAAGTAAAATTCAAACATACATAGCGCAAGGTGATGTATTTCAAGTGAATTTGTCGGTACGTCAATCCAAAAAATTAAACGCAACTGCAATGGATGTATATGAAGCATTACGTGCATTTAATCCTTCACCTTACATGGCTTATATAGAAGCGCCAGATTTTGCAGTTGTTTCGGGTTCACCTGAGCTTTTGGTGAAGCGTCACGGTAATGAGTTGTCTACTCGACCAATCGCTGGTACACGACCAAGAGGAAAATCGGAGGCTGAGGATTTAGCGTTAGCGCAGGAATTGATTGATAACGATAAGGAACGTGCTGAACATGTAATGCTTGTTGATTTAGAGCGCAATGATTTAGGGAGAGTATCTACATATGGGACTGTTGAGGTAGATGAGTTCATGGTGATTGAACGCTATTCACACGTGATGCATATTGTTTCCAATGTACGAGGAGAAATAGCTGAGGAGAAAACCAATGCAGACGTTATCCGTGCCATGTTCCCAGGAGGCACAATAACAGGTGCACCTAAAATTCGTACGATGGAGATTATTGAAGAATTAGAACCTGTAAGACGAGGGTTATATACGGGTTCAATTGGCTGGCTAGGTTTTACAGGTGATATGGAATTTAATATTGTTATTCGTACAGCATTTATTAAAGATGGAGTAGCACATATTCAGGCAGGAGCAGGCATTGTTATTGATTCTGTTCCGGAAAGAGAATACCAAGAATCCTTAAATAAAGCGAAGGCGATGTGGCAGGCAAAGGCAATGGCAGAGGAGCGAGCAAAATGATTTTAATGATTGATAATTACGATTCTTTTACGTATAACCTTGTACAATATTTTGGGGAATTCGGACATGAATTAGTGGTCAAAAGAAACGATGTATTAACGGTGAAAGATATTGAGCAGCTTGCACCAGATATGATTGTCATTTCTCCGGGGCCATGTAGCCCGAATGAAGCGGGTGAAAGCCTGAACATTATTAAGTATTTCGCGGGAAATATTCCGATTTTAGGCGTTTGCCTTGGCCATCAAGCCATTGCTCAAGTATTCGGAGGGAATGTTATACGAGCTGAACGTTTGATGCATGGTAAAACATCACCTGTGCTACATGCTGAAATAGGTTTGCATAAGGGGATGCCAAATCCATTTGCAGCTACTCGTTACCACTCCTTAATTGTAGAAAAGGAAACGTTACCGGCATGTTTTGAAGTGACGGCATGGACAAAAGAAGGCGAAATTATGGGCATTCGTCATAAGGACTATCCAATTGAGGGAGTGCAATACCATCCTGAATCGATTATGACGGAGCGAGGTAAAGAGCTTCTACGCCAGTTTATAGATTTGTATGTTGAGGGAGCGAAGTAAATGCTGTGCTGGATGAATGGAGACTATGTAGCGGCGCAGGATTTGCGTATTTCACCATTTGATCATGGATTTTTATACGGGTTAGGCTTTTTTGAAACGTTTCGAACATATAAGGGCAAAGTGTTTTACTGGGGAGCACATATGGAAAGGTTGCAAACCGCGCTTTCTCAATACCGTATTCATATGCCGTATACGGAAGAGGATTTACTAAAGGTTGTTCAGCAATTAAATGAACAGGCCAATGGACAAGATGGGTATTTCCGTATAAATGTCTCGGCTGGAGAACATAGTATCGGATTGCAGCCTACTGAATATAGACAACCAAATGTTATTGTCTTTCGCAAAGAATTACATGATACACCTCGAGGTATGGAAAAAAACGCACAGTGGCTTGTGACACCGCGTAATACTCCCGAAAAAGGGCTTCGAGTGAAATCGCACCATTATGGCAATAACGTTCTTGGCCGTTTTGAGATGCCATCTTTGGCGCAACAAGAGGGCTTCTTTTTAACGGGAAATGGCTTTGTTGCTGAAGGTGTAACATCAAATATCTTTTGGGTGAAAGATGATATACTATATACGCCTTCTTTAGAGGCTGGTATTTTACCTGGAATTATCCGAGCGTGGGTAATTGAGCGGGCACAATCTCTAGGGATTAAGGTAAAAGAAGGCTTCTTTACTAAAGAGGATGTAGAGCAAAGTTCAGAGTGCTTTATTACTAACTCTATACAAGAGCTTGTTCCAATTTTTAAATTAGAGAGCAAGCAGTTATTAGGCAATAAAGGGCCTGTTTATTCGCGTTTACATGAAGTATTTGTCAATGAAGTGGAACAAGAATAAAAGGAGAGTTAACATGCTTGAAAAATATACAACACCATTAACAATTAACGGGATCACGTTAGACTATACAGCAGAAACTTTTGTGATGGGTATTTTAAATGTCACACCGGATTCATTTTCAGATGGAGGAAAGTACAATAACGTTGAAGCTGCTGTTGCTCAAGCAAAAAAAATGGTAGCTGATGGCGCTAAAATTATTGATGTTGGCGGAGAATCAACACGCCCGGGTTATGAACGTATTTCCGATGAAGATGAAATTGCACGAATTGTACCAGTTATTCAAGCTTTAGTAGCTGAAGTGCCAGCGGTTATATCGGTTGATACGTATAAAGCGAACGTAGCTCGTGCAGCTATTGAAGCGGGTGCCCATATTATTAATGATATTTGGGGAGCGCAAGCTGAACCCGAGATCGCACAGGTTGCTGCAGATTTAAATGTACCGATTATTTTAATGCATAATCGAGACAACACTAATTATGGTACTGATTTCTGGATGACGGCAAAGGCTGACTTAGAGAAGAGTATTGCTTTTGCTCGGAATGCAGGTATACCAGATAATCATATTATTTTAGATCCAGGCATAGGCTTTGCGAAAACAACTGCTCAAAATATAGAAATGATGCAGCATTTAGAGGATTTAGTAGCAATGGGTTATCCTGTTTTGCTAGCGACTTCACGTAAGTCAATGATTGGTAATGTCTTAAAGCTGCCTGTTGAGGAACGTATAGAAGGTACAGGAGCAACAGTTGTTTACGGTATTGAAAAAGGCTGCCATATGATTCGTGTGCATGATGTAAAGGAAATGGCACGATCTACACATATGGCTGATATTTTAGTAGGTAAGCGTATTTATAAGGAGGAAGCATGATGGACTATATTCATTTAAAGGATATGCAGTTTTTCGGCTATCATGGCGTTTTAGCGGCGGAAACAACACTTGGCCAACGCTTCCGTGCCAATGTTTCACTTGCTGTTGATATGACAAAGGCTGGAGAGACGGATGACTTAAAACATACGGTGAACTATGCGGAGGTTTATGCGTTATGCCGTGATATTGTAGAAGGAGAGCCGTTCAAGCTTATTGAAGCGCTTGTCTCTAAAATAGCAGACAGTATTTTAGAGACATACTCAGAAAAGGTTAAGGGGGTTCGCGTGGAGCTTATTAAACCAGACCCACCAATCCATGGCTATTATAAAGAAGTATCGGTAGAAATAACGCGAGGTGATTACTAATGAATGATGTGTATTTATCGATCGGTACAAATATGGGAGATCGATTTGAAAACTTACAACATGCTGTTACCTTTTTAAAGGGCAAAGAGGAAATTGAAGTTGTACACATTTCTTCTGTTTATGAAACAGCTGCTGTAGGCTACACGGATCAGGCACATTTTTTAAATATTGCTGTTCATATTAAAACGAGTTACTCATCTTCCGAAATGCTGAAAATTTGCCAATGGGTTGAAAGCGAACTTGGGCGTGTTCGTGAATTTCGATGGGGTCCTCGCATTATAGACCTTGACATTCTACTCTACAATCACGAAAATGTTGAAACAGAGAGCTTAATTGTTCCGCATCCAAGAATGTATGAGCGAGCTTTCGTATTAGTACCACTAATAGAAATTACGCCTACACCAGTTGGACAACAACTGCAAAGGGCACATGATATAATGCAACGGATGAATTGTGAAGAGGAAGGCGTAACTTTATGGCGAGCATCAGCAGAGCTGAAAATTATGCAGTCCGTTAATTAAGTTTCTAATCCAGTGGTCAAAGATAATGGGTGTATCGGCTGCCTATAACATCTGCAGGCAAAAGCCAAATTTGGATACCATCATGCTGAGGCATAATTGATTTGAGTAGCATTAACAATTGATATATATGGAATAGGTGAAAACCTATAGAAGGAGGAAAACAGCGTTGAGTCAGACAACTGAGAAGCCGTTTCAGATTGGCGATATAGTCATGGACAACCGTGTTGTATTAGCACCAATGGCAGGAATCTGTAACTCTGCTTTCCGTTTAACGGTTAAGGAGTTCGGAGCAGGGCTAGTATATGCAGAAATGATTAGTGATAAAGGGATTGTCCAGAAGAACGAAAAAACACTAGGCATGCTTTATATCGATGAGCGTGAAAATCCACTTTCATTGCAAATTTTTGGTGGTGATAAAGCAACGCTAGTGGAAGCGGCTAAGTATGTAGATGAAAACACAACTGCCGATATTATCGATATTAATATGGGTTGCCCAGTTAATAAAATTATTAAATGTGAAGCGGGCGCCCGTTTACTTTTAGATCCAAATAAATTATATGAAATGGTAGCAGCTGTTGTAGATGCAGTAAAAAAACCTGTCAGCGTGAAAATGCGTATTGGTTGGGATGACGAGCATATCTTTGCTGTAGAGAACGCACAAGCTGCTGAACGTGCCGGTGCTTCAGCGGTAGCTGTTCATGGACGTACACGTGTACAAATGTACGAAGGAAAAGCAAATTGGGATTTCATTCGTCAAGTGAAGGAAAATGTAAAAATCCCTGTGCTTGGTAATGGCGATGTAGAAACTCCTCAAGATGCAAAACGTATGCTTGATACTACTGGGGTGGATGCAGTAATGATTGGACGCGCTGCGTTAGGCAATCCATGGATGATTTATCGTACAGTTCAATACCTTGAAACTGGCGAGTTAAAAGAAGAGCCGAGTGTACGCGAAAAAATTGATGTGTGTTTGCTACACTTTGAACGCCTTATGCAATTAAAAGGAGAAGGTGTGGCGGTACGTGAAATGCGTAAACATGCTTCATGGTATTTAAAAGGTATTCGTGGTAATGGTAAAGCGCGTAAAGCGATTAACCAAACAGAAACTGCGGTAGAGCTTCGTGTGCTATTAAATGGAATTGTACAAGACTATGAAGAGCTTGAATCTAATTTAATAGTACCAGAAGCAAAAGAATTAATTCTTTAATACACTAAATAGACGTCTCTCTGTTCGTTTTGAGACGTCTATTTTTCTGCTAACATTAATTTTTAGAATTATTAATCATTTCTTCTCTTATGGAAATTAAAACGAAACAGATGATTACAACAATAAAATTGTGTACAATAGAAATATTATGGACGTAAACGCAACGCGGACAATTTAATAAGGAGTGAAACAAGTGTCAAACATAGAAGAATTAAATGATCAGCTTTTGGTGAGACGCCAAAAAATGACGGCTATTCGAGAAAATGGTCAAGATCCATTTGGTAGTCGTTTTGAACGTACGCATTTATCAACAGAAGTGCGTGAACAATTTGCAGATCAAACAAAAGAGCAGCTAGAAGAAAACCTACAAGAGGTAATTATTGCGGGTCGTATTATGACGAAACGCGGTAAAGGAAAAGCTGGCTTTGCGCATATGCAAGACTTAGGTGGCCAAATTCAAATTTACGTTCGTCAGGATCATGTTGGCGAAGAAGCATATGAATTATTTAAACAAGCTGACCTAGGTGATATCGTAGGTATTCGAGGTAATGTATTCCGAACACAAGTAGGAGAGCTTTCAGTCAAAGCTGAAGAATTCACATTCCTATCAAAAGCTCTACGCCCTATGCCAGAAAAATTCCATGGCTTACAAGATGTTGAGCAACGTTATCGTCAACGTTATTTAGATTTAATGACGAATGAAGATAGTAAAACAACATTCATTACACGTTCTAAAATTATCCGTGCTATTCGCAATTATTTAGATAATGCAGGATACTTAGAAGTAGAAACACCAATGCTTCATACAATTGCTGGTGGTGCAGCGGCTCGTCCGTTTATTACACACCATAATGCACTTGATATGGAATTATATATGCGTATTGCAATCGAACTGCATTTGAAACGTCTAATTGTTGGTGGACTAGAGAAAGTATACGAAATTGGTCGTGTTTTCCGAAATGAAGGGATTTCAACACGCCACAATCCTGAATTCACAATGATAGAGCTGTATGAAGCTTATGCAGATTACAAAGATATTATGTCTCTAACTGAAAACCTTATTGCTCATGTAGCTCAAGAGGTTTTAGGTACTACTACAGTTCAATACGGTGAAGATGAAATTAATCTTGCTGTAGGCTGGAAACGAGTTCATATGGTAGATGCAGTAAAAGAAGCTACAGGTGTAGACTTCTGGCAACCAATGACTAAGGAACAGGCTCAAGCGCTTGCTAAAGAACATGGAGTAGAAGTTAAAGAAACACATGAGGTAGGGCATATTATTAACGAGTTCTTCGAGCAAAAGATTGAAGAGACTCTTGTTCAGCCTACATTTGTTTATGGTCATCCAGTAGAAATCTCACCTCTAGCAAAGAAAAACCCAGAGGACGAGCGTTTCACAGACCGTTTCGAACTATTTATCGTTCGTCGTGAGCATGCAAATGCCTTTACAGAACTAAATGATCCAATTGACCAACGTGAGCGCTTTGAAGCTCAGTTAGCTGAAAAAGCAGCTGGTAATGATGAAGCACACGAAATGGACAATGATTTCATTGAAGCATTAGAATACGGTATGCCTCCAACTGGTGGATTAGGAATTGGTATCGACCGTTTAATCATGCTTCTTACAAATTCACCATCAATTCGCGACGTATTACTATTCCCAACAATGCGCCATACTACTAAATAGTAGTTTTAAAAGGTTATCTTGAAAAAGCAGGAGTCGAGGTGCAGAAGAAGCACTAAGACTCCTGTTTTGCATCTTCTGTGATGAAATAAATTTGAAAGAATTAAGTAGAGTATTTAAATGATGAATGAATATAAGGTATACTTTTAGAGTTCTATAATTTGCAGATTAAATAGAAATAGACATTATCAAAAGTTTTATTGGAGGCTTATAATGAATTATAAAATCTTTAACAAACAAGTATTTGAACAGGCACAAGTACGATCAGTATCAGATGTCCTGTTAACTGAAGAAGAGCTTGAACATGGTATGAAATTAGCGGTTTCTAAGTCGGATCCAACTCTTACTTTATATTTAGTGGATGTAGACGGTCAGAAGAAATTCGATGTCCGTTGGGATGATTCCTCTGAAATTTTCACTGGCTGGTATTCGGCGTGGGATAATTTCACTTGGTGCCTAGATATAGTCGATGGACAAAATAATTAATTAACTTAGTAGATTTTCAGATTTAAGATTAAAAAATAAACCGTGTTTGAAAAGGGAACATATAATTGTATCTTATTCGGATTTCTTTTCCTTGTTATTTTGTAGCAGAACAATAAAGGTAAAGAAGTAACAAACGTGAATAAGTAGGAGTCGAGGTGCAGGAGAATCACTTTGGCTCCTTTTTTTCGCGATTGAGTAATTTGTAAGGGCAATGACGCGTTACAATGTGTGTGTGATCGTTGATGCTTTTTCAAGGGAAGCTTGAGAAAGTGTTCTTTAAATAGGCTTTATTTTGATTTTTTCTTATTTAGTTTGTTGAGATTTATGAAAAGGAGATGTATAGTAAAACAAATAAAGTGATAGCTAGAAGATTATAAGAATTGATTAGTGCTCGAAAAAACGTAAAATAGCTTACTAATTCTATTTTTATAAAAAAAGATAATTTTATAGCGAAAAACACTTGCGATTGTATTGGAATCATGATAAATTATTACTTGTCGTTAAGGCGACGTAAGAAATAAAACGGATTAAAAAAACATCAAAAAGATGTTGACATTTAAATCCTAGATTGATATTATATAAGAGTTGTCACTTTTCGAAAAGAAGTTAAAAACTTCTATAAAAAAAGAGTTGACAACGAAAACGAAAAAATGTTATACTATAAAAGTTGTTGAAATAAAATGGCAACGAAATGAACCTTGAAAACTGAACAAGCAAAACGTAATCAATAAAGTTTTTAGTAATTAACCTCGAGTTAGTGAACGAAACAAAATTTTGGACATCAAACATGATGCCAGCAAAACAATTTGAGCTAATCAAATTTCTTTTTATGGAGAGTT
>NZ_JBIWFC010000027.1:0-59638 GCF_044762845.1 Lysinibacillus sp. NPDC096382
TGCGAACCTGAAATACAAATATGGAAACAGGAAGTTTTGGTGTCGCGGATATTATGTAGATACAGTAGGAAGAAACAGAAAAATCATTCAGGAATTTATATAAAATCAATTACAAGAGGATATTCTTGAGGATCAAATGACCATGAAAGAATTCATTGATCCATTTACAGGAGAAGAAATAAAAGCAAAAAAGCGAAGATAATAAAACCACTTTAGTGGTAACGTGAAAACGGAGTGCGGTTGGCGGACCTTTCAGTGTGTCTTTAGACATGGGTCAGTACCCCAGCGTTTCACGCGTAGAGCAACCCACCAGTTAGACTGGTGGGTTCTGATTGCAAGGCAAACATCAATCTGCGCTTTTAATTTCTCTTGTAATGTCGGCAGTTTATTCCCGCCAAGCTATTCCCCGTAATGCTTGAATTTTCCCTTGCTGTGGAGCTTCGGATTGGTAATAATAGATAGCCCGTTTTCAAGGCAAATGCGGTCAGAGAGCCGCCGCACTGCACAGGCTGAACCGATAAAATTCCGGAATTTCCGTGTAAAGTCCAGCGAGGTTGAGTTGTAGTAAATATGGCAATGGGGGTGGGGGCGGTCTGCATGGGAAACCACAAAAAAGGCGTGTCGGCCTTTCGTCCAGCGCATGGCAAGGTCATAGCTTATTTTGAGGGCGGTTTCCGGGTCTGTTTCGCCGGGCGGGAACGCCTACCGGATTTGGTAATACAGCACATCATTATCCCGTTTTTGTTCTCGGCCCATGATGGCCTTGTACTTTGCTTTTGAGAGTGAAAATTCCGCGTCAGCCGTGGCCGGGTCACATTCATAGGCAAGAATCAAATCGCCATTGCGGGTCTTATTGGGATTTTTCCCGTAGTCAAAACCGTCCTTCAAGGTTTCCGTAATGGTCATGCCGCTTCCTGTATGACAGGTCATAAGGCGAGTGGTTGCGGGAATGTCCATGGGTTTAGGTGCTTCCGGCCCGTCCTTATCGGATTCATGCGGGGCGGCTCCGTCCTCATGGGAAAGTGTCGCTGTTTCCTCGGCGGTCTTTTCTGGGGCCGGAGCTTCGCCGCCAATCTCCGACATGGGCACGGGAGTGGTTTTTGCTTCTGCTGTGGCTTCCTGTGCCGGGGCAGTTTTTTCTTCGTCCGGCTTGTTTGGCTGATTTTTTGCCATGCGCTTTACCTCCTGTTCGTTTTATGGCATGAAAAAAGGGCCTGATTTTTCAATCAGACCCTACGGGATATTTGCAATCCCTCCTTTCGACTTCGGGCCAACTTGTCCCGAAGTTCCGCTATCCACGCAAAAACGCCGCCCATAGTCCCACTAAGGCGGCGCTTAGTTGTAGGTTAGCTCTCTATTTTCGGTTTTTATTTTATGTTGTACATTGTAAAAGGAAGGAATTATCCATGAAATAAATGATAAGGGAGAGATTTAACATGGTTGCATTAAAGAAAAAGCAAAATATATGGCTAGCATTTTTGTTACTCGTACTTGCCAGTAATTACACGCTTTATAACACTGGACTTGGTGTATCGATTTTACCAACTGAAACAAATGGAGTTGTTATTGGCTCATTAATTGATTTTGTTCTTGTTATACCTGTTTTATTTCTACTATATAAAGGAAAGTTTTCTATAAAACAAGCGGTTATTTTAGCAGCAGCTGGTTGTATTGCAGCTCGTTTTATTATCCCAATAGAACATCTGCAGCCATTTGTAGCAGTGACTTGGACTGGGTTTGCGATTGAAGGTACACTTATATTATTAGAAATTTTACTAGTTGCAACGCTTGTTCGTTATATGCCAAGAATTCTAGTGGATGTACGATCAACTACTATACCCGATTTGTTTTCATTTCCAAAAGCAGTTGAACAACATGCACCGAAGCATCCTATTATCCAGATGTTTTGCGCAGATTTTGTAGTATTTTACTACGCTTTTGCAAGTTGGAAAAGAAAAGAGCGACCTGGTTTAACCTTGCATAAAAACTCGAGCTATATTGCATTTATCATTATGCTAATCCATGGGACAGTCATTGAAACAATAGGGATTCATTGGTGGCTACATGAAAAATCAATAGTTCTTTCGATTTTATTACTTATTTTAAATGTATACACTGTTCTATTTTTTATAGCGGATATGCAGGCCATTCGTTTAAACCCTGTCCATGTAACATCTGAAAAATTGTATTTGTCTTTAGGATTGATGAAACGAGCAGAAATTCGCTTTGAGCAGATTGAAGAACTTATTGAGGATAAGGAACAATTGGAAAGAAAATTATCCAAAGATACAATTGATTTTATAGCACGTGATTTTGAAGCGGCATATCCACAGTTTATTTTAAAAATGAAGGAGCCTGTGGAAGTGACTTTCATGTTTGGCCTGAAAAAACGTTATAACAATGTAGCCATTAAAGCTGACCAAGCACAGGAATTTAGAAAAATACTTATCCAAGGAATTGAAGATAATAAATAATAAACAACGGGTGCTAGCAAACAAAGCTGGCACCTGTTTAATTTAGACATTAAGTCGGTTGGATTATACAGTTATATAAGTTGATTGCCCAAGGAAAGCGCCCATTTGAAGTGGGAAATGTTTTGAGTTTTGTGATTTTCAGAAGAATATCGTTTAGCGTTTACTGATAGGGGACATTACGGTGGCTAAAGAGATATGGAAATAGAAGCAATAACCCACCTATTTAATCTAGGTGGGCTATTGCATTTAATATGTCTTCACACACCGCATCCCAAAATTGTTGCTGTACAGAATCGCAATACACATATAGCTCTTTATTTAGGACATGCTCATATAGCTCAGAAATCGCTTCTTTATGAAAATGGAGTCGATGATTTAATGCTTCTCGTTCTTCCTCAATACAAAACGATTTATACATATCTCCGAGACGTTTAAGCTTTGCTAATTTTTGCTTCGTTCCTTCGTATTGTGTTTGATGAAATCGTCCTGCTGCGGTAGTCATAGAGATCTTTGCCCGATGCTCGGTATTTAACGTTCGCAATTCTTCCTGACGAATAGCCACACGATACCAAAACTCATAGCGAATAGGTAAGTCTTTTAGCTCGTATGTGAGCAAGGATTTTAAAATAAAACTAACATGCTCATAAGAGTCTATAGTCTTTTCTGATTCTTTAAACATACCAAACATACAGCCACCCCCGTTTAGTTTAATACTACGAATGAAGAGTAAAACCCTTTAAATTTCCTGTAATATTCAGGGAAGTAATGAAACAATAAAAATCTCTGGATATTAATAGAAAACCAGCTAAAATACAAGCTTAAAAGAGGTGTTTATAAAAAAATAAATCTTGCTACATTTACTTATGTAACAAGACTTTAAAAGTTGAATTATAAAATTAAATTAAGTTTATATTTTGAGGTTTACTTTTTTTATTATTCCCACTACTAACAAAATCCATAGAAAACTATTTCCAACAGAATGGGTTACAAAAGAGGCCCATGTTGAATTAGTAAACTGGGCGATCCATGGAGCAATAAGCATGCTAGGAAGCATATTGATAAAATGCCACTTCAGACAAGCATGAATAACCCATGCCCAAAGTAATCCATTTACTACCCAAGCCCAGCTTCCGAAAATCTCTTGTTGAATAGGAAGGAAAAAACCTCTCCACATTATTTCTTCACTAAGAATAGCAAAAAGGTGTAACGGAATAAATATGGTTATCATTTTTTTGTTAAAACGTCTACTTTATGTAAATAGTTGATTGGAGTGGAGACTGGGCGACTCCTTGGGGATCAGCGATAGAGGAACGAAGGCTAAAACCATCACATCTTGTGATAACGCCTTCGTGACCAACCTCGTGTTGGCCCGAGACCCTGCAGCGAAGCGAAGCGGCTCATCGGACGTCCCCAGGAAAGAGCCCAGTCGGAACGGAAATCAACCACACGTTTTGGTGATGATTCAAAATATTTTGCCATATCCAAGTATTTCCCTCTAAATGATACAGTAGTAATGATACTGTGCAACAGATAGGACATGTGAAGTCTCCTTCTTAAAGAGGATATATTTACAAATAACATATAAACATAAATTGTTATATTTTTCTATATGTATTTTTTTGTCATAGTTACATCTAATATACATTTACCAGCACTAGATTTTGCCACACGGTAAGAATCTAGTGTTTTTTATGATGATAAAAACGGATAAGTTATCACAAAATTCTCTACCTTTTGCATAGAAAAGGGCTGTTTTTGAAGAAATATGGAAATAGCATTTACAAAATAAAAATAAATGTGTTAACTTAAAAAATGTAAACGGTTAACTTAAAGGAGGGGAAGGGTTAACGATGCAACATTTTTGGGTTGTTGGAACGGACACAGATGTCGGTAAAACGGTTATCACTACATTACTGATGCGTCAATTTCAAAAGCATGATTTACAAGTCACACCTTATAAGCCCGTGCAAACTGGCGAAATTAATGAGAATGGGCATTGCTATTATTACGATACAGCAATGTATGAAAAGTATTCATTACAAAAACTAAAGCAAGAAAACTTAAATGGCTATTCGTTTAAGGAAGCCGCATCACCACATTTTGCTGCACAACTGGAGGGACAGCAAATAAATGTGGAGCATTTATTACAGCAAATGCAGTTGTTACAGCAAACATACGATGTCGTGATTTGTGAAGGAGCAGGTGGACTGTTTGTCCCATTAGATTCATATGGAGAAAATACGCTTCTTGATGTCATCGTTCAAAGTAAGCTTCCAGTGGTTCTTGTCACGCGAACAACATTAGGAACGATTAACCATACATTGCTTACACTTGAGGCATTACATGCTCGTAATGTTGAAGTTCTTGGCATTGTATTTAATGGAGACACAGGTAGTCAGATGGAACAAGATAATGTGAAGACGATTCTACAACATCATGATTTGCCATATGCGACGATCCCAAAGCTCGGGGAAATTTCACTGATTGTTGACTACTCTATTTCACACACTTCTTTGTTTGAAAGGTTGGTCAAATATGAAGCAAGCATTAACTGAATTGCAGACGAGAGATTTACAGCATGTTTGGCATCCTTGCTCTCAAATGAAGGACTATGAGCAATTCCCGCCTATTGTTATTAAAAAAGGACAAGGGGTATGGCTTTACGATGAAAATAATAATCGCTATTTAGACGCCGTATCTTCCTGGTGGGTCAATTTATTTGGACATGCGAATCCGCGTATAAGTCAAGCATTAAGCGATCAAGCGTTTACATTAGAGCATACAATCTTTGCGAATTTTTCACATGAACCTGCCATTAAGGTGGCAGAAAAATTAGTCGCTTTAACGCCAGATGGTTTAAATAAAGTATTTTTTGCAGATAACGGCTCTTCTGCAATAGAAGTCGCATTAAAAATGAGTTTTCAATATCATATGCAGACGGGAAAAACGACGAAAAAGCGTTTTTTGGCGTTAACAGATGCTTATCACGGTGAAACACTTGGTGCCTTATCTGTTGGTGGAGTAGGGCTGTATAACGAAGTGTATCAGCCGCTTTTATTGGATACAGTACGTGCACAAGGACCGGATTGCTTCCGATGTCCTTTTCAAGAGAATCCAGGAAGCTGTCAAGCCCAATGTATACAGTTTGTGGAAGAAGAGCTTAGTCAGCACCATGAAGAAATTACAGCTATTATTATTGAGCCACTCATTCAAGCAGCTGCAGGCATGAAAATGTATCCTCCACTATATTTGAAGCGATTACGAGAGCTTTGTACAAAATACGATGTGCATTTTATTGCAGATGAAATTGCAGTTGGGTTTGGACGAACAGGTACATTATTTGCCTGTGAGCAAGCGGGTATTGCTCCAGATTTTATGTGCTTATCAAAAGGTTTAACGGGTGGTTATTTGCCACTATCTGCAGTTTTAACGACTGATAATGTATTCAACGCTTTTTATGATGATTACGGTACAATGAAAGCGTTTTTACACTCTCATAGCTATTCCGGTAATACACTTGCTTGTCGTGTAGCCTTAGAAGTTTTGACAATGTTTGAAGAGGAACATGTGATCGATATGATACAAAACAAGGGTGAACGTATGCGAGAGTTAGCTATGAATGCATTTGGGGAGTTGCCGTTTGTTGGGGAATATCGACAAGTAGGACTAGTTGGTGCAATAGAATTAGTCGCCAATCGTGAAACAAAGGAGCCGCTACCTAGTGAGGAACGAATCGGTTATCAAATCTATAAACGTGCCTTAGCAAAGGGCTTACTCATTCGTCCTCTCGGAAATATATTATATTTCATGCCTCCATACATTATATCTGATGATGAAATGAGTTTTATGATTGATACAACAAAAGAGACGATCATGCAATTTTTTAAGGAGCGGGAGGGAGTAAGTTGTTCAAACGACAATCAACACTGTCACTTGTGATGATTGCGATGTTTGCCGCTTTAACCGCAATCGGTGCATTTATTAAAATACCGCTACCAGTAGTGCCTTTTACATTACAAATAGTTTTTGTATTTTTAGCAGGCAGTTTGCTCGGCAGTCGCAATGGATTGCAAAGTCAGCTTGTCTACATAGGGGTTGGTTTAGTTGGTCTGCCAGTTTTTACGCAAGGTGGAGGCATCACTTATGTATTGCAACCAACATTTGGCTTCCTTATCGGTTTTGCACTAGCCGCTTTAGTAATTGGTTTCATGATTGAAAGAGTGGATACGCCAACAAAAAAACATTTTATCGGTGCAAATATTGTCGGGCTTTTTATTATTTATGCGGTAGCAGTTCCATATTTATATGTGTCATTGAATTTTTGGTTACATATGAAAACGAGCTGGTCACATATTTTCGTAGTTGGCTTTTTAAACAGTATTGTTGCAGATTTTTGCTTAGCGATCGCTTCTGCATTTTTGGCCGAGCGACTTTACAAAGTATTTAATTCAGCAAGATCAATTACTTCTTTCAGCAGTAATCTCCCACCTCTATAGATGTGAGAGGAATGCAGATTTAAGTTATTTTCAGCAGATATCAAACATCAGCTGATATAGCCTCAGGAGGATTTCACGCAATTATACCGAGGCATAATTGATAAATTATACAAGTAGAGAGGGAGAATGTTAAATGAATTGGTTACAGTTAGCAGAGGAAGTTATTGCAGGAAAAATCATTAGCAATGAGGAGGCTCTTGCCATTTTAAATAGTAATGATGATGAACTTTTAAAGGTAATGGACGGTGCCTTTACTATTCGTAAGCATTATTATGGGAAAAAAGTAAAATTAAATATGATTATGAATGCTAAGAGCGGTTATTGTCCAGAGGATTGTGGCTATTGTTCACAGTCATCTAAATCAACTGCACCGATTGAAAAATATCCATTCATTACGAAAGAGGAAATTTTAGCAGGGGCAAAACGAGCATTTGACAATAAAATTGGCACTTATTGCATCGTGGCAAGTGGTCGTGGGCCAACTCGAAAGGATGTCAATGTTGTAAGTGAAGCTGTTACAGAAATTAAAGAGAAGTATGGCTTAAAAGTATGTGCCTGTCTTGGCTTATTAAAAGAAGAACAGGCACAGCAATTAAAAGAGGCAGGGGTGGATCGTTACAATCATAACTTAAATACATCTGAACGACATCATTCCTATATTACTACGTCTCATACGTATGAAGATCGTGTTAATACGGTTGAAATTGCGAAAAAGCATGGAATATCACCTTGCTCAGGTGCCATTATCGGTATGAAGGAAACAAAGGAGGATGTCGTGAATATTGCGCGTGCACTTCATCAGTTAGACGCGGATTCCATCCCGGTTAACTTCTTAAATGCGATTGATGGCACGAAACTAGAAGGGACGAAGGAATTAAATCCACGCTATTGTTTAAAGGTATTAGCGTTATTCCGTTATATGAATCCAACAAAGGAAATTCGTATTTCTGGTGGTCGTGAAGTCAATCTTGGGTCACTTCAGCCACTAGGCTTATATGCAGCAAACAGTATCTTTGTTGGAGATTATTTAACAACTGAAGGACAAGAAGCAAACAGTGATTATCGTATGCTTGAGGATTTAGGCTTTGAAATTGAATTAACGGAAAAGCAAGCAGCAATTTGCTAAATAAAAACTTATGGAATAAAATCTACTACTACTACTTAATTATCATCGAATTGGAAAGTCGTATGTGCGTCGTGGAAAAGGCGTACATACGGCTTTTTCTGTTGGACGGATAACAACGAGAAATGCTCAGGTAGGGTAATGTGCTCAGGTTCGTCGTGGGAACGCTCATGTAGGCGAGAAAAATGCCCGGGTTCATCATGGAAATGCTTAGGTAGTAAGAAAAGTGCTCAGATCCGTCGAAAACCCACGATTGGCATATAAGAGATAAAGTTAGGCTAAAACGAAAAGAACTGTTTTTATGCCTTAAAAAATCTGGTTTTCACAAATTGTTCAATGAAAGCGTTTTGAAATTGAACAGTTTGTGAAGGGCTTCACATAATACTTTATTTTTGAAAAAAACGGCGTAAAATAAGAATCAAGTAAGAGAATGTTATAAAACAGTTTGAAAAAGTATCACGGTTTTTAGTGGTTGTTATATTACAAAAACGAATTAGAAGGGAGAATTTAGCATGTGGGTTATTACAGTTTTTGATAAAAAGGACGTTCGAATTTTTGAGTATACAAACAAAGATGAGGCGACAAAAGCTTTAGCGAAATTTAAGAAAAATGCAGTTTTAACGTATACAAAATAATTTTAGATGAAAATAAAGCAACCCTTTTCGACGCTATAGCGCACGAAGCGGGTTGCTTTTTACGTTATATAGATTAACCTTTTAATGAACGAGAATCGAAATCGCACTATTCACTAATAAAAGAGCCATCAAAACCAATTAGAGCCAGCCGATTATGATGATGTTCATAATAATGTAGTTTCAACAATATAATCATCGTCATGTTTTACGTTCTGTGATAATAATTTTCTGTCAAAGTCTAAAGAGGGCTTTGAACTTACATGTGCATTATATTATGTAAATTTCCTCGCCTGCGTGAAAAAATGGTTAATGCTTTGATGAAATATTTCGAGTCAAGTTGTCATTTATCTGTTGGGAAAGAAGTTAATATGATGAGAAATAAGAAGAGATGGTGTGAAAATTTCACACCATCTCTTATCAATAACTTTTAAACGACTTTATAAAATGCTACCTAAGCGTTTAATACCTTCTCGGATGACTTCAGGTGTTGCATTCGTATAATTTAGGCGCATTGTATTAACATCAGTTTTTGATGTATAGAATGGATCGCCAGGTACGAAGGCTACTTTTTGCTCCATCGCTTTATGGAAGACATCTACTGACGAAGTTCCATTGTTCATTGTAGCCCAAATGAACATTCCACCGTCTGGTCGTGTGTAGTCCACATGTGCTGGGAAAAACTCTTCCATTGCATTTAGCATAGCATCTGCTTGATTTTTATATAACGCTATAATTTTTTGAACGTGTTCCATATAGTCATTGTTTGCTAGATAATCATAAATGACATATTGAGCGAAAATATTTGTGTGCAGGTCAGTTGCTTGCTTCGCTGTTTCGATATGCTGCAGTAATTCTTTATTTTTTGTAATGATAAAGCCAAGACGCATTCCTGGTGTGACCGTTTTAGAGAAAGAACCTAGCAAAATACTATTTTCTAATTTACCAGCACCAATGTACGGTAGTGGCTCACCTTGGAAGCGTAATTCTCCATACGGATCATCCTCAATTAACGCTACATCCTTATATTTTGCCATGATTTCGCAAATTTGCTGACGTTTTTCTTTAGAATACGTAAGGCCTGTTGGGTTTTGGAAATTTGGAACTGTATACACGAATTTTACATTTGGTTGTTGTAGTGCATTCTCTAACTCTTCTAAGTTTATTCCATCATTTTCGAGTGTTACACCATAGAAAGTTGGCTCACTTAATGTGAAGGCTTGAATGGCACCTAAATAACCGGGCTCCTCGATGACGATACCATCACCTTTGTTAATAAGTACTTTCCCAATTAATTCAAGAGCTTGCTGTGATCCAGTTGTAATAAATACATCGTCAGCATGGATATCTAGTCCGTGCACACGTTGATATTTTGCAGCAATGTACTCACGTAAAGGCGCATACCCTTGTGTAGAAGAATATTGGAATAGACGACTACCATTTTCCGTAATGGCATGGTTCGCAGATGCCTTTAATGCTTCAATTGGGAAAGAGATTGGGTTTGGAAGCCCCCCTGCAAAAGAAATGACATCCTCAGATTCAGTTACTTTCAAAATATTTCGGATGAATGAGGACGGGGTATTTAAAATCTTTTCTGAAAATTGCATAATTCTTCATTCCTTTTTTCTGATTTTTTAAAAATTATATCATTGCCATCATATGCATACAATATTATCATTGTATGCAAGACAATTAAATATTGTATGCAAAAATTGAGAGAGAAGGAGCTTAGCTTAGAATATGCCAGTTAATTCGTTTGAAGAATATCCAATGAGTTGGAAACCGGACATTAGTAAAAGTTCGGCTCCATTATATATAGCAATAGCTGAACGGCTGGAACAAGATATAAAGGATGGAAAATTACCGCCAGGCACCAAACTACCTCCTCAACGTGAGTTAGCTGATTTTTTAGATGTTAATTTAAGCACGATCACGAGGGCTTTGAAACTTTGTGGCCAGAAGGGGCTTATTTATGCTTCTATCGGAAATGGTACATTCGTTTCATCTGATGCAGCGACAAACAAAATGTTATTACCAACAAATAAATCTTCTCAGATGATTGAAATGGGCCCTGTATTGCCAGAAAATCATGCGAATGAGGATATTACACGTTATATGAAAAAGATGATGAATGATCCTCATTTTAGTAAATTATTTCAGTACGGACGACCGGAAGGAAATGTGTGGCAAACGGAAGCGGCAATGAAGCTTTTGGAAAAGGTCAATTTTCAAACAGATCAACCTGTATTGCTTGGAGCGGGGGGACAAAACGCCATTGTTGGCACGTTAGCTGCGTTGTTTCAGCCAGGAGATCGAATTGGTACAGATCCCATTACATATGCAGGTATAAAAACAGCTGCAAATATGCTTGGTATTCAATTAGTGGCAATCCAACAAAGAAACGGTGAAATGACAAGAGAGGGGTTATTATACGCTTGTAAAAATGAGCATATAAAAGGTCTTTATGTTATTCCTGATTTTCATAATCCAACTACCCATACAATGTCAATGGAGACAAGAAAAATGATTGCGGAGGTTGCGAGGCGGAAAGGCTTAATCGTCATTGAGGATGCGATTTATAGTTTTCTTAAGGAGAAGCCGCTTGCACCAATAGCGTCCTATGCTCCTGAAAAGGTTATTTATATTGCTAGTGTATCAAAAACCATCTCACCTGGCTTACGACTATCCTATATCGTTACACCGCCAGCGCTACGAAAAAAAATAATGGAAACACTGTATAATATAAATATTTCAGTGTCTCTCATGATGGTGGAGCTTACAGCAAGGATGATTCACGATGGCGTTGCACAGACAATTTTAGAGAAGCACCGGTTGTATGCCAAGCAACAAAATGCCCTTGTCGATCAATATTTAGGGGAATATAACATTTTAGGAGAAGAAGAATGTATTTTCAGATGGCTTATACTCCCCGAAAAATTCACCAGCGTTCAGTTTGAATTACTAGCAGCAAAAGCTGGTGTGCAAGTGTATGCTGCCGAACGTTTTGCCGTAGGAAATGCGAAGCTAGTTAATGCAGTTCGTTTGGCCATCACTGCACCTGAAAATCAGCTTGAACAAGCACTCATCATTTTGAGGGAATTACTTGAAAGTGATGGTGACTATACATTTGTTGATTAATGTAAGGAAAGCTTATAATAAAAGTATGTAAAGAAAATTGTCATACAATAGCGCATAAAGGACGTAAATGAATAGTTTTTATGTGTCAATGAGTAGGCGCATGACCCTAGTCTAAAAGGTAAGCCAAAGTAAATGAGGAGATAGAACATGAATAAAGGAAGAATCATTTTACATATCGACCTTAATTGCTTTTATGCCTCTGTTGAACAAATATATGATCCCTCATTAAAAGGGAAACCCGTAGCCATCGCAGGTAATCCTAAAGAGCGTAGAGGTATTATTATTACGTGTAGTTACGAAGCAAGAGCAAGTGGTGTTTATACAACTATGAATGTCGGAGAGGCGCGGCGAAAGTGCCCAGAGTTAATAATACTTCCTCCTAATTTCGAACGGTATAGAGCTGCGTCTAAATCATTTTTTAATTTGTTGAAAGAGTATAGCGATATTCTCCAACCAGTTTCGATCGATGAAGGATATTTGCAACTTCCGATAGTAGAAGGCCAAATTGTACTGCAACACGTACAAAATATGCAAAATAGAATCTGGAACGAATTGCAACTCCCTTGTTCAATCGGTATTGCACCGAATAAATTTTTGGCGAAAATGGCAAGTGATATGAAAAAGCCAATGGGTATTACAGTACTCCGAAAGCGTGATGTTCCAACAATATTGTGGCCGATGAATGTCATTGAGATGCATGGGGTTGGCAAAAGTACAGCGGAGAAATTGGAGAATTTAGGTATTCGAACAATTGGAGAACTAGCTACAGCTGATGAATATGTATTAAAGCAAAACTTCGGCATTAATGGTTTACGGATGAAGCAAAAGGCAAATGGTGAAGATGATAGGCCTGTTGATCCAGAAGCTATATATGATACGAAAAGTGTAGGGAATTCAACAACACTTTCTCATGATACGACAGATAGAGATGAACTATATAAAGTAATTGCAACACTTTCTGAAAAGGTAGCGGACAGATTAAAGGCCAAGAAACTTGCTGGCGTTACAGTAAGTATCATGATCCGTTCAGCTGATTGGGAAACTTGTACACGAAGTAAGACCATCAATAACGCGATTCATTCAAAAGAGGATATCGCTGAGCATGCCTGGTATTTATTTAATAAGCATTGGGATGAGGAACCTGTACGATTACTAGGTGTTACCATATCGAATGTCAGTGATATTAAAGAAACGACACAACAGCTAACGTTATTTAACTTTGAAGAGCATGTAAAAGATGAACCAATTATTAAACTGGTTGATCAAATCGAGCAAAAGTTTGGAAAAGGAACAATTTTGCGAGGTTCAGATATTGCCAAACCAGTAGGGAAATATCAAGCAAATACGAGTTTTAGTAAAGACTTTTGGGATGAACATAAGTAGAATAAATAATCAAACTTTAAAAATAAAATAGAAAACCGTCATTTCGATCAACCTTTTTTCGCAATGACGGTTTTCTATTTGTATTCAGATTGAAAGCAGCTTATTTAAGTGGAAATATTATATGTTCGTAGAAAATTCATTTTCCTTTTGTTCATAGTTTTCACGGCGATCTTTGATGTTTTGTAATACACTATCTAGCACATTCCGTTCAGACAGCGTTTGATAAAGGACATTTTGTACCTGTGCAGCTTCCTTGTTTTCTTCTTGGTTACTTAGAAATTCACTGTATGTTCCCATATATTCATGATAATCAATATTAGAAAGTGTCTTAGCAGCAATTTGGTTGTGTTTAGTTAACGCAGAAGTAAACTGTTTACGTGCCTCATCTGGTTGGGCAGGTATTAGTTTAATTTTACCTCTTGTATCTGTGTTACCTGTGAAGTCAAGGAATTGATAATCGAAAGCCAATGGTTTAGCAAGAGCGATATGAGCGTGAAGAGCAACAGCATGGTCAGGAAGTTTTTCAGTTATCTCACGAAGGATATCGTTTCCTTTGTCAAGATAACGACTGCCATCGAAGGCAAGAACACGTCCTACTTCTTCAGAGAAATAGTCTTGAGCAAGGAATTCCTGATCGTATCCTGTAGGTGGTAAAACTCGAAGTCTTAAGTTATTTGATACGATGTTATGGCCGTTTATTTGCATAGCTACTTGAATGTTATAAAATCCTGGGTCATCAATTAACCAGCCATTTTTCCCTACAGACGCGAAAATAGTTTCGTACAGTGATTCACCAGGCATTATTACCTTGTTCTCTTTGTTCCACAAATATTGAACATGAGGTAGTAATCGCCGTCCTTGTTTTCCATCTTTTTTAACCATTACAGACATTCCGTATAAGTCAGACAATAAATGTTTATTGATTGACTGAGGTTGGTTCGAAGTATTCGTTAGTTTGATTTCAATAACTGTAGGTTCTAACCATTGGAATATAGGTGATTTACGGTTAACCCTCAATTCAAGATTAAAAGAAGGGTGAATAGAAATGTTGGATTGCTCAAAACCATGATCTACAGCCCAGTCAGCATTACCCATTTGTACGAAGCGCTCAGGTGCGTGTCGCATAAACAACAGTTCTTGATCACTAAAACGATACTCAAAGTTTTTAAAGAACGCTTTGCCACCAGTTTTACTATCAAAATTGTAAGGATAATTCATAAAGCTTAGAGCCTTTGGTTCTGGGGTAAGAGGGCGCTCCAAAGGTTCCCAAGGATAACCTAGGTGTTTTTGCCAAGAGTGCAGCAGATTAAAAGCATGTCCCATCTCATGGCAAGCACACCAAAAACGATAGCGCTGTACAAAAGCCTCAGGAGCGGGGTCACCTTTAGGTGGATCGGCAATAAATGAATTATTAAAAATGGCAGTCCCTTGACGATGATTCGGACCTATGCTATCAAACATAATACCGCCTAGACCATGGCCTTCTTCAGCTTCCGAATTTGCAAAGAATGTCCACATGGACCATTGGGGCTTATTATCAAAGTGTGACCAATATACTTGCATGGCATCATGCATCTCTTGAGTGTTCCACTTTTTATCAGTCCCTGCATAGTCTTTGGAAACAATATTATTACCGTCTGATATTTTTACATCAAACCCAGTGCGTTTAAAAACCTCTGAAATTGATAAAGTTTCATCCGGCAAAGATGTAGGCTTGTCTGGATGAGCGTGAGTTTGATAGGTAGTAACTGGTGTTGTATCTACTTCAGCATCAAATTCAAATTCCACAGGGTGGAAGTAAGGAGATTGAAACTGGAACGTGCTAGTTCTGTCTGTCTCCCCTCCAATCAGAAACGCGACTTCTGCAGTATGCTGTTCAGGTAATGAACCGCGTGTTACTTGTATTTTTACATTTGTATAAGGAAATGATTGTATGTCGTCTAAGTATTTATTTCGAATATTGCCTGTCCAAGTATCTGGACCATTCGCTGTTAACTTAGCAATCCAATGAATAGTAGAAGACATGTTTGAAATAATAGTGCCGCTTGCTACCATTTGTGGGTAGTATCCGTCTACATCGATGCGAAGTTCCTCACGGATTTGCTGTTCACTCCATACATATAAGCCACTAATTGGTGCGAGGGGAAATTCTCCTAAACTGGAAGGGGTAATGGCTTTTACTTTTGGTTCGTTCGTTTTGTTTTGATCCATCTGTATTACCTCCATGTTTATTATTTTTTTGTCTTTCTTCCTCAATCCCAAGAGCCACAATGCTACGTAAAAAAATGGAAAATGTGTTTCGAGTATTATATATGCAGCAGAAACTATAAATATGACACTATAAATAGTAAAATAAATACAGTGAATAAAAATGTGGGAATAATCTGATTATTTCCCGAGAAATACAAGAAGGAAGGTGTGAGAATATATAATAAGGAGTACGGTGATCTACATAATCCACTCATATTGTTAGTTTGGCTAATGCACTAGACCTAGGCGAATCTGTTGTAATTAAGGTAGAAAATAATCCATTTATGACGGAACTTCACAAGAGAGGACTTATTGTCAGCAGTGCATAATCATTGGTTTTTCGAGAACCTAGATTAATGTAAATGCATTGGGAGAATGTTGGTGATCCAACTCCAACGCTGAAGTTGCTTGTTCAAAAAAAGCAATTAGAGATATATAAATTACAAAAACCACTCGTAAAATGAACTGCACCTCCAATTGTTAGATTGTGTGTCTAACAATTGGGGAGCAGTTCATAATCGATGGTTTTTTTGTGCCTGTTAATAAATTTGTGGAGGACTAGATGCCTGAGAAAACTTCCTTAGATGTAAATAAAACTGTTGATAAGAAGAACAACATAATATGGAGATAAGAAGCATATTAACTATTCAATTGGAGAAAATATTCCTAAATAAAATTTTTAGGAGGATAAAATGAATAAATATTTCCTTATATTATTGTCATTAGGTTGCGTATTAATTAATATAACCATTTATGAAACAGTGGATGCAAAATCAAGTGATTCACCACAACCTTTTGAAGAATTTTTTCCTGAAGTAGGATATAAAACTGTAGAATCTGCATTAAAAGATTTTGAAAAACATTTTAATAAAGAACTTAAGCTACCACTTAGAGTACCACCAATAAGTTTTACCCATCATTTTGGAAGATTTAGTAATATGGATGACGATATGAATGACGAATTTGAAGTGACAATGATCAGTGATCAATTCCCTCATAATCATTTTAAAATTAATGTTCGACCAATTCAGCATAAAATTCCATTTGAAAAGTATATATCAAATGTATTTAAATTGAAAAATGGAAGTGCTGCAGTATATATAAAAAATCCAAAATTCGGTTTTGATATGTTAGTCTTTGAAAGAGATGATTGGCAGTATGTGTTTAGTATTGATCAAGATGTTTCTGATAAAGTAACATCTGACGTGCTTATTGAGATAGCAAATTCTATTGATTATCCTAGTAAAAAATATTAATTAAAAGACTATTCCGTGACGGGGGGTCTATTTGTTATATATTGATTTGCAAGTGAATTATGGTATAAGCTGGGATGATGGCCTGGAACCGATGCTGTCCGTTTTTCATATTCCAGTCACTCTAGAAACATTGAGAACTAAAAGCATTTTCCACCAAATTTAACCTATTTGAAAAACAGGTTTTCGACGTTACCCGTAAGTGACAGTAACAAAGCGCCCAGCCGGAACGGAAATCAACCCCACATTTTGCTGAAGAGCCAGGGTATATAAAAACAGTAAGATGTTAGGTATAATTATTATTTAAGAAAAGAAAAATTATATGATTAGATTATATAGTTTAGAAGGGAGAGAAAACGTAAATTGACAAATAATAATAAAACGGTTATCCGTTCAATGGATATTTTAAATTTATTTATCGAACATAATGAACTGTCATTTCAAGAAGTAATTGAGTTATCAGGAATCCCTAAAACTTCTGCTTTCCGCATGTTGAAATCTTTCGAGGAAATGGATTTTTTAGAAAAGGGAACTGATGCAAAATATCGGTTAGGCATTCTCTTCCTTAAATTTGGACATCTAGTATCAATGCGTCTAGATGTGCGGAAAATTGCAGAACCAATTATGAATGAGCTACATAATGATGTGAAAGAAGCGATTAATTTAATCGTTCGTGATGGTGACGATGCTGTATATATCGAGAAAATAGATACGAAGCAAAAAGTTCGACTCTACACAGCAATTGGTAGAAAAAGTCCTCTTTATGCAGGGGCATGCCCTCGTGCTGTATTATCCTTTTTACCGGATGCAGACATAAAGGAATATTTCGAATCGGTAGAACTTAAATCATTTGCAAAGGGGACGATTACAGAAAAGGAAAAGCTTTTTGAAACGATTGTGCAGGCTAGAGAACTTGGTTATACAATCAGCCATTCAGAATTAGAAAATCATACATCTGCTGTTGCAGCACCGATTTACGATCATAAAGGAGAAGTCGTTGCAGCAATGAGTATTGCGGGACTAGAAACGAATTATCGAGGGGAAAACGTTGAAATCTTCGTCGATAAACTTAAGAAGGCTACCGCAGAGATTTCTAAACAATTGGGGTATGAACAGCTATAAAAAATGGGTAGTCTCAAAAGTCATTTGAGATTACCCATTTTGCGTTGGAGTTGATAATTTATGGATGACATTTTTTAAAATATATGCACTGTAATTTAGTTGATTGTAGTGGAGACTGGGCGACTCCTTGGGGATCAGCGTCACAGATGAGACCCTGGAGCGAGCAACGCGAGTGAAGCGGCTCATCGGACGCCCCCAGGAAGCTCTGCTCTGCGCGAAAGCGAAGCGTCAGCGGCAAAGCGCCCAGTCGGAACGGAAATCAACCACACGGTTTGGTGAAAAGCCTAATTTTTAGGAAATATTTTTATCTAAATATGCTATAACCTTTTTAAACGGAGCCCAAATGCTAATTCATTTCGTTTTTTTTCTTGATGTATTAATGCCAATTGAGCTTCTTCAAGAGAGACCTCTTTAAAATAGACTCGACCATTCGCTTGCATTTGTGCTAATGATGGTAAATCGGCAGAAATCACTTGAGCTATTTTAGGATATCCACCAGTAGTTTGACGATCTGCCATTAAAATAATAGGTTGCCCACTAGAGGGCACTTGAATCGTTCCAAATGTAACCCCTTCGGATAATAATTCAAATGGCTCTTTTAATTGAATAGCCTCTCCATCTAATCGGTAGCCCATTCGATCTGCGTGGGTTGTGATGGTGTAAGGCGTTGAAAGGAATTTTTTTAAACTTTCCTCATCGAAATGTTCATATTCAGAGCCCCTTATGAAGCGGATTGTTTGCGTTTTTTTAAATGTAACAAAGGATGTGTAATCAGCTGACCAAGGAAGGTACGTTGGTTCTTTTTTTAATTGTTCAAAAATATCCTCTCCTAACTCTGATCGTCTATCTAATTCAAAGACATCATTCTTCAGCAATTTTCTTCCGTTATATCCTCCAATTCCAGCACGTATATAGGTACTTTTACTGCTCATCACTTCGGGCACTTGAATTCCGCCACTAAACGATACATAGGCTCGGCAACCACTAATCGCAGTATTAAATTTTAAAACAGATCCTTTTTGAATTAACAGTGGTCGCCACATTGGTGCTTCTTTGCCGTCTATTGTAGGTTGTAAATTGCCCCCTGTAATTGCAATCAGTTCATCTGTTTCAAATAAAAGAGTTGTTCCATATAGTGTCACCTCAAGAGCGCCTTCTCCTTCTGAATTTCCGACAAGTAAATTTGCAATTCGTAAGGAAATAGAATCCATTGCTCCTCCGACGATAACACCAAACTTTTGTAACCCATATCTTCCTAGGTCTTGAATGGTTGCCAGCATACCTGGCTGTAATACTTTTATGCCCATGTTTTCATCTCCCAGTCGTTCTTATATTCTTCCAACGAAATTGGTACAAACTGAATTCGATCACCCGGTTGTAATAAGGTTGGAGGAGATTGTTCAGGTAGAAACAAACGAGAAGGTGTTCGTCCGATGATTTGCCATCCCCCTGGAGTTTCTAATGGGTAAATACCTGTTTGATTTCCCGCAATTCCAACAGATCCCGGAGAAATCGATAACCGTGGAGTTTCTTTACGAGGTGTTGCTATTTGTTTGTCCATTCCTCCCATAAACGGAAAACCTGGAGCAAAACCTATCATGTAAACTAGATATTCTACAGAAGAGTGAATTTTAATAACTTCATTAGGTGTTAAACCATGATAAGAGGCTACAAATTCTAAATCGGGTCCCATTTCACCACCATATACTACAGGGATTTTTACGACACGTTCCTTTGTTGTTTCAACTATGTGAGATTGATTCATTAAAGAAAGAATTGTTGCTTTCACCTTTTCGTAAGGCATTTCGCCTTCTTTTCCTATAGTTGAAAAGTATACTTCAATCGGATTGTAATAAACCGTCACACTATTATAGGCAGGCACAACCTCGATGAATCCTTCAAATGGATTTCTCTCTAATAAGTTCAATATAATTTTAACTTTGTTGTGAATTGCCTCACTGATTCCTTCACCTACATGAATGACTAGTGCAGAATCACTCAAAGGTCTTATCTGTACATTCTCTTTTAAATTCATCATAAAAACCATCTCCTGGAGTTTCATAATTCGGTATGTAAGTTTTAAATAACGGATAAATATTATATTTAAACAATAAACGAAAACAAGTTTAATTTAAATGAAAATTTCAAAAAAAAAATTCTTTCTCAAAATTTTAAATTTATACTTTTCAGTAATAATAAAATATGTTAAGATTTTTTTAAATTTCAAAACTCAAGTTCCGAATATCGGTACAAAATAGTTGTAAACGTATTCAGTGTAACTATTTTAGTGGGAAGAAAATGGGGGAAGAAGATGTTTCGAGTTGATTTAAACTGTGATTTAGGGGAAAGTTTTGGTCGTTATCGACTTGGAGAGCAAGAAGAAATCTTAAAATATGTAACCTCTGCTAATATTGCTTGTGGATTCCATGCTGGAGATCCAACTGTTATGCGAGAGACAGTTAAGCTAGCCATTGCTAATGGTGTGAAGATTGGGGCACATCCAGGCTTACCGGATTTAAATGGCTTTGGACGACGTGAGATGAACATCACACCACAGGAAGCCTATGATATGGTTGTTTATCAAGTGGGAGCATTGCAAGGTTTTCTATCGACTTACAATGAAACTATGCAGCATGTTAAGCCACATGGTGCACTTTATAATATGGCTGCTAAAGAACCGGCAATTGCTGAGGCAATTGCACAAGCCATTTATGATATTTCACCTTCACTTGTGTTATTCGGTCTTTCAGGTAGTGAATTAACAAAAGCCGGAGAAAAAGTAGGGCTTCAAACAGCCCATGAAGTGTTTGCAGATCGTACCTATCAAAAGGATGGTTCTTTAACATCCCGTAAACAACCTGATGCATTGATTACCGATAAGGAACAAGCTGTGACACAGGTTGTGAGAATGGTGAAAGAGGGAATTGTGCTGTCACAACAACAAATCGAAATACCATTACAGGCAAATACTATTTGTATTCATGGGGACGGGGAACATGCTGTAGAATTTGCAAAATATATTCATTCAAGATTAGCAGAACATCAAATATCAGTACGTGCAATCAAGGAGGGGTAGTCCAATGGGAGCAAAAATAACGGAAGTTAGTGAAGTAGTAATCGAGCAAGAGAAAAAAGGTAAATTTGTTAAGAAAACAGCAAGTAAAAGTGTGTTAATAGGAGCTGCCTTTTTAATGGCTACCTCATCTATCGGACCAGGTTTTTTAACACAAACGACAGTATTTACACAGCAATTAGCGGCTAGCTTTGGATTTGTCATTTTAATTTCATTAATTCTAGACATTGTCGCACAGGTAAACGTTTGGCGAATCATTGCTGTTTCTGGCTTGCGAGGGCAAGAAATTGCCAATAAGGTGTTACCTGGATTAGGTGTGCTCCTTGCGATTATGATTGTTACAGGTGGTTTAGCATTCAATATTGGGAACGTTGCTGGAGCTGGATTAGGGTTAAATGCAATGCTTGGCGTAGATCCAATTATGGGGGCCATTGTAAGTGCACTTTTTGCTATTTTTATATTTATCTATAAAGAAGCAGGAAAGGCAATGGACAAGGTTGCGCAAATTGCTGGCGGTGTCATGATTTTACTCATGCTATTCGTTGCTTTTAAAACGTCACCACCTGTAGGAGAAGCGATTGTGAACACCGTTTGGCCTAAAGAAATTAGCTGGTTTGCGATTGTAACTTTAGTTGGTGGATCAGTTGGAGGTTATATTACTTTTGCTGGTGGTCACCGCCTTTTGGACGCTGGCATCAAAGGACAAGAATCATTGCCAGAAGTAACAAAAAGCTCTGTGACAGGGATTTTAATTACAGGCGTAATGCGTATTGCTTTATTTTTAGCGGTTCTTGGTGTTGTTTCAAAAGGTTTAGTTATTGATCCTGCGAATCCACCTGCATCTGTATTTCAACTAGCTGCGGGTAATATTGGTTATCGTATGTTTGGTATGATTATGTGGGCTGCAGCGATTACTTCTGTTGTAGGTGCAGCTTATACATCTGTTTCATTTATTCGTTCATTCCACCCTAGCATTGAGAAATATCATAATTGGGTGATTATAGCATTTATCGTCATTTCAACAACAACTTTTTCCTTGGTTGGAAAGCCTGTTAATGTGTTAATTTTAGTAGGTGCATTAAATGCACTGGTTTTACCATTATCACTTGGCATTATATTAGTTGCTGCACACAAAAAAGAAATTGTTGGTACATATAAGCATCCACGTTGGTTAACTGTAACTGGAGCAATTGTAGTTGTACTTATGGGATATCTCAGCATTAATACATTAATTGAAGAAATTCCAAAAATTTTTAGTTAATCTAACAACCAACCAACCATCCATCCATCCATGAGCATCTTTTCATGGATGGTTATTTTATAAGGAGTGAATTAATGATGACAACATATAGTGCTTTAGAGCCGAATGAAATCCGTAAACGTATTCGCAATCAAGAAATTTCTGGACCAACTTCTGGCATGTCGATTGGGTTTACACAAGCAAATTTAGTGATTTTGAAGAAGGAGCATGCGTTTGACTTTCTACTATTTTGTCAGCGAAATCCAAAGCCATGCCCATTATTAGACGTGACAGAACCTGGATCATTTATACCTTCAAAAATTGCTAAAAATGCAGATATTCGCAAGGACATTCCGAAATATCGTATTTATCGAGATGGTATTTTAACGGAAGAAGTATTAGATATTACAGATTATTGGGAAGAGGATATGGTAGGTTTTTTAATAGGTTGTAGCTTTACATTTGAAACACCTCTTCTTGAAGCAGGTATTCCAATAAGACATAGTCAAGAAAACTGTAATGTGCCAATGTATAAAACAAATATCGCGTGTGAAAAAGCAGGTGTATTTGAAGGACCAACTGTTGTCAGTATGCGCCCTATGACACCAGAGGATGCGATTCGTGCAATCCAAATTACTTCGCGCTTTCCAAATGTACACGGTGCACCAATTCATATTGGTAATCCAGCACAAATAGGGATTACGGATATTTCAAAACCAGATTTCGGTGATGCCGTGTCCATTAAGCCGGGGGAAATACCAGTATTTTGGGCTTGTGGCGTAACCCCTCAGGCAGTAGCAATGGAAAGTAAACCTTCTATTATAATTACCCATGCACCGGGTCATATGCTAATCACTGATATAAAGGAAACAAGCTTGAGCATACTTTAAGGTATGATCGAAGACATCTATTTATAGTAAGCGTCAAGAGGATGGACAAAACCAATTTCTGAAATCTAAAAAGCTGGTGAGATTTTACGAAGAGTAAAATTTCACCAGCTTTGATTTTTTAAGTGGATGGCTAAAATTACAATGAAGTGAATGGTTCATTACAATTGAAATAATATTAATATATAATTTTTTATTATAAGAAGAAAGCGCAAGTTTGAAGGAACTAATGAGGTGTGTATATATGGATTGGAAACCTGATAGAAAAGCGAAAAAAGCTATCTATAAACAACTAGCAGAATATATTGAAAAGGGAATTGCAGATGGTACATTTCCACCTGATAAACCATTGCCATCAGAGAGATATTTAGCGAGTGCTCTACTTTTAAACAGAAGTACTGTCGTTCATGCATATGACGAATTAGAATCGATGGGGTTAATTGAAAGGACTAGAGGAAGCGGTACTACCATTAGTAAAGATATATGGGGTATAACAAAAAAACGGATTCCTAGTTGGAATAGGTATATTGAGGCGGGTTCTTTTTTACCGAGTCAACCTGTCACGCAAAAAATAAGAAAAGAAGCTGTTGAACATAAATTAATAAATTTAGCTTCCGGTGAATTGTCAGAAGAACTTTTCCCAAAAAGATTTTTAAGCGAAATAACGTCAACACGATCTTTTACAGGAAGCTTAGGATACGATCATCCACAGGGGAATGAAATCCTTAGAACTACCATAGCAAAACACGTGAAAAAAAGTCGGGGAATCGAAACCAATCCTTCTTCAATACTTATAACATCAGGAGCGCAACAAGCATTACATTTAATTGTACAATGTTTGTTAAAGCCTGGAGATGCAATAGCAATAGAAGATCCTTCGTACAATTATAATCTTCCAATTTTCAGATCGGTAGGTATACAAATACATTATCTACCTGTCGATAAGGATGGAATAAACCCAGAAGATTTGCAGTCATTATATAAAAAACACCGAATCAAAATGATTTTTTTAAATCCATATTTTCAAAATCCAACGGGCTCCTTATTGAATAAAAAGAAAAAAGAAGCGATTTTAGACATATCCTCAAAGCTTGGAATTCCAGTAGTAGAAGATGATCCCTATAGTTTAACAGCTTTTTCAGGAGAGAAAATCTCTACCCTTAAATCAATGGATAGGAATGGCAACGTATTATACATTAGTTCTTTGTCCAAAATTGTTGCCTCAGGATTAAGAATAGGGTGGATTATTGGTCCAACATCGGTGATTGAAAGGTTATCCGATGCGAAACAACAAATCGACTTCGGTCATTCTAGCTATACACAATGGATAGCGAATGATTTTTTAGAATCAGAAAATTTTCATATTCATATAAAAAGGTTAATTAAGGAATTAGAAAAAAGGAGAGATAAAATTATAAAAAGCCTTGATACTTATTTAAAAGATCAGGTGGAATATTCTATTCCTCAAGGTGGCATTCATATATGGTGTAAAATACTTAAAAATTATAATGAAACCCAATTGCTTGAAGAATCCATTAAAAGAGGCGTCATTTTTGTTCCTGGTTCTACACTGGGATCTAAAGTTGGGTTTGTCCGTTTTACTTTCGCCAAGGAAGATGAAGACTCAATCGACGAAGGAATTAAAAGGTTTGCAGAAGCCCTTAATAGTTTATAGACAATTGGATGGTTAAATGGATGGTCAAAAAAGCATCGAATTGGATGGTTATAATAAATATAAATCCCTTATCATGAAGAGGTGGATGTTAAAACATCGATATAGCCTAATTACTAATTATTTTTATGCAAACAAGGTGAACTGAAGGTAATAATAGAGTAATTGCTATTAAAATGATAAAATTTTTGAAAGAGTTGGTATGGTATGACAACAGGATTGATTATTACGCTAGTGATTGGATCTATTCTTAAATTGTTAATGAGCCCTCCCAGTATAGCTGTGGGGTGGGGAGTAAGTAAATTTGAACTTCATAAAAAACTTGATTCAAAAGATGTTACGGTAACATTTAATGGAAAGAATTTAGATGAGGAAGAAAAAAATAGATTTACAGATTATTTTAATAAAGCTTCCTTTTTGAAAAAACATTATATATTTCCAGGTAATGAAAAATTATTTTTACAACCAGAGACTAATGTTACTCCATTTATCATGAACGTAAAAAGAGGCAAAAAAGATGTTAATTTCTTTGTTTTTAGTTACGACAACCACGTTGATGTAGTCAAGGAATACAACGAGAAGATTGTTTCATATAGTATTAGTTCTGAACATTTACAAAATTTCGCAGCTTTAACTACAAATGCAAACCATTAAAATAAGGTTTTCGAAAATTAGGGATTCGGTCACTGACGTAGAATCCCTTTTTAATACCCTGAAACATTAAGTCGAAATTGTCTTCCAATTTAATTGAATGGGGGATTTTTTTGACAAAAAAGTCGGGATTATATTGCTACTCATCTCAGCACTTAATACTAGATGTAAAAACTTCTTTAAACTAGGGCTTTACTTCTATGTCAAGGGCTGTAGATGAATGCGAATTTAAGCTCCATTTCAGCAGGTGTCTAAACACTCGCTGAAATAGAGGAATCTCAGGCTAACAACTTAACATCGTGCTGTTGTTGTTGCTGCCGCTTCGTTGGCGCTACCGGGGAGGTCTCTTGAGGATTATTGGATTAACAATCGGATTAGTGATAATCGGATGAATCAAGAGAAGTCAGCAGAGGTCATAGTAGCTTTCTAACAAAAGTAAAGGACCGAACAATCTTATATCTTGAAAGAACAAGGAGGTGAAAACATCCCATCAAAGCACAGAAAACATCGAGGTAAAGACCAAAAGATGGCTACTTATAGAGGGATAAGCTGGAAGCGAAAGAGTATATAAGAGCGTGTAGCGATGTAATCATGGAAATGAAGAAACAAGATGGTATCAAATTTAATCGATAGAATCGTTCCTTTATCACATGGTTAGACAAGCAATTTCCTACTCTCAACGCTATTGTTTAACCGAGGTATGTCCATACATCTATAATACATCTAGTAGCTTTTATTAATGGATTTTGTTTTGACTGAACAACTGCATACTTTAATATGTAACCGTCATATCCGTAATAAAAGCTGGTTTTTTATACTCATATACTTTCGTTATTTCTTTATTATCCAAGTCATACTTATAGATACATTGTATTTTAGAAATTATACCGTCAAAACTAACATCTGCTGCATTTTTAGGTATACCCGAAAAATAAATAAATCGCTCATTTTTTGACAATACCGCTAGCCTTCTTTGACCAATCTCTGATAATAGGGGATTTTTACTTTTATTAATCATTTGATCTGTTAATATGGTAGTTAATGTTTTGTCTGTAAGAGATAACTGATAAATGCCGCTTCCTTCATCTTCATTTATATTTGCCCCTCCAAGAATAACAGTATTCCCATTAGGTCCATATGCCATCGAATCAATATTGACGGCTTTTATATTCGTTACCAAATTCATGTCAGAGCCATCTAAATTCATTTCATATATTGAATAGACAATTTGCCCTAAAGGTACACCAGCATCATTTGCAGCCTTCCTTCTTGCTGTATTCTCTTCTTCAGAGACAAATGCACCAATAATTTTGTCTTTAGAAGTATCATACATTTCTACAGCACGGTCAGGTTGTTTTGTATCAAATACAATAGAATTCTTCTTTTTCACATCTATTTTCGAAATCTTGGATACAGGGAATGTTGCCCCTAGTATTTCACTGTAGATGGTGTTGTTATCACCAAATCTAGGAATAAGTTGTCCTAAAGTATCATTTGTAACTTGATAAGTTTTTTTATCGTTTCTGTCTAATAAATAAATCTCCCAAGGTCCTTCACCTTTTGCACTTGTATAGGCAAGATATTGTTTATTGTCTGAAAGTGATGCATGTAACCAAACCTCTTCATTATTAACTAATTCGTTTTCTACATTTTTTTCAGGATTTATCTCCACTACACTACTTTTGCCTTCCTTATCAAATACAGAAACAATGAGTTCTTCATTATCATCAACATGCTGATCACTAACAGGTGGATCACCAACAGGTTGGCTGGTATCTTCTTTCTTTTGACATCCAAACAAAACTAATACTAACGATAAAAAAATGATAACAGAAGTACCTATTGTTTTTTTCCTGTATTTACAAACAGATCTATACATTATGCACTTCATCCTTTGCGAAGTTTTTTTAGAAATTGTATTATCACATACCAATAACTATCAAAATACTACATATTATTTTGATAAGAAACTCAGTTATTTCTTAAATTTATACAGCCTATTTCCCCTAATTAAGAAGAGCTAATTTCAATCAGAATCACTGAAAAAGTCAGTTTACGCCAAAAAAATTGTGTAAACTGACTTTCCATAACAAATAAAATCAGAAAGAATTATTTACTATCCCAACTAATCGTACCGTCAAATACTCCCGTACTTAAAGTATGTAGCTTACTAAATGATTGTTTAGACATATCTAAAATTCTTCCCTTTGCATACGGTCCTCTATCTAAAATTAAAACTGTTGTTTTATTTGAATTCTTGTTACTTTTTACATTAACATATGTCTTCATAGCTATAGTTTTATGAGCCGCACCATCATTCGCTTTTGAACCAGATGCTGTACCACTTTCTGCCCAAATATCAAACCAAGAAATTTCACCCGTTTCTGTTTTTACGGCTAAAGGACGTATTCCTTGTTGCGGATTAATTTCTTTCATTTCAACATTAATAGATTCTTCAGTTTCTGGGACAACTACTATTGGTGCACCTAAAGCATCATAGACCACTGTCATACCTGGTTTTATAACTGGCAAATCTGTTTCGTCTGCTTGAAGTCTATATTGTTGCATAAAACTTGGTTTTTTATCTCCTTCTCTTAGAATAACAGATTCTTCCTGTTCATTAAATTTAATTACTGTCCCAGGAGCCATGTATCCAGGAATAGTAGCTTCATTGTCTGTACTCGTTTCAATCCCTTCATTTGAATTAGCAGCAAAAGCTAAATTGGGAATAACCAAAGTGGATGCTACTACACAGCCTAATAATAATTTTTTCATTTTACATCTTTCCCTTCGCGTTTTTTTAGAAATATGTTGCTAGTTGCATCATATTACGTAAAAAGAATACACGAAAAATTTGTTTTAAAGAGTGTTTCTTCTTATAAAGTAATCTATATGTCCTTAACGCTAACTCATACTATTATAATAACAAATAGGAAAAAAAATCAATATTTCAGGAAAATTAATTCCAATATTGTATAATTTGTGTAAAATAAGAAAGAAAGGTGGACGTTTATGAAATATATAGAGGATCAACTAGTCAATCTATTTACACTTGAATCTCATACACAAACTGAGAAGCTAAAAATTGAATATGGTATTAAGCTAATTGTTTCAGAGGCAGTTATATGTTATTGATAGTGTTTGCTGTTAGATTACTTGTTTTAAGTATCAACAAAATCCAAACGATTCGGCAAAAGGAAGTAACACAGCAGCAGTTTTTTGAATATATGCAGGTATTGGAGCAAGTGAATACAGATATGCAAAAGTTCCGCCATGATTATATAAATATTTTAATGTCGTTGCAAAACTATATAGAAGATGAGGATGTACAGGGGTTAAAGCAATATTTTTATTCGCATATTATGCAGGTGGAGCAACAGACCTTATTTCAAAGTAAAATGATTGGTACATTAGAAAATTTGCAAATCGTCGAGCTAAAAGGCTTATTATCCTCTAAGCTGTTACTCGCGAATCATTTACAACAGAGGGTCGCGATTGAAATTCCATATACGATATCCTCTGTTAATATGAGTCTTATTGATTTAACGAGGGTACTAGGCATTTTGATTGATAATGCACTTGAGGCGAGTATTGCGAAAGTCGATTCAGTTGTGCATATTGCAATTCTCTACTCAGATGACCATGTTGTTATCGTCATCGACAATCCATTACAGGATGCAAGCTTCAATATTTCAACTATCTTTGATTATCACTCCTCTTCTAAAGGAGAAGACCGAGGGATTGGTTTAGCCAATGTGAAGGAAATTTTACAGACCTATCCTAATGTTACATTAAACACGCGTATTGAAAAACAACGCTTTATTCAGGAGTTACAAATTTTCTAAGGGGTGTCTACTATGAAAATTGTTATTTGTGAGGATGATGCACAACATCGGAAATTTTTGCAATCAACTATTGTTCATTCTTCTTTATTTCAATATGAGAATGTTGAGATTGCATTGATCGCCTCTAATCCATCTGAGGTACTTGCATATATACAGGAACACCGCGCAGATTGTTTTTTATTGGATATTGAGCTTCAGCATGAGATAAATGGCTTAGAACTGGCAAACACCATACGCAATAAAGATCCTTTTGCAACGATTGTCTTTATTACCACATATGTGGAAAAGCTAAGGCTAACCTTTACGTACAAAGTAGCAGCACTGGATTTTATTGTTAAAAATGAGCCGGGTTTAGCTGAAAATTTAATCGACACCTTGCATGTTGCTTATCAAAAACATCAAAATATACATGCCCAACAAATTGAAATGACTTTTCAAGTGAAAATAGGGGAACATATTAAATTCATCCCATTTGATGATATTTATTGCTTCTGCACATCACCAATTGCACATAAAATTGAGCTGAAGGAGAAAAGTGGTGTCTATGAATTTTTTAGCAATTTAACAGATATTGAACAGCAATTAGATAATCGCTTTTTCCGCTGTCATCGCGGGTATATTGTTAATTTGCAGCATATACATAAGATTGACTCAACCTATCGAAAAATTACAATGAAAAATGGCTCTATTTGTCATTATTCATATCGCTACAAAAAAGCATTTATGAATGCACTGGCCTCTACAACAGAAATTATTTCTAAATAGTGCTAGTTCAGAAAAGTGATATCTTTTTAGCATGTTATTCTGCTGATACGTTAGGAGTGATACTATGATTCGACAATTAACAGTCGATAATCATGAGATTTGCATGGCTCTCGTTCAATAGCAACCTGCTGAAAATTTATTTATGATCGGGGGTATCTACTGAGTACTGAAAAACTTCAATTGGTTCCACTTAGCGAGGTATTCGACGATTGAATCGTCGAATACCTCGCCTTTTTAATTTATAATTGAGAGACTAAATGCAGGTGGTGTTCTCAATGATTTCAACCAAGAGACTTTCAACTTAAGTCCATATAACCAATTTAAAATATTTTCTATTGAAAGTTAATTGTATATGAACTAAAAACCTTTCTCACAATTCGCTTATAGAATATTGACCTTCTTCAAACAATTGAAGGATATGTAGTTTTAACTCGAGTGGATGTTTGCTTCGCCCCATAAAAAATACTCCCCTTAGATAAACAGATTTTATTTTTTAATCTGTCTACCTAATAGGGAGCATATCAAAATCTACTCTATCTATCTCAATTATATAATCTATAATTAATCATCAATCTTTCTTACTTACAAAAAAAATTAAAACCACTTTAACTTTTCCTTTTTTAGTTTTTAAATCTATATCTAAACCATCTTTTTTCCAATCAGAAGAATACCATAAATAATCAGTTCCACTAATTTTAACTGTATGATCAGGAACAACAAACTCTTCTTTTACTTTATTTAGATACATTTTATGAATCCCTGATACAGTGTCTGGTGTGTTTTCTTCTTTGCTCCAATCAAATTTATGCCACCAAAAATTTAATTCATTGATTTCATCAAAGAAATAATGCGTTGTTCCTGATAATCCATATCTCGCTTTATTTGTAAAAATACTAGAGTTCTTCGTAGAGTAAGTAACATTGTTCTTCACAATCTTATACACAGAATCGTAAGACATGCCATGCTTAATATCAGAATCATTGTAGATACTATTTTGGTTATTGTTTAATTTGTTTCCAACTTTAACCTAAATATTTTACAGTTCTATACATAAACTTGGATTAATCTGCATTCAGAATACTCGTGAATATTAGAAAAAACAGTATTTTTTATTTAGTATTAACCTATACAGGGAAAATTATCTTATATTAGGTTTTTATGGCATATACCGATATACCATTGAATTATTTCTCCGGTAGCATTAAACATAGTTGTTACAGAATGATTTTTTTAAGGGGAAATTGTTGCAACCATATATAGCCGTTATCAACAATACATAGGTTTTTTCTCCATAATTCACGGTTAAAGGTTCAGTAACCTGGAGTGTTTTTAATAATGTAGTAAAACCTTTGATTTCTCTAATGTCAAGGTATGATTGACTATACTTTCTTTCGATAACTCGTAGCCATTCTGAACGGTCACCGAACTTTCTTTTTAGCATACTGAACCTCCAAACTCATTTAAAATAATGAGGATACAAATCTTTATGCCGCCATATCCAGTGTTTCATCTCAACGATCATGTCTTCATAGCTAGGAACAATAAATGAAAAATCTTTTCGTGTGTTGACTAGTGTTTTATCGATGTTTACGAGGGGATATGGCTGGATCGTAACTTTATTTTCTTTGAAGTGCATATTGAATAATTGCAGTAGCTCAAATTTTGAAATACTGCTATTGTTGACTAGGTGGTAGAGGCCTGTTGTCCCTTCAATTGCTGCACGTTCAATTGCTTTTGCTAACGTTAGGGTAGTAACTCCGGTCCATATTGCACCAGTATAGCCGCGAATAGTATCATGCTGCTTCATAAACCAATTGAAGAGACCAATGCCGTCTTCCTTCAAATCAGGACCGATGATAGAGTTACGAAACGTTAGGTGTTGAGTGCTTTCAATTTCGCCTAGTCCCTTCGTACGATCGTAAAAGGTTTCCCCGTCGCGAAGGCTTTTTTCATAATAGGGAGCTGTTTTTCCTGAGAATACACAATCTGTACTTAAATGAATAAGCTTAGTATTACTGTTTTTTAATAAAGATTCAATGGCATGAGGCAAATAACTATTGAGATATACACTTTTCTCGCGGTCCGTTTCACAGGCGTCATTTAAAACACCGATACAATTGACCACAACATCATAGGCGTGATCTAATAAAAGTGACCTTAAAAAATTTGTATCTGTAATATCTCCTGTAATATTATTGCCACAAGAAAAGGATGTTCGTGAATAGGTTGTTACATCATGCCCTTTGGCGTACAAATAGAGTGAAATTGTGTGGCCAGCCATTCCAGTAGAGCCAAGTACTAAAAATTTCAAGGTTTTCCTCCCGTCCAATTTTGTAATTCTTCTTGAATGAGAGGAAGCTTTAATAATTTTTCTTTTATTTCAGTGACGGACAGTATTTTCGTATTAGTAGAGTTGTATTCATCTGTTAACGTAATTTTAGGAGAGCCCTCATCAAGATATTTTCCGTAATTTAAATCTCGATTATCCGCAGGGATTCTATAAAAATTCCCCATATCAATGGCCTTTGCAGCTTCTTCCTTTGTTAATAACACTTCGTAAATTTTTTCGCCATGCCGTGTTCCGATAACTTGTATTTTATTTTGAGCTTGGAAAATTTCTAGTAAAGCCAGTGCTAAATCCTCAATATAAGCAGCCGGGGATTTTTGTACCATTATGTCCCCATTATCAGCGTGTGAGAAGGCGTATAAAACTAATTCAACTGCCTCATCAAGACTCATCATAAAGCGTGTCATTTTTGGATCTGTAATCGTTAAAGGCTTGCCAGCTTTAATTTGTTCAATAAATAAAGGGATTACTGAGCCCCTTGAAGCCATGACATTTCCATATCGTGTCCCGCAAATCAATGTTTTATCTGGATGAACCATTCTTGATTTAGCAATAAACGTTTTTTCCATCATGGCTTTTGAAATTCCCATTGCATTTACTGGATAAGCGGCTTTATCAGTGGAAAGGCAAATAATTTTTTTCACACCTGCTTGAATAGCAGCCGTTAAAACATGATCAGTGCCAAGGATGTTCGTCTTAACTGCTTCCAGTGGGAAAAATTCACAAGAGGGGACTTGCTTAAGAGCGGCAGCATGAAAAACAAAATCGACATCATACATTGCATTGTGAATACTTTGGATGTCACGTACATCGCCTATGAAAAATTTAATTTTCGGATGTTGATAGAGTTTACGCATATCATCTTGCTTTTTCTCATCTCTTGAAAAGATACGTATTTCTTTAATATCGGTATTCAAAAATTTCTTTAATACTGCATTACCAAAAGAGCCAGTGCCGCCAGTAATGAGAAGAACTTTATCTTTAAACATTGTTACACCTCTGCATGTACGGAGTAATGATTCATTTTAATCCTCTACGATGTAAATCATATTCAGAATTTTCCCTTGGGAAGTTATACCAGTATGCCAATTCATTTGTATATTTACTTGTCGGGTTTTTATCCATTAAGGCACAATTAAAATCCCAATCCCCAGCAATATCTTTTCTTATGGTAAAGGTTGCATCACCTATAAAACTTCTTCGAATAATTTTAAATTGCCCAGGTAATGTGTAACGGTTAGATTCATCTTTTATAAATGCATAGCCTGCCTTTGTTAGCATGTTGTAGTAGTAAATATCAAACTGACCATCTACTTGGGCTAAGACGTTTCGAATAGCGGGTAAATAGTGATCATCACTATCAATGATAGCTATATAATCACCCGAAGCTTCTGCGATACATCGATTATAGGCTACACTAGCACCCAAATTAGTTGGATGATTAATAATTTTTAAGGCAGGGCAGTTTTTTTGATAGTCCTTTAAAATGGCTAAAGTATTGTCCGTAGAGCCATCATCGCAAACGATAATTTCATAGGCGTATTCTTTAGGAATACTTTCTAACAATGTCAATATCCACTCTTCACTATTGTAGGCAGGTGATAAAAAGCTAATTTTCATGTAACACCTCGATTCTTTTATTGTTAGTAGAAGTGTTCAATAGGCGTAAGTAGAAGTTTTATAAAGTCTATACTGTTTACTTTCATTGACAAAAAGGATTCTTTATTACAATATGCGTTGCAAGAGTTGTTATATAGGCAATTGCTTACAATCGTTAGTTATTTAAAAGAGAGAACACTTCAAAAATAAGGTGATTTTACTAGTGTATTCATGATATTTATACTATTCTTTTCACGTTATTCAACGAGAAATCATATTTTAATGAAGTACAGACTTTAAAAAGGGGAATGTTATGTCAAAAAAAATAGCCTTCATATGTAGTGTGGAATCGTATAAGCTCTCCGACGCACATATTTTCAAAGATTTGTGCCTTGTTCCGATTTTGTTAGGTGAATATTTAGGCTATGATGTTAGTATTTTGACGACGGAAATGAATGAGGCATTATTGAAACAAAATTTTCCTGCTGTTACTTTTCAACATATTCCGTTTGAGGATGACTATGTTGCTAATATGAATACTTATTTAATAGAGCATGCAAAGGACATCGATATTGCATTTGTAATAGGACCGTATCCATCGTATTTGTCGATATTAAAAACCTATAAAAAATTTAATCCGAACGGAAAAATTTATATGAAACTTGATGTTAATCGTTTTTGGTTAAACCGATTAAAAACCTATCCTTATTTCTCAGAGTTACTCCAGCTTTGTGATGTACTTTCCTCTGAATCTGAATCCATTCAAAACGCTATTCATGAATTTTTAAATTTAGATATTAAACGTATTCCTAATGGTTTTTATGAGCTATTTCAAACAGAGCCGGTTTCATTTAATGAGAAAGAAAATAGAATACTAACGGTTGCCCGTTTAGATGCTCCTGAAAAACAAATTCTTTTAGCAGTCAAAGCATTTTTAGCTGCACAACTTTCAGATTGGGAATTTCGGTTAGTAGGTCCAATGTCAGAGGCGTTTAGACAGGAGCTGTTGAACGTGCTTGATGGAAATCCATTTGCGGCACAGGTCGTTATTTTAGGACCGATTTATGATAAGGTACGATTGGAGGAGGAGTATAGAAAGGCTAAAATTTTTTGCCTTACCTCTTTAGTAGAATGCTATGCTCATGTATTTGCTGAGGCTGCAAAGAATGGTTGTTACATTGTTTCGACTGATGTAGATGGGGCTATGGATATTACTCATAATCAACGCTATGGAACAATTCATCCGACACATGATTGGCAAAGTGTTGGGCGGACATTGCAGCAAGTAACGAAACAGGAAGCTTTATTGGGGGATACGTGTGAACACCTCCAAGCATTCGCAAGGGCGGAATTAAATTGGAAGCATATTGTGCAAAAAGTAGCAGAATATTTAGGGGAAAAGCCAAGTTTAAATTAGATCGAATTAGAGGAAGGGTAGATCATCTCTAACATGCCATTATTATAAGGTGATTGGCATGAAGACAAGGCGACTCCTTGAAGATTAGAGAGCTAGTAGGGGAACGAGTATGGAAATAAAATCCTCGTTATGGTGAATAAAGGTTCATCACCAAAAGTTGTGAATGACTTTTGTTAAAACGTCTACTATGTAAATAGTTGATTGGAGTGGAGATTGGGCGACTCCTCGGGGATCAGCGATAGAGGAACGAAGGCTAAAAGCATCACATCCTGTGATAACGCCTTCGTGACCAACATCGTGTTGGCCCGAGACCCTGCAGCGTAGCGGATGTTTTCTGTAGCGAAAGCGAAGCGGCAGCAACAAAGCGCCCAGTCGGAACGGAAATCAACCACACGTTTTGGTGATGATCCTGAATAAAACATAAATGTATAAAAAAATCCCCTAGATTTTTCATCATCTAGGGGATAAACCTTCATTTTTTTGAAAACTTAAATCTTGCAGCTATTACACTACCTTCAACTGAAAAGTCTATTGTTCTTTAAAGTTCGTTTTTCAGCCCAATGGTATATCTTATTTTATTTCAAGTGTATATGGTTGAGTACTAGCTTTGCCGTAATATTCACTTACTTCAATATAGTAAGTGCCTTTATCCAGTTCGACTGTACCTACTTCAGCATCTCCAGCTCCGTAAAGATCTAAAGTTTCTACTGTTTTTCCTTTTGCATCAATAATACGGATGACGCCATCAAGTGCTTTTTCTGTTTGAAGAGAGAAGGACACATTGCGTTTGCTGTCGTTTTTAAATTCAAAATAGTCCTTATCACCAAATGGAACACCAGCATTTAGATATTGAGTAGCTATCCATTTATCATCTTTTTTCGTAAGTACAGTTGGTTTTGTCGGTATACCATTAACTAACTTAGAATCTGCATCTTCATCTAGTTTTTTATGATCAAATAAAGTTAAAGTATATGGCTGGATTGATACTTGTCCAACATTGCTTCCGTTAAGAACAATAAAATAACCGTGGTCTTTTTTTGCTTTAAAAGAAGTATTTACATCTGTTGTTCCTCCAAGACCGAGTAGTATTTGAAGGAGGTCTTCACCTTGTCCAAATTGAATTTCAGTCGCCATTTCTTGTGGATCGATTTCCATATTACCATTTGTATCTTCTATAATGGAGCCTGAAAATTTCAAGTCATTTTGAAGTTCTTTAGGTAATTGAGCTAGCTGTTCTTTAGTATATGGTACAGAAGAAATAAGAAGACTCATGACTTCATCTTTACCCTGTTGTTTATAGTAGTAGAAATCAGTATCATCTTGATAAATGAGATGGTCTTTATAAGTAATACCAGATTTAAGCGTTTTTGCAGTAGTTGGTGTGTTATTATTTCTATTATCGTCTTCTGGAATAGCTGCCATTTTACTTGTTTTAAGTGTATATGGTTCAGCAGAACGATCACCAAGATTCATCACTTTTACAACATATGTTTTGTCCTTTTTCAATGCAATTGCCTTAGCATCGTTTGGATCACTTGTTGATCCAAAAAGTAGACTGAGTAACCCCATATCATTCGATAATGAAGAAACTGGGATTAATTCATTTGTTTCCTCATCATATTCGAATACATTACCGGCTGGAGATTGGTTTAACCCTTTTTGAATTTGGAAACCATATACGGCATCTTCTTTAGCTGTAAATGCGAAGTAATCTTCATCATCTTCTGTTTGGAAGTATGCTTTTTGATCTTTACCAATATCAAAACGAATTGCTTGGTTCATGATTTGGTCAACGTTTTCCGGTTGTCCCATAGCATCTAGATTCATGAATATATTCATAAAATCATTTAGTTGATTACGTTTCTTTGTTTTATACTCAGTTAAAGATAAAATATCCTTTTGTACGTTGTTTTCTTGCATTCCTCCATTTGATGAAAGTCCGTCTTCATCATTAGGAAGGGTAACGACTTCACCTTTTAATGTGTAAGGAATGATTGATTCACTAACAGTTTGCTCTGTTTCAATACCGCCGCCAAAGAACATATCAAGTGAAAAATTCATACCGTTTTCATTAGATACGCTTATTACATACTCTTCCTCAGGTACAGCATCGACAACTAAGTTGACGCCATCGCCTTTATCCGTGCCATAAGATGCTCGGATTGGGTAGGCCTCATTTAATCCTTCAGCATCGTCCTCCTCTGACGGAACATTAACTAAATCTTCTTTTAGATAAAGCTCCATAGAAGCAGAAACACCTGGAATCCCAGCTAAATCAAATTTCAGTGTCGTTGGTTCATTTACTGAAAATGTAAAATAATCTTTATCACCTAGATGATCTTCAGAAAGTAGGGTATAGTTTTTCCCGGCTGTACTGAATGGGAATTTTTCAATCTTCTCCATATGTGCCATATCTAATGCATCAATTGGTAATTTTTTAGTCGTTTGAGCCGTGAATACGTAGTTTGAATTACCCTTCGAGCTATAGCTGCCATTATGATCTTTTACGCCAATAAGAAGGGTTCCTTTTTGATCTGCTTTATATAGGTATCCTTCTTGCTTGCCTACACGAACATCATTGACGTTAATTGGTTCTACTTCTTTTTTATTACCATCAGGGTAGAAGTATAAATCAAATGCATAATCATATTTGTCTGCACCTTTTAATGTCAGTTGAGCATACTCATTTGCGTCTAGATCCACCTTGTACCATTTCTTCTCGTCTGGTAACTTGAATTCACCTTTTTCAGTATTTACTATATCTTTTTTAAGGACTTTTGCGTTTTTCAAGCGCTCTTCTTTTGTTTCAGAATACTGTTTTGGTAGATTATTAATATTAAACTGTAATGCTTTCACAGGATCTACAAGGCCATGTCCATATGTAAGATCATAGCCCTTGTCACCTAAATCCTTTGCGGTCATTTCGAGAATAGCTTCTATTTCATAAGGCTTTAAATCTGGATATTTTGATTTTAGTAGGGATGCCACACCTGCAACAACAGGAGATGCCATCGATGTTCCACTAAATTTTACAAAGGATGATCCTTTTTTCTCATCATGAACTGAACTGTAAATGTCTTCACCTGGAGCTACAAGATCAACCGATGGACCATAGTTTGAATAGCTCGATAGCTTATTTCGATCATTCGTAGAGCCTACACTAATAACGCCTTCGTAAGAAGCAGGGAAGGAGTAATTGTCTGTCGATTCATTTCCAGCAGCTGCTACAATGGTAACTCCTTTATCAATTGCTTTCTGAACGGCTTCCTGCATTAATGGAGATTCACCATAACCGCCAAGGCTCATATTGATAACATCTGCGCCTTGCTCAATGGCGTAAAGGATTCCTTGTGCAATAACGAAATCATTAGCGCCATCTTTTCCGTTGAATACATCAATTGGAAGAAGCTTGGCATTTGGATTAATTCCATGTCCTCCAATACCATTATCTTTTGCCGCGCCAACAATTCCTGCTACATGTGTTCCATGCTCACTAGGATAAGATGTATTGGCAGGTGCTGCTGCATTATATGGTGGAAGCACTTGAGATTTTAAATCTGGATGTTTAAAATCCACACCACCATCGATAACAGCTACTTTTACATCATTGTTGCCTGCTAATTCTAGTGCTTTATCAATTTGAAGTAGACTCAAATGGTACATATCCTGTTTCTTTGGATCTACTGCTGTGCCAAAGGAATGATACACGTAGCTTGGAGATACTTTTTTAACTCCTTTTTGTTTCACATAATATGAAACTGCTTTTTCTAAATCTGTTCCTTTGTTCAGTTGGATAACATCGTATCCTAATGAAGGAATAGAGCGGATCACTTTTGCGCCAATTTTTTTGTGCACATTCTTATCAAGACCGGAATGTTTGACGATAATCGTATCCTGACTAATCCATTCTTTTTGATTCTTAGATGTTTGATCCTTATTGCTAGCTACTTTCACTAACTCTTGGTTCTTCGCTGTTTTTTGTGGCGCTTCAGCAAAGGCAGAAGTAGCAGGAACCATTAGTGCTGCAGTTGCTACTAAAGCAACTGATTTTTTTTTCCAGTTTTTCAACTGTTTTCCCTCCTTGAGTGTGCCAAATATTTGTGACATCTATACTAATACGTATGACTAATAGAAAAGTTTCGTAATAAGTATATATTTTTCCAAAAGCACCATTCTACATTTTACCATATTTCCCCCATTATAAAAATATGTAGAAGAGAGGTCGAAACATTCTACTCGATTTGTGAGATTGGAGTAGGAGCTTGGATTCAACCATAATTGAATTGTACCAACTATGAACAAATTGTCTTAAAGCTGCTCAAGAAGTCTGTGTAAATCTTTCTTCGAACGGGGCATTTTAATGTTTTTTTTAAATAACTTTTTCTTTTGCAAGGCAATGGCCATTTCAAAGACCCATGGGCGTTCAAGATGGGCTCTTTCAAGCAAATCCTCTTGGAAGAACATTGCAACTGGATCTCCATTATAAATAATTCTCCCAGCTTCCATCACGATTATTTGATCTGCCCATTCATAGGCTAATGAAATATCATGCGTAGCTAGTAAAATTGTTCGTATATCGTTCTCTAACGTAGCTAAATACTTTAAAACTTGTGCACTATAATAATTATCTAGTCCAGCTGTCGGTTCATCTAATAATAAAACGGAAGGTTCCATTGCAAGTACTCCTGCCATTGCGACACGTTTTTTCTGTCCAACACTTAAAAAATGGATCGGTTTATCTAGCAATGCTTCGACTTCGGTTTGAGCGACAGCCCACGCAATTTTCTCTTCAATTTTTTCAGTTGTCCAGCCAAGATTCAAAGGACCAAATGCAATATCTTGCTTAACTGTGCCAGAAAAAAGCTGATTGTCGGCATCCTGAAAAACAATACCAACCTGTTGGCGCAATTTTTTTAATGCTTTTCTACTATAGTTCAGGTCATTGCCACAAAAGGATATACTTCCAGCGGTAGGCTTCAAAATACCATTTAAATGCTGAAATAACGTTGATTTTCCAGCTCCATTATGACCGAGTAAAGCGATTTTTTTCCCCTTTGGAATTTGAAGTGTAATATCTGTTAGGGCATAAGTTCCATCTGCATAAGCGTAGGATAAATGTGTTAAATCAAAGTATAAATCTGTCATCAGAAAAACCCTCCATAAATGATGAGGAGTATAAAAATAGTAGCAATACCTACCCAATTTTTCGCGTTATAGGTAACATCGTCTTGCCAATAAACAGTTTCGCCACCACGCGCTTCCATCGCATTGTTTAGCTCACGACTTCGTTGGAACATCTCGACAAATAAAGCTGCAATTAACATTGATACCGAACGGAGCCACTGCATAGGGGAGCTGTATCCTAGACGAGCCTGCTGGGCAAGATGAATTTTTTGCATACTATCTAAAAAGATAAAAATAAAACGATACGTTAGCTCTACTAGCTCTACAAATAGAGTTGGAAGTCGCCATTGTCTTAGCACGTAACAAATAGATTGGACTGATGTTGTGAGAATTAAAAAATACAAACAGCTAATGCTGCCAAGGACGATGAAAAAAAGCTGTTGCGCTGTCACGAGGCTCGCTCTGCCGATAAAAATCGTCCAACTATTAAATGAAAATGACCAAATATACGTTGGTAACGTGCTAGTTGTTGGCGCTATAGAAATTAAAATTGACACTAAACTTGATAGTAAAAAAAATCCAGGTAGCAATAGTAATTTAGCATAATATTTAGCAGGGATTTTTGCGCCTAAAATGATAAAAGCACTCATCACAATAAATGTAATGAGTGACATTCGTTCATCTCTCATGATAAGCGACAATATAAGTAGTCCAAGGGATAACGTCGTTTTTTCTAACGGATGAACAGACGCTAATTTATTCAAATAAGCATACTTATCAATGAGTAACATCGCTTAACCCTCTTTATGTTTGCCACGCATTAAGCCAATGAAATAGCCGATAAATCCAGCGCCAATAGCAGCTTGTAGTGCGAATAATAAGCTTTCAATTTCACCACTTGGTGGCTCCCATAAGCTTTCAAACCATGGCTCGTAGCTAGCATCAATTTCACTAATTGCTGCTTCCGCTTCACCATCAGCCCCCTCGAATTCTGCACCTTTTTGAATAAATAGGGGGATAATTGCTAGGAACACAACAATGGCTAAGAGCAGTAAGTTCTTTTTCATGTTAGTGAGCCTCCTTTGTTGAGAAAACACGTAGAGCTTTTAATTCACTCACATTGTATTTTTTCAGAAAATTCATAACGATCACTGTTAAAATTCCTTCACTAACAGCAAGAGGAATTTGTGTTAACGCAAAAATACCAGCAAATTTTGTGAATGAAGCCATAAAGCCACCGACTTCAGAAGGGAAGGCAAGAGCTAGTTGCACTGAAGTGACAACATATGTACCTAAATCACCAAGCATTGCTGCTAAAAAGACGGCTACTGAAAATGATAATCCCAGTTTTTGTGAGCCCTTAAATACATAGTAAGCGATAATAGGGCCCATAATTGCCATGGAAAAGGTATTTGCCCCTAATGTTGTAAGCCCACCATGTGCTAACAGTAAAGATTGGAATAATAATACGATTGTTCCGATAACACTCATCGCTAATGGTCCAAAAAGAACTGTCCCAAGTCCAACTCCAGTTGGATGCGAACAACTCCCTGTTACAGAAGGGATTTTTAAGGCAGATAGTACAAAGGCAAAGGCACCCGATAGCCCTAATATCATTTTTGTTTCAGGATTTTCTTCAATGGTTTTTCGAATAGAACGTAATCCTAAAATAATAAATGGAATCGATACGACCCACCAAAAAATCGCCCATTCAATTGGCAAAAAGCCCTCCATAATATGCATCGCAAATGCGCGATTTGGCACGAATAAAAATGCCAATAAGAAATAACTAAGCTTCCAACCTGAAAATTTCAAGAATCTCTCCTCCTAGCTTTAAAATTTTTCGAATTAGTATGCGATCGATAAAATTTCGCCTTGGCGTAATTGTAGCTGCCGCTTCGCTTTCGCTACAGAAAACATTTGTAGCTGCCGCTTCGCTTTCGCTACAGAAAACATTTGTAGCTGCCGCTTCGCTTTCGCTACAGAAAACATTTGTAGCTGTCGCTATGCTTTCGCTACAGAAAACATTTGCCGCTGCCGCTTCGCTTTCGCGCAGATAAACAATGCGTCCGGATTTTGAATTGTGCAAGCACAATTCATTCCTTTCAAAGTCCGTGACATCCGCCGGAAGCTTTTTTTCATTCAGTAGGTGTTTTGGCCCGGTTGGAACCATATCTGTACTCATCTACTACCTTGAGATGGAGTCTCTTCTGAATGAAAAAAAGCACTTCTCCGATAGTGGAAAAGTGCATGCTAAAAAAGCAAATAAAATTCTAATCTGCTAAGCCGCACACCCATCCTCGTAGGTTGAAACGATCACATATTTTTCGGCAGGTCTCCTGGCTTTAGTTCAACGTTTTATAGGCCTTCCCATCCTTTGGACAGTGACATTCTCTATAAAACTCCCTAGTACAGTGGCGGGACCGCGCCGGACTTGAACCGGCTTCCCTTTTAAGCGAAATGCTGAACAATTCGCACCGAAAAAAGATGAAGTTGTGAGATTTCACGACAAAGTGTAACATGAATTTCCATATATATGCTATGATTTTTATAGAAAAATTTTAAATTAATAGTCTACGTCGAAAATTTAGATAAATCAAAAAGAAATGTCGCGTTTTTCTATAGAATTTTAAAAAAATTGTCACAAATTAAGAAAGTAATATTGAAATTTTTAAAAAATAAGCTATGATAGAAACAGTTTTCAATTACATTAAAATTCTTTCAGCAAATGTCTTTTGTAGCGAAAGTGAAGCGTTAGCTACAGAAGTCTCCTACCTCTATAGATGGTAAGATGAATGCTGATTTAAGTTCTTTTCAGCGGGTGTCAAAACACCTGTACTTGCTGAAAGAAGTTAAAGCCTCCGGCGGCTGTCATGCAATTATGCCGAGGCATACTTGATATATTAAAAATTCATATAAAACGTCCATAAGTGCTTGAATATTCAAGATAATAGGGAAATCGGTGAAAGTCCGATACAGCCCCCGCTACTGTAATAGCTGATGAAATCGCGGATGCCACTAGTGAAAACTTGGGAAGGCGCGAAAGTAAAAGGAAGCTTAAGTCAGGAAACCTGCTTATGGGATGATGCATGCAAACTTTTCGGAGGGAGAAGTTGAAGCAAGAGCGAGTACCTGTATATATTCGTTTTTATTTGGCTTCTACTAAACCTTTACTCTTCGTCTAGAGTAAAGGTTTTTCTTTTTCCTAAAAGCAAATGAGGGGAGAACGACTATGACAACTTGGAATTTAGAGGGGATGAAAACACATCTTTTTATTTGTAATGGTAGTAGCTGTATGAAAAAAGATGCTGAGGACATTACACAGGCGATCCGTGATGAAATACAGTTGCTGGCGCTTGATAAGGAAATACATACGACGAGAACTCGCTGTAATGGCAGATGTAAAGATGCTTGTGTTGTCATTGCATATCCTCAGGGAAATTGGTACCGTGTGCCAACAACGGAGCATGCGAGAGCACTCGTACAAGATTTAAATCATGAGTCGTTACATAATGAGCATGTCTTTACATTGCGGGAAGGTTCGTTACAGCGTACAGCACAAACAACAGCCATTAAAGGCATTGAAAAGGTGAAAGAGGGGTAACGAAATGGCACAAAAAGGTAAGATTTTCGTAGTTGGCTTTGGTCCTGGAGATTTTAAACATATTACGACTCGTGCTGTGGAGGCACTACAACAAAGTGATATGATTATAGGCTATAAAACGTATGTTGAGCTTATTCAGGATTTAGTTAGTGCAAAGTCGATTATTAGTACTGGTATGACGGAGGAAGTTTCACGTGCACAGGAAGCGGTACGTCAAGCAGAGGCTGGAAGTATCGTATCGGTCATTTCTAGTGGAGATGCCGGGGTTTATGGGATGGCAGGATTAGTGTATGAGGTATTAATCGAGCTAGGCTGGACAGAGGCAACTGGTATCGAGGTAGAAATTGTTCCAGGTATTTCAGCTATTAATTCGTGTGCAAGTTTACTAGGTGCTCCAATTATGCATGACGCCTGTACCATTAGTTTAAGTGACCACTTAACACCTTGGAATTTAATTGCAAAAAGAGTAGAAGCGGCAGCAATGGCGGATTTTGTTATTGCTCTTTATAACCCGAAAAGTGGCCGTCGTACGAGACAAATTGTAGAGGCACAAAGAATTTTATTGGAATATCGTTCGCCAGATACACCAGTTGGACTTGTGAAAAGCGCATATCGTGACCGTCAGGAAATAACGATGACTACTTTAGCAGAAATGCTTGAACATGATATCGGCATGTTAACGACAGTTATTATTGGGAATTCAACAACATTCTTCTACGACAATAAGATGATTACGCCACGTGGTTATCAGCGTAAATATACACTTGGTGATGAAAAACAATCGTTACGACCACATCAACGACTCAAGGAAGAAAATGAACCATGGGCGATGAATCAAGAAACAGGAGTAGCGCGTAATGATTTTGCGACAGATCCTAATGCAAATCGTATTAAGCCCAGTTTAGCCATTAGACCACAACCAAAGCCTAACAAATCGTCACTTGAAATGGCAACAGCAGCTCTTGCAATGGTAAAGGGAACAAACGCTGTGAAAGTATCACCTAAGCGTGTTCAACAAAAAATCGAATCTATTTTTGAATTAGCGGTTAGTCCTGGGGTAGCCAATAAGTTCTTTACGCCTCAACAAATGAAGACTTTAGCTGAAGTAGTTGGTGAGGAAGGAACGATGGAGTATACACCAGACCATCAAATTCATTTGAAAATTCCAACGTCTGAGCCTGAAGAAATTACAGCAAAGCTCCGTGAAGTTGGCTTTTTACTTGCACCACTTGGTGACGTGCTTTCGTTAAAGGCTTGTGACTTCTGTTACGGAGAAAAGGTCGATTCGATTCCATATGCAGAAGAGATTCAAGAAAAGCTTGGGGGTATGGCGTTACCGAAAACATTAAATATTGGCTTTAATGGCTGCGGTATGGCGTGTTATCGAGCAGTATTTGATGATATTGGCATCGTTTATCGTAAAAGTAAATTTGATGTTTTTATTGGTGCCAAGCCGGTTGGTCGTACAGCTCATGCTGCACAGCCTGTTGTTGAGGGGTTAGAGCCTGAACACCTCATACCACTTATCACCGACATTATCGATGAATATAAAGCAAATGCGCATCCAAATGAACGTCTGTTTAAATACTTCAAGCGTGTGAAAAAGATCCTACATTTTACGTATCAGGATATGTCTTCAAAAATAAAAGTAGAGCCCGCTCCATGCGGCGACTAGTGAGGAGTAATGAGATGAAAGCAATTTTATTTGTCGGCCACGGGAGCCGTTTAGAAGCAGGAAATGAAGAGGTACGCACGTTTATCGAGCAAATGACACCTCGCATTGATGAACGTTTTTTAGTAGAAACATGTTTTTTAGAGTTTGCCTCGCCAAACATTGAAGAAGGTATTACGAACTGTGTGAAGAAGGGTGCTACAGAGGTGCATGTTATTCCGATTATCCTGCTTCATGCTGGACATTCAAAACTACATATTCCAGCAGAAATCGAACATGCGCGTGAGCATTATCCAAATATAACGTTCACATATGGGCAAACAATCGGTATCCATGAAGAAATATTTGCTATTTTAGAAGATCGTTTAGTAGAAATCGGTTTTAATGCTGAAGAAGAACATGAAGATACTGCCATTTTATTAATTGCACGTGGTGGCAGTGATCCTGCTGCAAATGGTGATTTTTATAAAATTACACGCTTGTTATGGGAAAAACTCCCGGTTCAGTATGTGGAAAGTGCATTTATGGGTGTCACTGATCCGCGTGTTGAAGAAGGAATTGAGCGCTGTGTGAAGCTCGGTGCTAAAAAAATTATTATGCTACCGTACTTTTTATTCACAGGTATCCTAATGGAACGTATGAACGGTATGTGTCAGCAATTTAACGAAAAATATCCGGACTGTGATATTCAAATTGCTAACTATTTTGGCTATCATGAGCGTTTACAAAATGTACTATTAGAGCGTATTGAGCAAGCTGTAAATGGCACGTCAACAGGTATGCAAGATTTAGAAAATTATCGTGCTTATGCAGCAGTACATGGACACGCGCATCATCATCACCATCATGACCACGACCATGATCATCATCACCACCATGAAGAGGAGCCAGTGAAATGATTTTCATGTTAGCAGGGACGAGCGATGCTAGAAATCTAGCACTTGAAATCCAGTCAGCGGGTTATGCTGTGACAGCAACAGTCGTTACTGAATCAGCTGCTTCTAGCCTTGCAGAAGTAGGCCTTCCTTATTTAGTCGGTCGTTTAACGGCGGATGAAATGGCGACGATTATTACAGAGCGAGGGTACCGTTTAGTTGTAGATGCCTCTCATCCATTTGCTGAAGAAGCTTCAAAAAATGCTATGGTGGCAGCTGAGCAAGCAAATGTTCCGTATATTCGCTATGAACGTGCTCATGAGCATTATGCAGATCCACTAATTACGATTGTGAAAGATTACGACGAGGCTGCCCATTTAGCAGCAGAAAAACGTGGTGTCATTATGCTAACGACGGGCAGTAAAACACTAGCAACCTTTACAAAGGTATTACATGGTTTAGAAAATACAAGAGTAATTGCGCGTATGCTTCCTCGACTCGATAATATGGAAAAATGCGAAGCACTTGGTGTGGCACAAAGAGATATTGTTGCCATACAGGGCCCTTTTTCAAAGGAATTAAATGAAGCACTTTTTCGTCAATATGATGTGACGTTGATGATTACGAAAGAAAGCGGCAAGGTTGGCTCGGTGGATGAAAAGCTAGAGGCTGCCCTTGCATGTGGCATCGAAACGATTTTAATTGCCAGACCAAATATAAAATACGGACAGCAATATTCTACATTTGAAGATGTACGTCAAGCTGTACAAAACACACTTTAGGAGGCAATCCAAATGGACTTTAAAACAGATTTCAAACCATTAACAGTAGACCCAGATAAAATTTATGATTACAGTTTCTCTATTATTGCAGAGGAAATGGGCGAGCATAATTTCTCAGAGGATGAGTGGAAAGTTGTACGTCGCATCATTCATGCTTCTGCAGACTTTGAATTAGGGCGTAGCGTAATTATTACACCGGGAGCACTTGAGGCCGGTATTAAATCAATCCTTGCTGGTCGCCATGTCATTGCAGATGTGCAAATGATTGAAAGTGGTTCAGGGAAAAAACGCTTCCAAAAACATGGTGGCGATTTACACTGCTATATTGCAGATGAAGATGTTTCAGTTGAAGCAAAAAAACAAAACACAACACGTGCGATTATCTCTATGCAAAAGGCTACTAGATTACACGAAGGCGGCATTTATGCAATTGGGAATGCACCGACAGCATTGCTTGAATTAATTCGTTTAATTAAAGAAGGCATAGCGAAACCAGATTTAATTATCGGTATGCCAGTTGGCTTCGTATCAGCCGCTGAATCGAAGGAAGAGTTATTAAAACTAGAAGGTATTCCGTATATTACAAATGTTGGTCGTAAAGGCGGTAGTACAGTGACGGTTGCCGCATTGAATGCTGTCTCACTTTTAGCGGATGAACAGGCGAAAAAATAATGGAGCGGAAGCCTAAAAAAGATCCCAAAGACATGCGTCACGGTTATACAACGGGGTCCTGTGCGACTGCAGTAACGAAGGCCGCATTACTCGCCTTAATTACAAATGAAGAGCAAGAAACAAGTACGATTCATTTGCCGATTGGACGAGATGCAACCTTTACGATAGAAAAATGTACATTTCAGCATGATGCTGTTAGCTGTGAAACGATTAAAGATGCTGGTGATGACCCGGATGCAACACATAAAGCACTCATTGTTGGCACAGTAAGCTGGTCAGATATACCAGGCATTCATCTGGACGGTGGAATTGGGGTCGGGCGTGTAACAAAGCCTGGCTTACCAGTACCTGTTGGAGAAGCAGCTATCAATCCTGTACCACGGAAGATGATTCATAGTACTGTACAAGGTGTACTTGATGAATTTCAAATTAAACGAGGCGTTAACGTAGTTATTTCCGTCCCTAAGGGTGAGGAAATTGCTAAAAAAACGTTAAATGGGCGACTTGGTATTATTGGAGGCATCTCAATTTTAGGCACAAGGGGAACCGTCGTGCCTTTTTCGAGTTCTGCCTATATGGCCAGCATCGTCCAAGCGATTAGTGTTGCAAAAGAGGCTGGTTGTAAGCATTTAGTCGTCACGACTGGTGGACGTAGTGAAAAGTATGCGATGGCACAGTACCCTCATTTACCAGAGGAAGCGTTTATAGAAATGGGCGATTTTGTAGGCTTTACATTAAAGCATTGTAAACGACTTGGTATGAAGCAAGTCTCGCTTGTTGGGATGATGGGGAAATTCTCGAAAGTGGCACAAGGTGTCATGATGGTGCACTCTAAAAGTGCTCCAATTGATTTTAACTTTTTAGCACAATTAGCAGTGGATATAGGTGCAGATGAAGAAACCATTACGAACGTACGAGAGGCAAACACTGCTTCACAGGTTGGAGAAATTATGGCAGAAAAGGGCTATGATGCATTCTTCCACCACTTATGTGAAGCTTGCTGTTATTCTTCATTACATCATATTAAGGGCGGATTAACGCTATCCACATCGATCTATTCGATGCAGGGACAATTATTAGGAAGGGCTGATGACATTGCATCGATCGATGAAATTGATTGGGATCGGGGATAACGGACAAGAAAGCTTACTACCGCAATATGTACAGTGGATTGAAGACTGTGAGGTACTTGTTGGTGGGGAGCGTGTCCTAGAATTTTTCCCGAATTTCACGGGTGAAAAAATGTTAATTAAAGGTGGTCTTTCAGCGCTTGTCGAAAGATTATCTGCAGAAACAAGAACTACAGTTATTTTAGCGTCAGGTGATCCATTATTTTACGGAATCGGTGGTTATTTAGCGAAAAAGCTAGACATTGACGTTTATCCATATATGAGCTCTGTACAGCTTGCTTTTTCAAAGATGGGGGAAAGCTGGCAGGATGCTTATGTTACAAGTATTCATGGGCGCTCCATGAAAGGCTTAGCACAACGCATCGATGGTAAAAAGAAAGTGGCATTGCTAACAGATGCAGAGAATAATCCGAATGAGTTGGCAAGTTATTTAAAGCATTTTGGCATGACAGAATACCGTGCATTTGTGGCAGAAAATTTACAGGGCACAAATGAAAAATTCGGCTGGTATTCACTTGATGAATTAGAAATGGCTGATTTTTCTCCGTTAAATGTTGTTATTTTACAGCAAACTTCAGTACCAAAACGCTATGCACTCGGTATCGCTGATGAAGAATTCTCACAGCGTAAGCCAGACAAAGGGCTGATTACGAAAAAAGAAATTCGTGTTTTAAGTTTACAAGCAATGCAGCTACAATTTGATAGCATCATTTGGGACGTTGGCACATGTACGGGTTCGATGGCCATTGAGGCCGGCAAGCTTGCGCCAGAAGGTCAAATATTTGCCGTGGAGAAAAATGCCCCCGATTTAGAAAATTGCCTGCAAAATCAGCAAAAGTTCCGTGTAGATATTACAGCTATTCATAGTAAAGCGCCAGCAGGACTTGAAAACTTCCCTGATCCGGATGCGATTTTTATCGGCGGCACTGGAGGAGAAATGGTGGAGTTATTACAATTGTGTTGTACACGCTTAAAGCCAAATGGTCGTATTGTCTTGAATGCTGCAACAATTGAAAATTTATATAAAGCAGTCGAAGCGTTTAAGTCTTGTGGCTTTGCTGTAGACATATTGCAGGCACAGCTTGCGCGCAGTAAACCAATATTAGATATGACACGTTTTGTCCCATTAAATCCTATTTACATTATTTCTGCATATCGAAAGGAAGAAAATTATGAGTAATCTTGGTATTTTATATGGCTTGGGCGTAGGTCCTGGCGATCCAGAGTTAATTACAGTTAAGGCATTCCGTGTTATTCAAGAATCTCCTGTTATTGCCTATCCGAAAAAATTAAAAGGCAGTAAAAGCTATGCACATCGCATCGTAGATGTCTACATTAACCCAGAAGAAAAAGATATGCTTGGCCTAGTATTTCCAATGACAAAGGATGAGGCTGTATTAGAACGCGAATGGACGAAATCAGTGGAACTTGTCTATGAGAAATTAAAAGAAGGTAAGGACGTCGCATTCGTAACAGAAGGTGACCCATTATTATATAGTACGTTCATCCATATGATGAAGCTTATGCAGGACATGCACCCTGACGTTGAAATCCGAACAGTTCCTGGAATTTCTTCGTTCAATGGTTCAGCATCACGACTTGGGATTGCACTAGCAGATGGCGATGACCGCGTTGCCATTGTCCCTGCCCATGATGACTATGATGCTATGCGTGAAGCGATTGAAAGTCACGATGCAGTGGTGTTTATAAAAGTAGCGAAAGTTATTGATTTAATGCTTGAGGTGCTACGTGATTTAGATTTACTTGATAAGGCATCGGTCGTAACAAAGGTAACATCTGACGAGGAAATCATTTGGGATGTACGGGAGCTAGACGGTGTCGATTTAGAATATTTAACGTTAATGGTGGTGCGTAAATAATGAAGAAAATATATATTGTCGGCGCTGGTCCTGGTGATCCAGATTTAATTACAGTAAAAGGTTTACATATGCTACAAACAGCAGACGTTGTGATGTATACAGATTCATTAGTGAATGAGGATCTTATTGCAAAGGCAAGACCAGATGCAGAGGTTATTCGTACAGCAGGTATGCATTTAGAGGAAATGGTAGCGGTCATGGTAGATCGCGTCAATGCAGGTAAAGTAGTAGCTCGTATGCATACAGGAGACCCTGCGATGTACGGAGCAATCATGGAACAAGTAGCTCTATTAAAAAAAGAAGGCATTGGCTACGAGGTTATTCCTGGTGTTAGTTCTGTCTTCGCTTCAGCAGCGGCAATAGGGGCAGAATTAACAATTCCTGATTTAACACAAACACTTATTTTAACGCGTGCCGAAGGACGTACACCTGTTCCAGAATTTGAGAAGCTACGTGATTTAGCGAGTCACCACTGTACAATTGCCTTATTCCTGAGCGCAACGCTAACAAAGAAAATAGTAAAAGAATTACAAAATGCTGGATGGGCCGATGATACACCAGTAGCTGTTATTCAACGAGCTTCTTGGCCAGATCAAAAAATCGTACGTACAACATTAATTGAACTGGATGAAGCAATGCGTGTCAATGGGATTCGTAAACATGCGATGATTTTAGCTGGCTGGGCATTAGACCCGAATATTCATGATAAAGATCAATATCGTTCCAAATTATATGATGCTTCCTTTACACATGGCTTTAGAAAAGGTGTGAAAACAAGTGATTGAGTTACAAGAGGGCGTATTGCCAGAAGTTGACCAACGAAACCCTTATGCAGTTGTAGCCATTACAAAGCACGGTGTTCAAATCGGACGTCGCTTGCAGCAAACCTTTGCTGCAAGTGACTTATATTACATGAGTAAATTTGAGCAGGGGGATGAAGCAGAAAAGCATATTCAGATGTTTACAGGTACTGTGCGTTTACTGCTGCCAACTCTTTTTAAGCAATATAAAGGCTTAATTTTAATCATTTCACTCGGTGCAGTTGTCCGCATGATAGCACCGATTTTAAAGGATAAAAAGACTGATCCAGGTGTTGTAGTCATTGACGACCGTGGTGAAAACGTGATTAGCGTGTTATCGGGGCATTTAGGTGGCGCCAATGAGCTGACACATGAAGTAGCTGCAGCGCTTGGAGCAAATCCTATTATTACAACAGCCTCAGATGTGCAAAAGACCATTCCGGTTGATTTATTTGGTGCCCGTTTTGGCTGGGTATGGGATAGTGCCGATAAACTGACGCCTGTCAGTGCCTCTGTTGTCAATGAGGAGCACGTTGCAATCGTTCAGGAAACGGGGGAACGTGACTGGTGGATGCGTGACACAACGATGCCAGAGCAAATTAAAATTTATCCGTCAACATATGATGCTATTGAAGCGAAACCACATGCGACATTACTCATTACTGACCGCATCATTGACCCAAAAGAAGAAGTGCTTCTAGAAAATGGTGTTATTTATCGACCAAAATCGGTTGTGCTTGGCATGGGCTGTAATCGTGGGACAGCTGTGGAAGAAATTGAGCAAGTCATTGATGAAACCCTTGCAGAGCTGAAGCTTTCGAAAAAAAGTGTGAAAGCGCTATGCACGATTGATTTAAAGAAGGACGAGCAATGTTTCTTAGAAATAACAAAGAAATACGATTGGGAATTTGTAACATATTCACCGGCGGAATTAAATGAAATTGATTTCCCTACACCTTCGGAAACTGTTTTTAACTATACAGGAGCATACGGGGTGAGTGAGCCTGCAGCAATGCGTTATGCGCAGGTGGAGTCACTTGTTCTAGAAAAGAAAAAATCGGGCAATGCTACAATCTCTGTTGCTAGATTAACATTTTAAGGAGGAAGCCTATGCAAACGAATCGCTTTGTACTTGCTGGTACTGGTAGTGGAGTTGGTAAAACAACCTTTACCATTGGACTAATGAAAGCGTTACAAGAAAAGGGCAAAATTGTGCAAGGCTTTAAATGTGGTCCCGATTATATTGACCCTACTTATCATACCGCTGTTACAGGACGTGTATCACGTAATATCGATAGTTGGATGTTTTCACATGAAGCAGTGCGAGATATTGTCGCACGCGCAAGTAAAGATGCTGATGTTTCCATTATTGAAGGAGTTATGGGCTTTTATGATGGCAAAAGTCCGCTATCGAATGCTGGCTCTGCAGCAGACATTAGTGTTGTCACAGAGAGCCCCGTTATTTTAATTGTCAATTGTGTAAGTATGGCACGAAGTGTAGCGGCAGTTGTGAAAGGATTTCAATTGTTGTCGGATCAACAGAATATCGTTGGTGTCATTGCTAACCAAGTTGGAAGTGTCGGTCATTATGAAATAGCGAAGGCTGCTATTGAGCAGGAATGTGGTATTCCTGTCATCGGATATTTAAAGCGTGAGGAAGGGATTGCTATTCCTAGTCGTCATTTAGGACTAGTCCCTGCCATCGAACGAGGGGAACTAGATACATTTTTTGATAAGCTAGGCGATCTAATGGCTGAGACCATTGATTTAGATCAATTGCTTGCATTAACAAAGGCTTCTGTTCTACAAGAATCAGGGCAACTTTTTGATGAACAACCATCGCAAAATATTTGCATTGCCGTAGCAAAGGATGCAGCTTTTAACTTCTATTATAAAGAGAATTTGGATCTGCTACGTGCAAAAGGAGCTGAGCTGCAATTTTTCTCACCACTTGCAAATGAGCCTGTTCCAGCTGAAGCAGACGGATTGTATATCGGCGGGGGCTTCCCAGAGGAATTTGCAAATATTTTGGCGGACAATTCGGTTACCAAAAAGTCTATTCGTGAAGCAGTTGCCAAAGGTCTTCCAACATTAGCTGAGTGTGGTGGCTTTATGTATTTGACGGAGGCTATTACGAATAGCAATGGTGACCGTTATGACATGGTTGGTGTTATTCCAGGAGAAGTAGCGATGCAAGCGAAGCTAGCGGCTCTCGGCTACCGTGAAATTTTTGGCACACCAAATAATTTTTTAATTGGTACGGATGAAGAAGCAAAGGGGCATGAATTCCACTATTCAAAATATAGCGGCTCGCATAATACGCCGGCCTATGAAACGAAGGGGCGTTTTGGTAACAAACAAGAGGGCTACCAAGCTGGAAATTTAGTAGCTGGCTATACGCATTTTCATTTCGTATCGAACCCAAAGCTTGTTGACAATTGGTTAACAGCTTGTAAGAAGGTGAAAAATCGTGACTAATTATTTTCCTATTCACATCAATATTGAATATAAAACTGTAGTAATTGTTGGAGGGGGACACGTAGCAACACAGAAGATAGCTTCACTGCTTCCAGCTAAAGCTAATATTGTCGTTGTTAGTCCAACTCTAGATGAATCATTACTGCCTCTTGCCGAGTTAGGGCAAATTACGTGGCGTGAAAAAGAATTTGAAGCGCGTGATTTAGATGATGCATCACTCATCATTGCGGCTACAAATGATATGTTAGTAAATGAGGCTGTACAAGAAGCAGCACAACATTGGCAGCTCATCAACCGCGCAGATGCACAGGCTGAAAGCGACTTTATAACGCCAGCAACAGTGCGCCGTGGTCCTTTAGTGTTAACAGTTTCAACGTCAGGTGCCAGTCCTGCATTAGCGCGTAAAATAAAAGCTGACCTCGAAGAGCAATTTGATGAGGTTTATGACGACTATGTATGCTTCTTACAGCAGGCACGTTTAATGATTGCGGCTCAGTTTGACAAGGGCCCACAAAGGCGCAACGCTTTACAAGCATTACTTGAACCGAGCCTACTAGAATGGACACGTAATGGAGAGATTGAGAGACGTGAAGCATTTTTACAACAAATACTGATGGGAGAAGCGCAATGAAAGACGGAATAGTGTATTTAGTTGGAGCTGGACCAGGAGATCCAAAGCTCATTACAGTGTACGGGCTCGAATGTATTCAAAAGGCTGATGTCATTGCATATGACCGTCTTGTGAACCCGAAATTACTAGAGTTTGCCAAAAAAGATGCAGAGCTTGTGTACTGTGGTAAATTACCTGGGAAGCATCACTTCATTCAAGATGAGATTCATACATTACTTGTCGAAAAAGCGCATGAAGGCAAGATTGTTACACGTTTAAAAGGTGGCGATCCATTTGTTTTTGGTCGTGGTGCAGAAGAAGCGGAAATTTTAAAAAGTCATGGTATTGCTTATGAAATTGTACCAGGTATTACAGCTGGAATTGCTGCCCCAGCATATGCGGGCATCCCTGTAACACACCGAGATTTTGCGACAAGTTTTGCGCTCGTAACAGGTCATGGTCGTGAGGAAAAAGGACAGGACTTTTTAAATTGGCCCGCACTTGCAACAGGCATCGATACAGTTGCCTTTTATATGAGTGTTGGTAATATTGCTTATATTTCTAGAAAGCTCATCGAAAATGGTCGCAAGGCAACTACTCCAGTCGCCGTTATTGAATGGGGAACAACAGAGCAACAGCGTACCATCACAGGTCAGCTTGATGAAATAGCTAGCATTATTGAACGAGAAGGCTATCATAATCCTTCCATGATTGTCGTTGGCGAAGTCGTCAATGTACGCGAGAAAATTCAATGGTTTGAGGAGCAAGGGCTTGCTTTCTCATAAAAAACTTACTTGAGCATAAGGAGGAAACACATCATGACAGTAATCGAGGCTTTAAAAAATCGTCGAGCGATTCGTAATTACACGACACAGCCTGTTGAAAAAGAGAAGATTGAGCAAATTTTACAAGCCGCAACTTATGCTCCAAATGACCGTATGCGTGAGCCTTGGCATTTTTATGTTATTCAGGACGATGCGATGAAACGCTACGAGGAAATGGCGAATGCCTATTTGCAAGAGCGATTCCCAACAAAACCAAATTTAGTGGAAAGCTCGTTAAAAGTTGTTCAAACAACGCCTGTGGCCATTGTTGTGACAGCAGATATTGTAGAAGACGATGCCGATGCGACAGCAGATAATGTTTTTGCCGTATGTAGTGCTATTATGTCTATGTGGCTTGCTGCAGAAGAGCTTGGGCTTGGTTTTGTATGGCGTACACGTGGTGTAGGGCTTGTTCATGATTCACGTATGCATGCATTCATTGGCGCAAGTGAATCACAAAAGGTAGTAGGAACGATCTTTATTGGCTACCCAGAAGAACAGGAGCTTAAAGACAAGAAACGTACCTCATTTGAAGAAAAAACAACATGGCTTTAAGGGAGGCATGAAGAATGGCTAGAAAAGGCTTGTTTTTAGTGTACACGGGTGAAGGGAAAGGCAAAACAACTGCTTCTCTTGGTGTCACATTGCGAGCAGTTGGTCGAGGCCTGAATGTACGCTATATGCAATTTATTAAATCACCAGAGCGTACATACGGAGAGCAAATTGCTCTTCGTAAGCTTGGCGTAGAAATGGAGCAAATGGGAATCGGCTTCACTTGGACAAAAACACCAGACGAGCATCGTGCTGCATTAGCAAAAGCATGGGAAAAAACAAAGGCTGCCTTGCAAGACGACAGTATTGATGTACTCGTATTAGACGAGCTCAACAATGCGCTGGCTATTACAAAATTTCCAATCGATGATGTGCTCCCATTAGCCGAAGTCATTGAAGCCATTCAGCAGCGTCCATCTACAATGCATTTAGTCGTAACAGGACGTAGCGCGAATCCAGCGCTAATTGCAATGGCCGATTTAGTATCAACAATCGATGCGACAAAGCATTATTATGATGAAGGCATTCCAGCTGTAAAAGGTCTAGAATTCTAATTCGAGATTCTCACTTTTGTGAGAATACCTGTGGAACGTGGCAATACTCGCGCTTCGGAGGAAATACCCACGGAACGGGGGAGAATACCGGAAGCAAGCTGAACCCCGTGTATCAAGGTGAACTTCGCATGTTTGTGAAAATACTCGCGGGACGTATCAGAATATTCTCGCTTTGGAGGGAATATACGCGAAAGCAAGAAGAACACCCGCGCAAGGACCCAGACTTGCTCCCCCGCTTCAACTATAAAAAAGGAGGGAAAAGACTATGCCAGCAAAATCTATCATGGTTCAAGGAACGGCATCTGATGTGGGGAAAAGTATGATTTGTACTGCGCTGTGCCGTATTTTCTCTGATGATGGGCTAAAGGTAGTACCGTTTAAATCACAAAATATGGCCCTTAATTCGTTCGTAACTCAAGACGGCGGAGAAATTGGCCGGGCACAGGGTGTACAAGCAGAGGCAGCACGAGTTGTCGCAACTACGGATATGAATCCTATATTGCTAAAACCAAAGCAGGATATGGTATCAGAAGTAATTGTTCATGGCAAGCATTTTTTAAATATGGACGCCAAAAGCTATCGCAATCAATTCGTACAAGAAGCGATGCCGATCGTTGAAAAATCAGTACGAACTTTACAAAATACATATGATGTCATTGTCCTTGAAGGTGCGGGTAGCCCTGCAGAAATTAATTTAAAAGACCGTGATATAGCAAATATGCGCATGGCTCATCTAGCAGATGCAGCGGTTGTGCTAGTGGCTGATATCGATCGGGGTGGAGTATTTGCATCGATAATTGGCACACTCGCATTACTTGACGATGCAGAACGTGCACGTGTAAAAGGGCTGATTATAAATAAATTCAGAGGGCTGCGAGAATTACTCGATGATGGCATTGAATGGGTAGAACGTGAAACGGGGATTCCTGTCCTTGGAGTTATACCATATGTAGATGTCAATATTGAGGCTGAAGACTCGCTAGCATTATCTTCATTGCGCTTTAAAAAGCCAAAGCAAGGGGAGTTTGGCGTGGATGTGGCAATGATTCGGCTGCCGCGCATTTCAAATTTTACGGATGTTGATCCATTTTTTGATGAGCCAGAGGTTGGTGTGCGTTTAATTGGCAATGTCAATGAGCTTGGTACGCCCGACTTACTTATACTACCTGGAACAAAAAGTACAATAGATGATTTAGCGTGGCTAAAGGAACAAGGCTTCGATCATGCGATAGCAAATTTACGCGCACGAGGGACAAAGATTATTGGCATTTGCGGCGGCTTCCAAATGCTAGGTGAAACATTACTGGACCCAGATGCAGTAGAAGGTAATGGGGATTCAGCGCAAGGTCTAGGATTATTACCGATGGAAACGGTTTTTGTTGGTGATAAAAAAACAGTGCAAATGACAGGAACAAGAGGCCAGGATACGTTTACTGGCTATGAAATTCATCTTGGACGTACGAAAATTTTACGTGATGAAGCATCCCCATTTTTACAGCTTGCAGATGGGCGAGAAGATGGTGCAGTAAGTGCTGATGAACAAGTGATCGGAACATATTTCCACGGTTTATTCCATAATCGCATCTTTACAAGACAGCTTGTTAATGACATTCGCGTGAAAAAAGGGCTCGCTGCGTTACCAAGTGACGTGAAAAGTGATGCAGAACGTAGAGAGGATGCGTACAATATGCTTGCAAAACATGTGCGTGCGAATCTCGATATGAAAAAAGTATACGAAATCACGAATATAGAGGTACCTGTATGACAAGAAAAGGACCGTTAGCCATTGATTATGAGGCATTATGGCAGGAAGGTATGAAAGATTGGCATGGTCAAATGCCTGAAAGAATGGTCAATGATCAATTAGAGGAGCAGTTTTGGGCGCAGTCAATCGCACGTAAAAAGACTGGACAAACAGATCCTTACGCCGCAAAAATTTTTCAAGAAATTAAAAAAAGTATTCAACCGGAGCACTCTGTATTGGAAATTGGTCCAGGCTGGGGCAATTATACGTTTCCGCTAGCTGATCATGTGCGACAGCTAACTTGTGTAGATAGCTCAGAAAGTATCCTTAGCTATTTAGAAAATTGTCTGGAGGATAGGCAACATGTTTCTTATCTTCATGCAAAGTGGGAAACCCTTGCTGAAGATGAGGTAGGAGAGCATGATATAGTCATAGGTGTCAATTGCTTTTATCGTATGTATGAAATCAAATCAGCACTTTACCACATGAATCGTCTAGCTAAAAAGCGTGCAATTATTGGCATGACAACAGGGCCGATTCAACCTCACTATGAAATTTTATACGACAAGTATGGCTATGATATTAAATTTCCACGAAGAGATTATATAGAATTTTTAAATTTGCTCTATGAAATGGATATTTATGCAGAGTGCAAAATCATCCCGTTAGAACGAGTGTATGAATATGAAAGCTATGAACAGCTTATAACAACACAAAGTAAAAAAATAGTAAATAACACTTTTAATAGAGAGCATGTTGAGGAATCGCTCTTGCCGTTTATTGAAGAAAAGAACGGTCGTTATTATTATCGTCATGATTTCCATGCGGCACTCGTATCATGGGAGCCGAAATAATTATGAAACCTTTGGACAAAATGAACTGCGCCCCAATTGTTAGACACATCTAACAATTGGAGGTGCAGTTTTTGTATGGTCAAAAAATATACTGCCAAAGATAAATTACAAGCTGT